>JAAWOU010000095.1 GCA_022799755.1 Lachnospiraceae bacterium
CCAACCGCAGCGAGATATGCGACGAGGACGGAAAGGTAGCACAGAAGCTCGAGCCTGTCCTGTCCAAGGAGGGCTGTGAGAAAGCGGCCGATTTCGTGAACTTCTGCGACGCATTCGAGATTCCGGTGCTGACTTTGACCAATGTAAAGGGTTATCAGGCCACCGTGTGCTCCGAAAAAGGAATCGCAAAGGCGGCTGCAAAGCTCACCTATGCTTTTGCCAATGCTACGGTTCCCAAGGTAAATGTCATCGTAGGCAAGGCTCTCGGCACTGCGGCCATCGCCATGAACTCCAAAGCCATCGGCGCGGATATTACCATGTGCTGGCCGGATGCCCAGATCGGCACCATGGAGGGCAAGCTTGCCGCGAAGATCATGTATGACGGCCAGGGCGCAAGCGTCATCAATGAGAAAGCTGCAGAGTACGACGCGTTAAACTGCAGCGCGGGAAGTGCCGCAAGAAGGGGGTATGTGGACCAGATCGTAGAGGCCGCTGACACCAGAAAGTACGTTATCGGCGCTTTTGAGATGCTCTTCACCAAGAGCGAGGAACGCCCTGCCAAAAAGCACGGAACTGTATAGAAAGGGTGATATAAATATGAAGAAATTGATAGCCATTCTGTGTACGATTACCTGTCTGCTCGGACTGACAGCCTGCGGAAGCGGGGAGGAACTGTCGGAATACGGACAGTACAAGGCGAACAACGCACAGCAGCTAGCGGACCAGATGGTGCTCAATCTGTTCGCTCAGTATATGGATGACGCTGCGGCAGAATCGTTTAGCGAGTATACGGCGGAAGAAATCGAGTATATGCTGAACATGCAGTACAATATCCAGGTGGATGGAAACGCGTTCAAATCGGGAATTGAATCTTTCCGCTCTGCGGGGGAATCCATGGGAGCCCTTACGGGAACCAACGGAAGTACGGTGACGGTTGACGACAGTGAGATTGTCGTGGAAGTCGAAGTCACCGGCGAGAAGAAGAACGCCACGGCAGAGATCATCTTTTCCAACGATATGTTCCTGACGCTGAAGTCAGCTGCCTTGAATCCCAGTTCCACGGCAGGCGAGCTGATGGCCAATGCGGGCCTCAACACCCTGATCGGCATGGGAACCGTATTCGCCGTATTGATTCTGATCAGCATGATCATCTCGGCCTTTAGGGTGATCCCCAAGATTCAGGAGAGCATGGCGAAGAAGAAAGCTCCTGCGGCGGAAAGCTCGGGTGTGGACAATGCCGTGACACAGATCGTGGAGCAGGAGACCATCGGAGAAGAGGAGACAGACGACTGTGAGCTGGTAGCCGTTATCGCGGCGGCAATCGCAGCCAGCCAGGGCGCTGTCACCACAGACGGCTTTGTAGTGCGTTCCATCAGAAGAAGATAAGTGAATCAAATAAAACAATCTAGCAATCTATTTAGGAGGAAATAAAAAATGAAGAATTATACAATTACCGTGAACGGAAATGTATATGATGTAGTGGTAGAAGAGAACACATCCGGCGCTCCCGCGGCGGCAAAGGCTCCGGCGGCGCCCAAGGCAGCACCTAAGGCTGCGCCCGCAGCAGCACCCAAGGCAGCACCCGCAGGCGGCGCAGGCAGCATCAAGATCGAGGCAGGCGCGGCAGGCAAAGTGTTTAAGCTGGAGAAGAAAGTCGGCGATGCGGTGAAGAAAGGCGATGCAGTCGTCATTATTGAGGCAATGAAGATGGAAATCCCTGTTGTGGCTCCTGAAGACGGTACTGTTGCCAGCGTAGACGTGGCAGTGGGCGATGCTGTAGAGGCCGGCGCTGTATTGGCTACTTTGAATTAATGTGGCGTGGGCGTAAAGCGCCTGTTTATCGCTAAAAACAACAGGAGGTCAACAAATGGATTATATAGCTTCAACGCTGAACAACCTAATCCATCAGACGGCGTTCTTCAATCTGACTTGGGGAAACTATCTGATGATTGCGGTTGCATGCATTTTCCTTTATCTGGCTATCCGGCATGAGTTTGAGCCCTTGCTTCTGACTCCCATAGCCTTTGGCATGTTGTTGGTGAACATCTATCCTGACATCATGCTCCATGCGGAGGACGCCTCCAACGGTGTGGGCGGCTTACTGTATTACTTCTATTTACTGGACGAGTGGGCTATCCTGCCCTCCCTGATCTTCATGGGTGTGGGCGCGATGACGGACTTCGGTCCCCTGATCGCCAACCCCAAGAGCTTTCTTCTGGGCGCGGCGGCACAGTTCGGTATTTTTGCGGCATATTTCGGGGCCATTTTCTTAGGATTCAATGACATGGCGGCGGCAGCCATCTCCATCATCGGCGGCGCCGACGGCCCTACCTCCATCTTCCTGGCCAGCAAGCTGGGGCAGACGGCCATCCTGGGACCCATCGCAGTGGCGGCATATTCCTACATGTCCTTGGTGCCCATTATCCAGCCGCCTATCATGAAGCTCATGACCACGGAGAAAGAGCGGAAGATCAAGATGGGCCAGCTTCGTCCGGTATCAAAGCTGGAGAAGATCCTGTTCCCCATCATCGTTACCATCGTGGTGTGTCTGATTCTGCCCACCACCGCTCCTTTGGTGGGTATGCTGATGCTGGGCAATCTGTTCAGGGAGTCCGGCGTGGTACGCCAGCTCACCGAGACGGCTTCCAATGCCATGATGTATATCGTGGTTATCCTCTTGGGTACTTCCGTGGGCGCCACTACCAGCGCAGAGGCATTCCTGAACTGGGATACCTTAAAAATCGTTGCACTGGGCCTGATCGCCTTTGCGTTCGGCACTGCGGCGGGCGTTCTGTTCGGCAAGATTATGTGCAAGGCTACCCATGGCAAGATCAATCCGCTGATCGGTTCCGCAGGCGTGTCCGCAGTGCCTATGGCGGCCCGTGTGTCCCAGAAAGTGGGCGCCGAGTCGGATCCCACCAACTTCCTGCTGATGCATGCCATGGGACCTAATGTGGCAGGCGTTATCGGAACCGCTGTGGCGGCCGGAACCTTTATGGCTATCTTCGGAGTGTTCTAAGCTGCGCATAACGGAATCTTATAAACCAATAAATCATTATGGAGGAAATTCGTAAATGTCAGAACAAGCAAAGAAACCGATCAAGATTACGGAAACGATACTGCGTGACGCCCATCAGTCTCTGATTGCGACCAGAATGCCCACGGATTTCATGCTTCCCATCGTGGAGAAAATGGATAAGGTGGGATACCATTCCGTGGAGTGCTGGGGCGGCGCCACCTTTGACGCTTCCCTGCGTTTCCTGAAAGAGGATCCCTGGGACAGACTCAGAAAGCTGCGCGACGGCTTTAAGAATACGAAGCTGCAGATGCTGTTCCGCGGACAGAATATCCTGGGATATCGCCCTTACGCGGACGACGTGGTGGATGCGTTCGTGCAGAAATCCATCGCCAACGGTATCGACATCATCCGTATCTTCGACTGTCTCAATGACCTGCGTAACCTGCAGGAGGCCGTAAACGCCACCAACAGGATGAAGCAGAAAGAGGGAAGAGGACATGCTCAGATCGCCCTGTCCTATACCCTGGGCGACGCCTATACGCTGGAGTACTGGGCAAGCACCGCCAAGAAGATCGAGGAGATGGGCGCGGATTCCATCTGTATCAAGGACATGGCAGGTCTGCTGGTGCCTTACAAGGCTTCCGAGCTGATCAAGGCCATGAAAGAGAATACCAAGCTGCCCATCCAGCTGCACACCCACTATACCTCCGGCGTGGCCAGCATGACATATCTGAAAGCCGTAGAGGCCGGCGTGGACGTCATCGATACAGCCATGAGTCCTTTTGCGCTGGGGACCTCCCAGCCTGCTACCGAGGTTATGGTAGAGACATTCCGCGGCACGCCTTACGACACCGGTTTCGACCAGAATCTTCTGGCGGAGATCGCAGATTACTTCCGTCCTTACCGTGACGAGTGCTTAAAGAGCGGCCTGCTCAATCCCAAGGTCATGGGCGTGGACATTAAGACATTGCTGTACCAGGTGCCCGGCGGCATGCTCTCCAACATGGTGAGCCAGCTGAAAGAGCAGAACGCGGAGGATAAGTACTACGATGTGCTCAGGGAGATTCCCGAGGTTCGTAAGGACCTGGGCGAGCCCCCTCTGGTTACCCCTTCCTCCCAGATCGTGGGCACCCA
Organism: Lachnospiraceae bacterium; assembly: GCA_022799755.1. Lineage (GTDB taxonomy): Bacteria > Bacillota > Clostridia > Lachnospirales > Lachnospiraceae > Acetatifactor. Next base: position 4,154 of record JAAWOU010000095.1, read on the forward strand.
GGCCGTGTTCAACGTACTCATGGGCGAGCGCTACAAGATGGCTACCAAGGAGACCAAGGCTGTGCTGCGCGGTGAGTACGGACAGACCATCAAGCCCATGAACCAGGAGATCATAGATAAGGTTATCCCCGGCGAGGAGCGCATTACCTGCCGCTATGCGGATATGCTGGAGAACGAGATGGATAAGCTGGAAGGCGAGATGAGCGAGTGGAAGCAGCAGGACGAGGACGTGCTTTCCTACGCCCTGTTCCCTCAGGTGGCAACGGACTTCTTCAAATACCGCCAGGCCCAGCAGGACAAGGTGGATATGACCCAGGCGGATACCAAGAACGGCGCGTATCCGGTGTAATGTTTTCGGAAATGAGTAAGAGATAAAAAAGCGACGGAAAGTGCCGACACATACAAAGCGGCGAGCGGAGTGTATCGGTGCTTTCCGTGTTTTCATCGAATGATTGTGCATCCATTGAAAATGACTATAAGCTTTTGGTATACACGCGAGAAGACGAGGATGTCGCAGACAGGGCTTCGGGCCGGGCGGAATGCCGGATGGGCGGATGTCCGGTGGGAGCGGACAGAGGAATACCAAGAGATTGACGGATAGATTTGAGGCCAAAGCGCCCGGGCGGGATTTCGGTTTGCGCAGGGCTTTCGGCGGAGGACCTCTGTGGGAAATGTGGATAGGATATGACGACGAAGTGTACGGACAGAGTGATTGTCATCGGCGGCGGTGCCGCCGGTATGATGGCGGCTGTGGCGGCAGCGGAGAGCGGCGCACAAGTATGCCTGATAGAAAAGAATGAGAAATTGGGGAAAAAGCTGTTCATCACCGGCAAAGGGCGCTGCAATGTGACCAATGCCGGCGACATGGAGACGCTATTGGCAAATGTCTGCTCCAACAGCAAGTTTCTGTACAGCGCCTTTTACGACTACGACAACCGGGCGGTGATGGCGTTTTTGGAGCGCGAGGGATGTCCCTTGAAGACGGAGAGGGGAGACCGGGTATTTCCCGTCTCGGATCATTCCTCGGACGTAATCGGGGCGTTTCAGAGGGCGCTTCGGAGGCTGGGCGTCAAGGTTTATCTGAATACAAGGGTGAAAGAGCTGACACTGCGGCAGGAATCAGGGGAGGAAATTATAGCCGGGGTGGAACTGTCGGACGGCAGAGCGCTCACGGCGGACAGGTGCATTGTGTGCACCGGCGGGATGTCCTACCCCTCCACAGGCTCCACCGGCGACGGCTATCGCTTTGCCGGGCGCACCGGCCATGGGCTCGTGGAGTGCAGCCCCTCTCTGGTACCGTTCAATATCCGGGAGGAGTGGTGCAGCCGGCTGTCGGGACTGACGTTAAAGAATGTGTCGGTGCGGCTGTGCAGCCAGGGCAGAGAGGTCTATGAGGGATTTGGGGAGATGCTGTTCACTCATTTCGGCGTCAGCGGACCGCTGATCTTGTCAGCCAGCAGCTTTTACGGACAGAGAGGCAAGAAAGCCGCAAAGAAAGCGGAGGCGGAGGAGGGAACGAAGCTGTATATCGACCTGAAGCCTGCGCTGGACGAAGAGCAGCTGGACAGACGTCTGCTGCGGGACTTTGAGGAGAATAAGAACAAACAGTTTAAGAACGCCCTGGGCGGCCTGTTTCCCGCAAAGCTGATTCCGGTGATGCGGGAGCTGTGCGGGATCCATCCGGACAAAAAGGTGAACGAGATCACCAAAAACGAGCGGAGGAGCTTCGCGGAACTGATCAAGAATCTGCCGCTGACGGTGACAGGGCTTCGCGGGTACGAGGAGGCGGTGATTACAAAAGGCGGTGTCTGCGTGAAAGACATCAACCCCTCCACCATGGAATCCAAAAAGGTTCGCGGGCTGTATTTTGCCGGGGAGGTTCTGGACCTGGATGCGCTGACCGGGGGCTTTAATCTGCAGATCGCCTGGTCTACGGGGCATCTGGCCGGAAAGTCCGCGGAGACTTAGTCCGCTTATGCGCTTTGCGCATAATATAGAGAAGAAGCTGGGAGGATGATTATGAGCTATAATGTGGCGATTGACGGACCTGCGGGAGCGGGGAAGAGTACCATTGCGAAAGCAGTGGCCAGGGAGCTGAATTTAATTTACGTGGATACCGGGGCGATGTACCGTGCCGTGGCGCTGTACATGCTGCGGGAGGGTGTGGACTTGACGGACAGAGAGCAGGTTGCGGACAGATGCATCCGGGCGGATGTGACCATAGGGTATGAGGACGGGGTGCAGGTAGTATTCTTAAACGGTGAGAATGTGAACGCTTTTCTGCGGGCAGAGGAGGTGGGCGAGGCAGCGTCTATGATCAGCCCCATTCCCCAGGTGCGCAAGAATATGGTGAAGCTCCAGAAAAGCCTTGCCGCAAAGAGCGATTGCATTATGGACGGCAGGGACATAGGCACCTGTGTGCTTCCGGGGGCTCAGCGCAAGATTTACCTCACTGCCAGCAGCGACGTGCGAGCCAGGCGCAGATATGAGGAGCTGACCGCGAAAGGCGAAAGCGCCGATCTGCAGAAAATCAAGGCGGACATAGAGGACAGGGACTACCGGGACATGCACAGGGAGATATCGCCGCTGAAGCAGGCGGACGACGCGGTTGTAGTGGATACGTCGGACATGACGGTGGAGGAGGTCATAGCTTCCGTCATCAAGTTGTGCAGCAGGGAATAGAGGGAAGCGCAGGGACATGCAAGTCCCGGCATGGAGGAGTCTTTCTATGGAAGTAAAGCTGGCAGAGAGTATGGGATTCTGCTTTGGCGTGAAGCGTGCAGTGGATACTGTGTATGAACAGATAAAAAATGGGAAAAATATATATACCTATGGCCCGGTCGTGAACAATGAGGAAGTGGTAAGGGAGCTGACGGAAATGGGCGTCAGGGTGTTGGAGTCGAAAGAGGAGCTTATGGGGCTTTCCTCGGGCAGCGTCATTATCCGTGCCCATGGTGTTCCTGAGGAAATCTGCCATATCCTCCAGGAGAGGAATCTGGAGTGCATCGATGCCACCTGTCCTTTCGTAAAGAGAATACACAATGTGGTGGAAAAGGAGAGCAAACGAGGCCGCCGCATCGTGATCGTGGGAAATGCCGGACACCCGGAGGTAGAGGGCATCATGGGGTGGTGCACAGGCGCTGTCACGGTGCTGAAAGACCCGGAGGAGGCTGAGAATTTCAGGCCTGAGGAGGGTGAAAAACTGTGTGTAGTAGCCCAAACGACATATAACTACAATAAATTTCATAATGTAGTTGAAATTTTGGAAAAAAAAGGTTACAATAGTATTGTTGTGAATACTATCTGTAATGCGACGGAAGAGCGCCAACGCTCGGCAAGGACCCTGGCAGCGGAAGCTGATGTTATGATTGTAATAGGAGGAAAGCATAGTTCCAATACGAGGAAGCTTTATGAGATTTGCAAGGAGGAATGTGCACATACCTATTTTATACAGACAGTGGAAGACTTGCATTTAGAACTGCCTAAATCTGTTCGACGAGTGGGTATCACCGCAGGGGCTTCCACCCCAAATAAATTAATCGAGGAGGTTCAAAATTATGTCAGAATTAACTTTTGAACAAATGCTGGAAGATCCAAATTCAATCAGGACAATACATTCGGGAGAGGTAGTCACAGGCACAGTCATTGATGTCAAACCGGAGGAGATTGTCCTGAACATCGGGTACAAGTCAGACGGTATCCTTGTCAAGAACGAATATACCAATGACTCCAGCGTAGATCTGTCTACAGTGGTTAAACCCGGCGACACCATGGAAGTAAGGGTGCTGAGAGTGAATGACGGGGAGGGGCAGGTAGCTCTGACCTATAAGCGTCTGGCAGCCGACAGGGGCAACAAGAGAATCGAGGAGGCTTACAACACCGGCGAAGTGCTCAAGGCTACCGTGGTACAGGTGCTGGAGGGCGGCCTGAGCGTTGTATACGAAGAGGTGAGGGTATTCATTCCCGCAAGCCTTGTGTCCGATACCTATGAGAGGGATCTGGGCAAATATATGGGACAGGAGATCGAATTCGTCATCAGCGAGTACAATCCGAAGAGGAGAAGATATATCGGCGACCGCAGACAGCTGATCGCAGCCAGGAAAGCCCAGATGCAGAAAGAGCTGTTCGAGAGGATCCAGGAGGGCGACGTGGTGGAAGGCGTTGTCAAGAACGTGACGGACTTCGGCGCGTTCGTGGACTTGGGCGGTGCGGACGGTCTGCTTCACATCTCCGAGATGTCCTGGGGCCGTGTAGAGCATCCCAAGAAAGTCTTCAAGGTAGGAGACAAGCTGACTGTGCTGATCAAAGAGATCAACGGCAGCAAGGTGGCTCTGTCCTTAAAGTTCGAGGATCAGAATCCCTGGAGGGATGCGGCGGACAAATATGCCATCGGAAATATCGTCACCGGCAGAGTGGCCAGGATGACGGACTTCGGCGCATTCGTGGAGCTGGAGCCCGGCGTGGACGCATTGCTTCATGTATCTCAGATTTCCAGGGAGCATGTGGAGAAGCCTGCGGACGTGCTGAGCGTGGGACAGGAAGTGACGGCGAAGATCGTCGACTTCAACGAGGCTGACAGAAAGATCTCCTTAAGCATCAAGGCGATGGCATCAGCCGCGGAGTCCAACCAGGACGAGGTGACCGTGGACATCGATGCGGTGATCAGCGCACAGGCGGAGGAAGACGCAGAGTAAAACTTACACATACAGTGAATGATTGGATGGTAACTGCCATGATATTCGATTATGAGTATTTCAAAAGAGAAGTACTGAAACTGACAGGAATCAATCTGAGCTGTTACAAAGAAGCGCAGATGAAGCGCAGAATTGATAGTCTGATCTCCAAATACAAGATAGAGGGTTACGAAAAGTATGTAGTCTGTCTCAAGACAGATCGGAGGATGTTCGAGGAATTCATCAACCATATCACCATCAATGTCTCGGAGTTCTACAGGGACATTGACCAGTGGAAAGTATTGGAGGAGAAAGCGATTCCCGAGCTGATCCAGCGATTCGGCAAGAATCTGAAAGTGTGGAGCGCTGCCTGCTCTACAGGGGACGAACCTTACTCGCTGGTGATGGCTATGTCCAGGCATCTGCCCCTGAGCAATATCAGGGTCTATGCCACGGATGTGGACAGACAGATCATTGAGATGGCGAAGAAAGGCGTTTATCCGGAGAAGAGCATCGCTGCCGTACCGGCAGATTTAAGGCGCCGATACTTTAGGCAGACAGGGACAGAGTACAAGATAGCGGATGAGATTAAGGCGCGGGTGGAATTCAGAGAGCACAATCTGCTCAAAGACGCCTATCCCATAGGATGTCATCTGGTGGTCTGCAGGAACGTGATGATTTATTTTACCGAAGAGGTCAAGGACCAGGTATACAGGAAGTTCTGTAATTCCCTGGTAACCGGAGGACTGCTTTTTGTAGGCGCTTCGGAACAGATTATCAATCATAAAGAAATCGGATATTTCAGAAAGAGCGCTTTTTATTATCAAAAAGCCCTGTAAGGATATCAAATAGAAAAGGCGGCAGGAGATATTCTCCTGCTGCCCTTTTCGGTGGATTCGGCTGTGACGATCCGAAAGCCGGGATCAATAACTGGAGGCCATCATGCTCAGCACATGGCTGGCATAGGTGGAAAATGCCTGCCGGTCTTTTTTCAGTTCGTCCGTCAGCTCAAAGAAGAGCTCACGGCTCTTGTAATCCCGCTTGAAGAAAGGCGAGAACACAAAGTCCCACTGAGGCAGATAGCCTGACACCTTGCGGGTGTAGCAGTTGGCGGCAGAGGCCGGCACCCTGTAAGCCCTGTCCACGAAACCGGCCACGGACTTGTGCAGCGCCACGTCCTCCGTGGGGAGATAATAGTAATCGTGGTAGTTGGAATAGAAATACTTCAGCTCCTCCTCAAAGATGGGAATCTTCAGGCAGCACTCCGCGCTGTCCCCCTTGAAATAGCATCCGCCTATATGGGCGGAAACGGGCCTTGGCAGGGGTGTGTCCGGCTGGAAGAGGATGAGCAGCTCCTTTCGCCGGTTTCCGTTGTGATCCTTATAGGCATTGGCCTGTACCCGCCTGGCTTTCACCGGCTGGTTGAACAGATCGTAATAGGCGAGCATGGCCAGAGTCTCCAGCATTCCTTTCAGATCGTCCGCATTGTGGAGAAGCAGGGCGTTCTCGGAGTACTCGGAAGGGTTCTTGATATAGTCGTGGTAGATACCGATCAATTCGCTCCCGGAGAACACGTCTTTGCGGGACACCTCCAGGAACCGCTCCAGGGTCTTCTGCTTGCAGTTGGGGAGCTTCAGGAAGTATTTATAGGGCACCACTCTGCGGTAGATGTCGATGCCCTGAAAGTGATCAAAATGGTAAGGCAGAGAATGCTGTGCACATTTCTGCGTGATGAAAGGCAGATCGAAATTGTTGCCGTTAAAATGGACCAGATAGCGGAAAGGCTTGGCAAAGTCAAAGAAAGCCTTTACAACCGCCACCTCTTCTTCGTAGGACTGGGCCATCCACTGTATGGTATGCCATTTCCCCGCCAGAAAATAGGCGCAGCCGATCAGATACAGGCAGGAGGATTTGGCAGTGAAGCCGGTGGTCTCAATGTCGAGAAAAAGGACGCGCTCCAGGGGCGCGAGCCTGTCCAGCGGATAAGTGATCGAAAAGTTCTGCAGTGTTTCCTCGGATATTCTCATGACAGCCTCCGTTTTCATAATCTTTCCATGTATATCATAACACATTTTTGAAAATTCCAGTAGTATTTTCCGAAAAAAAATAGTATATTTAAAGTATCTGTGAAAAGGCAGGCTATATTTTGAGAAAGGACTTAAGATAACATGGCAAAGTTGACATTTGTGGGGGGCATACATCCCTATGATGGAAAGGATTTGTCCAAGGACAGGCCGATTGCCGATCTGTCGCCGGGAAGCGAATTGGTCTATCCTCTGTCGCAGCACATCGGCGCGCCGGCAAAACCCATTGTGGCAAAAGGGGACAGAGTGCTTACAGGACAGAAGATCGCCGAGAGCGGCGGTTTCGTTTCGGCACCCATCTACGCCACCGTGTCCGGCACGGTGAAAGCGATTGAGACCAGGCGGGTGGTCACGGGTGATCTGGTCATGAGCGTGGTGGTGGAGAACGACGGACAGTACGAGGACGTGGGCTTTCAACCCAGGGAGAGCACCCGGGGGATGTCCCGCGAGGAGATCGTGGAGATCATAAAGGAGGCCGGAATCGTGGGCATGGGAGGAGCCGGATTTCCCACCCATGTAAAGATGTCTCCCAAGGAGCCGGAGAAGATTGAATACATAATCGCAAACTGCGCGGAATGCGAGCCCTATCTGACCTCCGACTACAGGCGGATGCTGGAGGAGCCGGAGAAGCTGGTAGGGGGCCTGCGGATCATCCTGCAGCTGTTCCCCAATGCCAGCGGCATCCTTGCGGTGGAGGACAACAAGCCGGACTGCGTCTCCCTGTTAAGAAGCATCGTCAAGGACGATCCGAAGATCACAGTCAAGGCTTTGAAGACCAAGTATCCCCAGGGCGGCGAGCGGCAGCTGATCTATGCCACCACAGGCAGAAAGATAAACTCCGCCATGCTGCCGGCGGATGTGGGCTGTGTGGTAAACAATGTGGACACCGTGGTTGCGGTCTACCGGGCGGTTATGGAGGGCAGACCTTTGATGGAGCGCATTGTCACCGTCACCGGGGATGCCGTTGCCACCCCGCAGAATTTCCGGGTGAAGATAGGCACCAGCTACACTGAGCTGCTGAAGGCCGCGGGCGGATTTAAGGGCACGCCGGAGAAGATTATCTGCGGAGGACCCATGATGGGCTTCGGCATGTTCGATCTGAACGTGCCCACCACCAAGACCTCCACCGCGCTGCTGGCCCTGTCCAAGGACGATGTGTCTGCCATGGAGCCCGGTCCCTGCATCAACTGCGGCCGCTGTGTGGAGGTCTGCCCGGGGCGGGTGATTCCCAGCAGGCTGGCGGACTATGCGCAGAGAGCCGACGAGGAGGCTTTTCTGGCCAATCACGGCATGGAGTGCTGCGAGTGCGGCTGCTGCAGCTTCATCTGTCCGGCAAAGAGGCCGCTGACCCAGCAGATCAAGTCCATGCGCAAGATTCAGCTGGCCAAAAAGAAAAAATGAGAGACACAGTATTAGGAAACCAGGAGAGAAAATCATGAGCGGATTATTCAAAGTTTCATCGAATCCTCATATTCGTTCCAGAGTGACCACCAACGGGCTGATGGCGGCAGTGGCAATTGCGCTCATGCCCGCGGCGGGCTTTGGAATCTATAACTTCGGACCCAGGGCGCTGGCGGTCTACACAGTGACCATAGCCAGCACGATTCTGACGGAATATTTCTTCGGACTGTACAAAAACAGGCAGACGGTTACGGATCTGTCCGCAGTGGTCACAGGCCTGCTGCTGGCGCTGAACCTGCCGGTGAACATCCCGCTTTGGATGGCGGCGCTGGGCGGTGTCTTCGCCATCCTTGTGGTGAAGATGCTCTTCGGCGGTTTGGGACAGAACTTCATGAATCCGGCCCTGGCTGCCAGATGCTTTCTGCTGATCTCGTTCCCCACTGCCATGACGGCCTTTGAGTGCGATGCTTACACGGGGGCCACGCCCCTGGCGGCTCTGAAAGCGGGCGAGACGGTAAACGTGCTGGACATGGTGATCGGACACACGGCGGGTACACTTGGCGAGACCTCTGTAGTCGCCATTCTGGCAGGGGCGTGCATATTGATTCTGCTGGGAGTCATCGATATCCGGATTCCCGGAAGCTACATAGTGACCTTTGTTCTCTTTGTGGGCATTTTCGGCGGGCGCGGATTCCATCCGGCTTACCTGGCGGCCCATCTGTCCGGCGGCGGCCTGATGCTGGGCGCGTTCTTCATGGCCACGGACTATGTGACCAGGCCGATTACCATAAGAGGACAATATGTATACGGTGTCATCCTGGGACTGCTGACGGGAATCTTCCGGATTTTCGGGCCGGGCGCCGAGGGCGTGTCCTATGCTATCATTCTGGGCAATCTCTTGGTGCCGCTGATTGAAAAGTATACGAAGCCCACTGCTTTCGGACATGAGAAAGGAGGAAAGCGCCGTGAAAAATAAGACTGATGTCAGCGTGATGCTCAGAGAAGCGGGAATCCTTTTTGCCATTACCCTGATCGCGGGACTGGTTTTGGGCCTGGTGAATGAGCTGACCAAGGACCGCATCCGCATTCAGCAGGAGAAAGCGGTGCAGGAGGCCTGCGCGGCGGTATTCCAGACCGCGGCCTCCTTTGAAGAGACGGAGTACGAACCGGACGAAGCTCTGACGGAGGAGCTAAGCGGCATGGGGGTGAAGATCGGAAGCGTCTTCCGGGCGCTGGACAGCGACGGAAGCAGCCTGGGCGTGGTGGTGGAATCCACATCCACCGGAGGGTACGGCGGCAATATCGTGCTGTATCTGGGAGTGACCAATGAGGGAATGCTCAACGACATCTCCATCCTGGAGATATCGGAGACTCCGGGACTGGGTATGCTGGCGCCTGAGGTACTGGCGCCGCAGTTCCATGAGAAGAATGTGGACAGCTTCGCCTACACCAAGACGGGCGCTGTCTCCGAGAACGAGATCGATGCCATTGCAGGCGCGACCATAACCACCAAAGCCGTCACCAATGCGGTGAACGGGGGCCTGAGGGCGGCGCGTGCTTTGACGGAGGGAGGTGCCGCAAATGAATAGAGCGGGAGAGAGGCTTTTTAACGGCCTGGTAAAAGAGAATCCTACCTTTGTGCTGATGCTGGGCATGTGTCCCACGCTGGCCGTGACCACCTCGGCCATGAACGGCTTGGG
>JAAWOU010000096.1 GCA_022799755.1 Lachnospiraceae bacterium
GGACAGCGCATTGCGCCGTTTCAAGAGAAGTTGTGCGAAAGCTGGAATCCAGCAGGAGATTCGCAAGCGCGAGCATTACGAGAAGCCAAGCGTCAGACGCAAGAAAAAGTCTGAAGCTGCCAGAAAGCGCAAATATAATTAACCAACTTGTCCCCAGCCTCCAGCAGGCTGGGGATTTTGTATGTGACATATATCCGTCAGTCTCCTCATATTCTATGAATAAGAGATAGAATATGGAGAGTGGCATTTTATGTCGAGAAAGAACTCTTTCATGGCAGCTTTTCTTGCGCTGGCAATTTTCTTTTCAGCAATGCTGCCTGTAAGCGCCAATGTGACGGTCTCTGCCCCTTCTGTGATTCTGATAGAGAGCTCCACCGGAGAAGTGATCTATGAGCTGAATTCCGCCGAGCGCAGAAGTCCGGCCAGTATCACGAAGATCATGACGCTTTTGCTTACCTTTGAAGCCATCGAGAGCGGCAGGATCAGTCTCACGGATCAGGTGATCACCAGCGAGCATGCCAGTTCCATGGGAGGCTCCCAGGTATATCTGGCCGAGGGCGAGACACAGACGCTGGATACAATGATCAAGTGCATCGCCATCTCCTCCGGCAACGATGCAAGCGTAGCGGTGGCGGAGCACATAGCGGGCAGCGAGGAGGCCTTTGTGGCCCTGATGAACGAAAAGGCCGCCCAGCTGGGCATGGCGGACACTCATTTCGAGGACTGCTGCGGCTTAAGCGACTCCGACGGTCACTACACCTCCGCAAAGGACGTGGCGATCATGTCCAGGGAACTGACCACCCGGTATCCGGATATCTTTCAATATACCACCATCTGGATGGAGGATATTACCCACGAGACCAGGCAGGGAACTTCGACCTTTACCTTAAGCAGCACCAATAAGCTCCTAAAGCAGTACCAGTGGACTACGGGGTTAAAGACGGGATCCACGTCAAAAGCGAAATACTGCTTCGCTGCCACGGCTTCCAAGGACGGCATTGACCTGATCGCCGTAGTGATGGGGGCTCCTGACTACAAGACGCGCTTCGGGGATGCACAGACACTCCTCACCTACGGCTTCAGCGTCTGTAATCTGTACATAGACCAAAATCAGGACCCGCTGCCTCTTCTGCCCGTGGAGGGCGGCATTGCTGAGGAGACCGAGCTTGCATACCAAGGCGAATTCCGTCATCTGGACACAGCAGGTAATGACCTGAGCGCCGTGGAGAAAGTGCTGGAGCTGCCCCAAAGCGTGCAGGCGCCGGTGCAAAAGGGCGCAGAGGCAGGCAGGGCCCGCTACCTGCTAAACGGCGCGGAGATCGGCAGCGTCCCCATCCTGTTTACGGAAGATGTGGAAAAGGCCGGCTATCCGGATTATCTGAAAAAAATATTCGGCTTTTTCCTTTTGTGATTTTGTGATATACTGATCTGGGCGCGCTGCCTCGCCTGTGGGAGCGAAGCGGAGCGGGAGAATAGGCCGGACATTCAACGGGTTTCCCCGGGGCAAAAAGGGCCCTTTGGTGTCCGGCGGACCTTGGAAAGGAAATCAATGACAGACATCTTGCTAACTATTATCATTATTGCAGCGCTGGCGCTGCTGTGGATCGCGCTTTATGACACCAATCGCTTTGTGCTCCGCAGTCATGTGGTGACAGACCCCCGGATCCGGCGAAAGTGCAGGGCAGTGCTTCTCACGGATCTGCACAATAAATGCTACGGAAAGGAAAACGAAAGGCTTCTGGCCGCAATTCGGAATCAGAATCCGGATTTCGTCCTCATCGCCGGAGATGTGCTCACCGCCAATAAAAAGGCGCCGCTAAAGCCGGCCCTGGAGCTGCTGGAGCGTCTCGCCGGAGAGTACCCTGTCTATTACGGAAACGGGAACCATGAGCAGCGGCTGCGGGACTACCCCAGATACTTTGGGAAGATGGCCAGACAGTACAGAAATGCCCTGAAAAGGATTGGCATAGAGCCTCTTAGCAACCGCCATGCGGCCCTGCCCGAATTCGGCCTTGTCATCTACGGAGCCGAGATCGACATGGAGTATTATAAGCGCTTCCGGACCAGGAAGATGCCCCCCGAATATCTTCCGCGGATTTTGGGACAGGCTTCCCCTGACGCATATACCGTGCTGCTGGCCCACAATCCGGACTATTTTCCCCAATACGCCGCATGGGGCGCGGATCTGACACTGTCCGGCCATGTGCACGGGGGCGTGGCCCGGGTACCTCTCTGGGGAAAGGGCGTACTTGCGCCCAGCTGGCATGTTTTTCCGAAATATGACGGAGGTGTCTTCATGGAGAAGAATGCCGTCATGGTGCTCAGCAGGGGATTGGGAAGCCATACCATCCCTGTGCGGATATTCAACCCCGGAGAGCTCTGGGTAATCGACTTTATGCCGGAGAATTGATATCCGGCGCAAACAAATGTTCTTTCTTGAAATACCCGGCCAAAAGCGGTAGAATAATATCTCGGGCTGTCAACGTAAAAGCCCTGTGCGAGGAGACAATGGCGATACCAATAAAGCTGGAAGCGTTTGAGGGCCCTCTGGACCTTCTGCTTCATTTGATAGAAAAAAACAAAATCGATATCTACGATATCCCCATCGTGGAGATTACGGCCCAGTATCTGGACTACATCCGGCAGATGGAAACGGACGATATGAACGTCATGAGCGAGTTCCTTGTGATGGCGGCTACTTTGATTGACATCAAATGCAAGATGCTGCTTCCCAGGGAAGTGGACGAGTCCGGCGAGGAAGAAGACCCCAGGGCCGAACTGGTGCAGAAGCTCCTGGAATATAAAATGTATAAATATATGTCCCTGGAGCTGCGGGACCGGCAGGTGGACGCGGCCAGGAACCTGTACCGGGAACAGAATCTTCCGCCTGAGGTGGCATTGTACAAGCCCCCCTTAGACTATGAGCAGCTGATCGGGGATATGACGCTGAGCCGTCTCCACGAAATCTTCAAAACGATCATCAGACGGCAGGAGGACAAAATCGATCCCATCCGCAGCCGTTACGGCAATATCGAGAAAGAGGAAATCGACATGGACGTAAAGCTCCTCTATGTGGAGGCTTACGCCAGAGAACACGGACAGTTCAGCTTTCGTAAGCTCCTGGAAAAACAGACCAGCAAGATGGAGACCATCGTCACCTTTCTGATCATCCTGGAGCTGATGAAGACCGGCAGGATCACCATCAGTCAGGAGCATCTTTTTGACGATATCCTGATCACATGGCTGCCGGCTTCCGCATAGCCGGTACATAACTGCACCCGGACCACCAAGACAGGAAGGAGCCGCGAAATGAAAAGGACAAGGGCGGAAGCGGTCATCGAGGCAGTGCTGTTCACCATGGGGGAATCCGTGGAAATCAGCCGCCTGGCCAATGTGATAGAGGAAGACGTAAAGACAGTAAAGGAGATCCTGCAGGGCATGGAGCAGCGCTACGCCCGGGACGATAGAGGGATCACTCTGGTCCGGTTCGAGGATTCCGTACAGCTTTGCACGAAAGAGAATATGTACGAATACCTGGTGAAAATCGCCAAGACCCCGAAGAAGCTGAGCCTCACCGACACCGTGCTGGAGACGCTCTCCATCATCGCGTACAAGCAGCCGGTCACCAGGATTGAGATAGAGCGGGTGAGAGGCGTCAACTGTGACCATGCCATCAATAAGCTCCTGGAATACGAGCTGATCACGGAGCTGGGACGGCTGGACGCGCCGGGCAGGCCGCTGCTGTTCGGAACCACAGAGCAGTTTCTGCGCTGTTTCGGAGTGGGAAAGCTGGACGAACTGCCCAAGATGAATCCCGTCCAGCTGGAGGAGTTCAAGCAGCAGGCCGAGGCCGAGGTACAGCTGCAGCTGGATGTATGACCATTAGGGACATGCTCTGAAACATAAAACCGAAACAAAGCCTCATATATTATAAAAAATCCCGTTGGAAGTAAGACGATGAAAATGCGGATGAAAAAAATAATAGGGGGCTTTTTTTGTGTCTGCTGCCTACTGTTCCAGACGGCCGCACCCGTGAAAGCGGTCAATGCCCCGGGCCAGCCTGTCTCGGACGCGCCCGACGAGACCTCCCTGTTCGCCACCGCCGCTGTCCTGATGGACGCTGACTCCGGGCGGGTTCTCTACGGAAAAAACGAGAATGCCGTCATGGCCATGGCCAGCACCACAAAGATCATGACCTGCATCCTGATCCTGGAAAACGCCTCCCTGGACGAGGAACTCACCGTGTCCGCCTACGCGGCCGGCATGCCGAAAGTCAAGCTGTACATACAAAGAGGGGAGCGGTACCGGATCCGCGATCTTTTGTACTCCCTGATGCTGGAATCTCACAATGACACCGCGGTGGCCCTGGCGGAGCACATCGGCAAAAAGCATCTGTCCGCACAGCTGCGAAGCAAAGATACCGCCGAATACACCCAGGAGGAGAGCAGACAGGCCGTGGCGGCTTTCGCGGCGCTGATGAATGAAAAGGCCGCGTCGCTTGGATGCGAGAACACTTGGTTCATCACGCCGAACGGCCTGGACGCCACGGAGAGCATCCCCCTTTCGGACGGCAGTACGGTACAGAGAGACCACTGCACCACAGCCAGGGAGCTGGCAGGGATTCTGGCGTACTGCATCGGGAAATCCCCCGAAAGGCAGACGTTTTTGGACATCACCCGGGCACAGAATTACAGCTTTTCCGCAAACGGGCGCAGCTTCTCCTGTGTCAACCACAACGCTTTCCTGAACATGATGGACGGCGCGCTCACGGGCAAGACAGGATTTACCAACAAGGCAGGCTACTGCTATGTGGGCGCTCTGACGCGGGAGGGCAGGACCTTTGTGGTAGCGCTGCTGGCATGCGGCTGGCCCAACAACAAAAGCTATAAATGGGCCGATACCAGAAAGCTCATGGAATACGGCATTGAGAACTATTATTACAGGAGCTTTGAACAGATGGGAACAGCCTTTGAGGAGCAATGCCTGCCGCCCATTCCCGTTCGGGGCGGTCAGACCGCCGTTTTTAACGATACCGCCTACGCTGATGTGGTAATCTCCGAAGAACCTGTCCCGGGGAAACAGCCAGACGCCGATGCCCGTTCTGACGACAGCCAAGACGGCGGCGTCTCCGGACTGGATGGGCTGCTGCTGCGCCCGGACGAGAAGATTCAGATTAAATACAGCGCGGAAAAAGTGCTGACGGCTCCCGTAGAGCGCGGCACCGTAGTGGGAAGCATTGATTATATCGTGGACGGCATCGTGTACAGAAGCGTAAACGTGGTTACAAAAGACTCTGTGGCTGCCATAGATTTGAAGTGGTGCGCCCGGCAGATCTGGAAGAGGTTTATTACTTTTCACGAATAGTTCGTGCTGCCGAGTGAAATTAATGCTTGCCTGTCACCCCATTATGATATATAATTGTGAATGGACAAAGGGGAAATTTTTCACAAAGGGGTGCGGGGGTATGGGTTCATCTTCCAGGACAGATACAGAGGTAATCATCGGCGGCAAGGTATTCACCTTGAGCGGCTATGAAAGCGAAGAATATTTACAAAAGGTGGCGTCCTATATCAACAACAAGATAAACGAGTACAGCAAGCTGGACGGTTTCAAGAGACAGCCTGCGGATACCCAGGGCGTACTCCTCCAGCTGAACATCGCTGACGACTATTTCAAGGCGAAGAAGCAGATTTCCGCGCTGGAGGATGAGCTTCAGGCTAAGGACAAGGACTTATACGACTTAAAGCACGAACTGATTTCCGCCCAGATTAAGCTGGAGAGCGTCGAAGAGCAGGTCAAGGCGCTGCAGAAAGCGCAGAACGAGGGGGAAAAGGAAATCGTGCGTCTGGAAACGGAGTTGAAGAAAAAGTAATAGGGGGCTGTCCGAATCCCGGACAGCTTTTTTGATATCATGGACGTATGGAGAATTTTATGAAACATAACAGAGTGGAGCTGCTGGCCCCGGCCGGAAATGCAGCCGCGTTCTACGGGGCCGTCCACGCAGGGGCGGATGCCGTCTACATGGCCGGTAGCCAGTTCGGCGCCAGGGCATATGCTGAAAACTTTACCGCGGAGGAACTTTTGGAGTGCATCCGCTACGGACATCTCATGGGGCGGAAAATTTATCTGACCGTGAATACTCTCTTAAAAAATCCTGAGATGGCACGGCTCTATGACTATCTTGCCCCCTTTTACGAGGCAGGTCTGGACGCCGTGATCGTGCAGGACCTGGGGGTTCTGCGCTTTATCCGGACCCGTTTTCCCGGTCTGAAGCTCCATGTGAGCACCCAGATGACTGTCTGTTCCCACTGGGGTGCCTCTCTATTGAGAGAAATGGGGGCAAGCCGCATCGTTCCCGCCAGAGAGTTAAGTCTGGAGGAGATTGCCTCCATGCGCCGGCGTTCCGGCGTAGAGGTGGAGGCCTTTATCCACGGCGCCATGTGTTATTGCTATTCGGGGCAGTGCCTGTTCAGCAGCATTTTAGGCGGCAGAAGCGGCAACAGAGGACGCTGCGCCCAGCCCTGCCGTCTGCCCTACTCCGTGGACACGGGCAGTGCAGACAGTCAGGAACGCTATCTCTTAAGCCTGAAAGATATGTGCACCATCGCGCATATTCCGGCGCTTTTGGAGGCCGGTATCGATTCCTTTAAGATAGAGGGCCGCATGAAGAAGCCCGAATATGCCGCCGGTGTGACGGATATCTACAGACGTTCCATCGATTCGTACTATGCGCTCCGGGAGACCATGGGCCCGGAGAGGGCCCGAGAGGCTTACAGCGTGAGTCAGGAGGACGAAAGAGCCCTCTCCTCCCTCTATGTCAGGAGCGGGCTTCAGAACGGGTATCTTTACAGGCATAACGGCCCGGATATGGTCACCATGGACAGCCCGGCTTACCGGGAGAGCGATGAAAGTCTGCTGGCCTCCATACGGGAGACATGGCTGGATTCCCGCTTGAAACTGCCCGTGGCCGTAAAGGCTTTTTTCCGTGTGGACAGCCCTGCGAAAGTGATCCTGGAATGGGGAGAGGTGTCCGCGGCCGTCACGGCGGAGCCGGTGTCCCGGGCTTTGAAACAGCCCATCACAGAGGAAAATGTCCGAAAGCAGCTCTCCAGGCTGGGGGACAGCGCTTTCGAAGCCAGGCAAATTGAGATTTTCATGGATGCGGACTGCTTTTATCCCTTAAAGCAGATCAATGAGCTGCGCAGGAGAGCCGTGGCGGAACTGGAACGGCAGATTCTCCTTGCAAGGGGCTGCCGGACGATTTCCTCCTGCCCGCCGGCCGTTGATATCCCGGATAAAGCCGCCGCTTCCCCGTCCCAAAAGCATGGTTACGCGGTCTATGTCCGTACGAAAGAGCAGCTGGAAGCCTTTGCGGACTGGGCGGAGGAGAATCCGTCGGATCTGCCTCTGCGGATCTATGCGGACGGGGACCTGCTTGCAGAGAGTTGGACGGCGGCATTGCCGTTATGCAGGAGACTCTCCGGCAGCAGGGCGCTGTACGCGGCACTTCCCTATATCCTGCGGGACGCGGACGAGGACTATTTGCGTCTCCTGCACCGTAAGGTAACCGACAGCGGGATCTTTGAGGGCTTTCTGGCACGCTCCATGGACGGGTTTGGCTTTCTGGCGATCTCCGGGGAGGAGGCGCTGTCCCGCAGAGCGGATGCGGGCGTGTACGTGTGGAATGATTCCGCCCTGAAAGAACTGTCGACGCTGGCGGAGGGCTTTTGTCTGCCCTATGAGCTGACCGCTCCCGAGCAGAGGCATCTGTGGGGGAATCACGAGAAAGGCATGGCGGACGGGATCTCCTGCGAGAAGATCGTGTACGGCCGGATTCCCATGATGATTACGGCCAACTGCCTGCGTAAGACAACGGGCGCGTGCAAAAAAGGGCAGGGGAGCCTGCTCCTTAAGGACAGATACCGCAAAGAGTTTCCGGTTTTGATCAATTGCACCCATTGCATGAACATCATATACAACAGCGTGCCCCTTTCGCTCTATCAGGAATGCGCGAAATGGAAAGGGAAGACGGATCTGCGCCTGGACTTTACTCTGGAATCCCCGGAGGAGGTAAAGCTGCTGCTGGATGCTTTCATAAAAGGCGCGGCATTTCCGAAGACAGAATATACAACCGGCCATGAGAAACGTGGCGTAATGTGAGAGACGTTCCGGCACGCCAGAGGAACTATGCCGCCCGGATGCGCTCCGGGTACGGATGGACTCTCCGGGAGCGGGAAAGGAAGAGAATGCGGGAATATATTACAGAGCTTTCCAAATATATCATACCGGCGCTGATGGCGGTTTATACCCTGTGCAGTTTCGTCCATCTTGCGGGCGAGACCGCAGGGAACAGGACTGTTTCCGGGAAAACAGCTCTCTATACGGCGCAGAATATCATCATGTTCTTTATGCAGCTGTTTATGTTCACGGATCTGGCGCTGGTAAGCGGAGATCTGGAGTATGTGTTTTTTTATGTCTTCGTGCAGATATTTCTGCTGGCTGCTGCCGTCATGGTGCCGGCCATATATGACAGAATAGACAGACTGCTGCTGAACAATATGTGTATGCTGACCGGGACGGGACTGTGCATCATTTCACGGATTTCCTTTCAGCAGGCGGTAAGGCAGTATATCATCGTATTGCTGTCCCTGGCGGTGGCACTGTTCATCCCCTGGATTCTGACCCAGATTCATTTCCTGAAAAAGCTGACCTGGGTGTATGGGAGCGCCGGCATTGTCATGCTGGGCATGGTGCTCCTCTACAGCGAGGTCACATACGGAGCGGAGATATCCTTTACCATCGGAGGCCTGACTTTCCAGCCCTCAGAGTTCGTAAAGATCATATTCGTCTTCTTCCTTGCCGGTGCGCTCTGGGAGAATGTCTCTTTCGGCAGGGTGGCTCTGACAGCGGTTTTTGCCGGGGCCCATGTGGTGATTCTGGTTTTGTCGAAAGATCTGGGAAGCGCATTGATATTCTTTGTTGGCTATGTATTTGTAGTATTCGCCGCCACCAAAAATTACCTGTATCTCCTGGCCGGCGCGGCCGGGGGAAGCGCCGCCGCCCTTGGCGCCTATAAGCTCTTCGGCCATGTGAGGGACCGTGTCATCACATGGCTCAACCCCTGGACCTATATCGACAAGGAGGGATTCTCCATCACCCAGTCGCTCTTTGCCATCGGCAGCGGCAGCTGGTTCGGCATGGGACTGTTAAAGGGGAATCCCAGAGCGATTCCTTTCGTGGAGAAAGACTTTATCTTTTCTTCCGTGTGCGAGGAGCTGGGCGTGATATTCGGCATCTGCGTGATCCTGATTTCAATGGCCTGTTTTCTGGAGATGATGCGGATGGCAGCCCTGATCAAAGACAGATTCTATCAGTTGATCGTATACGGTATCGGCATCATGTATATCTTCCAGATATTCCTGACCATAGGCGGCGGCATCAAACTGATTCCGCTGACCGGCGTGACGCTGCCTTTCATCAGTTACGGCGGAAGCTCCGTGATGACGACCATGATCATGTTTTTCCTGATTCAGGGTATCTATATCAGGCTGCAGCAGGAAGGAGGCAGACAGAGTGTCAGAAAAGCAGAAAAACGCCCGGGCCGGGCAGGCACAGACCCCCAAAAAGACCGATAAGCCCAAAAGGCCGAAAACTCCGGGGCGATACAGCGCAAACAGGCCCCAGATCATCGTCACCAGCTGCTTTTTCGGGCTGCTGTTTGCGGGGATGATCGGATATCTGGCGTATTTTGCCGCTACCAGCCAGGAGGAGATGATCAACAACAGCTACAATTCCAGACAGGAAATCCTGCTGTCCAGAAACTACCGCGGCACAATCTATTCCGGAGACGGGGAAATCCTTGCCCTGACTCAGGTGGACCAGGAACAGAACGAATCCCGTGTATACCCTTACGGCAAGCTTTTTGCCCATGCGGTGGGCTATGCCACCAAAGGACGCACGGGTGTGGAATCTCTGGCCAATTATTATCTCATCAATACCAATACCTCCCTGGCCAACAAGGCTGCCAACGATACCGCCGGCGTCAAGAATCCCGGGGATAATGTCTATACCACTCTGGACGTGAATCTCCAGCAGGTGGCGGACTCTCAGCTCAATATCTATAAAGGCGCCGTGGTGGTGACGGAAGTCTCCACCGGAAAGATACTGGCCATGGTGTCCCACCCCAATTTTGATCCCAATGAAATCGACCAAATCTGGGATTCCATTGTGGAGAATGAGGACAGTTCCGTTCTCTTGAACCGGGTGACTCAGGGACAGTACCCCCCGGGCTCCACCTTTAAGATCGTGACGGCTTTGGAATATATCCGGGAGCATCCCGATTCCTACAGCGACTATTCCTATACCTGCAGCGGCCGCTTCAGCACGGGTACAGGGGAAATCAACTGCTACCGGGGAACGGTACACGGGCAGGTGGACTTTAACAGTTCCTTTTCGAAGTCCTGCAATTCCTCCTTTGCCAATATCGGCACCGGTCTGGACCAGGCGGCCTTTGAGAAAACCCTGGACGAGCTGCTGTTTAATCAGGCGCTGCCCATTGACTTTCCCTATTCCGCAAGCAAGGCAAATGTGGTGGACAAGGTGTCCGTGAACGAATTGATGCAGACGTCCATCGGCCAGGGAAAGACGCAGATTTCCCCCATCCATCTGAACATGATCACCAGCGCCATCGCTTACGGCGGCGTTCTCATGAAGCCCTATGTGGTGGATCATGTGGAAAACGATGCAGGCCGGATCGTGAAAGCTTACCGGCCGGAGACATACGGGAGCCTGATGACCCGGGAGGAGGCCGATATCCTAAAAGACCTGATGGAGAACGTGGTGGAGGAGGGCACCGGCAGGAAGCTTTCCGGCCTAAGCTACACCGCTGCCGGAAAGACGGGCTCCGCGGAGTACAATGACGTAAAAGAGGACAGTCATGCCTGGTTTACGGGCTTCGCACCGGTGGAAGAGCCCGAAATCTGTGTCACGGTCATCGTGGAGGGCGCCGGCAGCGGCGGGGATTACGCGGTTCCCATTGCTAGGAGAATTTTCGACGCCTATTTCGGCGACAAGGTGAAAACACCCGGAAGCGCGAAAAAATAAGTATTGCACTTCTCGAAAGATTGGAATATACTTGTCTTTAGTCAAGTAATGACACACCAATCAGGAGGAATTGCAATGATGGAAGCAACAAGCTGTGGTGGTGTGGTAATTTTTCGTGGAAAAATCCTGCTTTTGTACAAGAACTACAAAAACAAGTATGAAGGCTGGGTTCTGCCAAAAGGCACCGTCGAACAGGGGGAGGACTACAAGGCCACAGCCCTGCGGGAAGTGCTGGAGGAAACGGGAGCGAAAGCTACCATCATAAAATATATCGGGAAGAGCGAATATTCGTTCAATGTGCCCGAGGATATCGTGGAAAAGGAAGTACACTGGTATCTGATGATGGCCGACAGTTATTACAGCAAACCACAAAGGGAAGAGTTCTTTTCAGATTCAGGCTATTATAAGTATCACGAAGCATATCATTTGCTGAAATTCGCAAATGAGAAGCAGATTTTGGAAAGGGCGTATGAAGAATATCTGGAACTGAAAAAAAGCAACTTATGGGGCAGCAAAAAGTATTATTAAGGCTTTTGCTGTGTTGAAGGAATCTGCGCATGGCTCTCGGGATCAAATATCATCCGAATTTGTATCTGGGTAATGGCATTAAGAAGAAAAAACTGGATAAGATAAAGAAAAAGCTGGAAAACAGGCCTGTTTTTTCCGGTGTATTTTTGATTTGTGTTTCCCGCAATCCCCATGATCAGCTGGATATCTATCAGGCGAGACAGCTGTGCCAGCCCTATTACCGAAAATATCCGCCCTATGTGGTGGGCATCGCCCGCAGCAGAGAGGATGCCTTTCTGCTGGTGGAGCAGATCGTAACCCAGTGTCTCAGGAGCAGGGGCGACTGCTTGCTTAAGGAGTATCTGCAATGTTAGGTATCATTTTGAAGATTTTGTCCATAGCCGGCATCGTCTTTCTGACAGGGCTTGCGCTTGTGCTCCTGTGTCTTTTGCTGCTTTTCTTCTTTCCTTTCACCTACCGGCTTCAGGGCTGCAAGGACGAGACGGGGCTGCGGCTAACGGCCAGGGTAAACTGGCTGTTCGGACTGTTCCGCGTGCGCTTTCTCTATCCCGAGCCGGGGCGCCTGACTGCCAGGATTCTGTGGTTTTCCCTGTTTGACATGAAAATACCTCCGGAAAAAGACGGCGAAGAAACGCAGAAGAAATCCCGAAAAACTTTGGTAAAAAAAGCGGACGAAGAAAAAGCCGACAGCGAAAAAGCTGAAAGAAAAAAAGAATCCAAGGGGGATGCGCCGCCTGTCCGGGAAAAGACCTCCCCGGAGGAGCGTCTCTCCGAACAGGAAGCGCCCGGGGCAGAGAGCGCCTGCGAAAATCCCCATGAGGCATCCGGGGAAAGACGCCAGCCGCCCCCGGATCCTGAGAATTTGGGCCCTGCGGATCAGGAGGACGCTCCGGAGAGCGGTACCGGCCTGTTCGGAAAAATTTCTCAAAAAATTCGGAAGATAAAGTACACAATCTATAATTTATATGATAAAATAAAGGAAATCTGGGAAAATATATCTTACTATACGGATCTTCTGCGGGAGGAGAACACGAAGCAGCTGGCTTCCCATGCTCTCCGCAGGGGCGCCAGAATTCTCAAGAGCATCCGTCCGAGGCGCATGAAAGTGCAGCTGCTGTTCGGAATGGATTCGCCGGATACCACCGGCTGTCTATACGGCGCGTATTGCGTTCTGTCGGCGGCGCTGGGGCCTGACTTCCAGGTAGTGCCGGATTTCCAGCAAAAGCGCCTGGAGGGGACTTTCGACATTGCCGGGCGCGTGGTGGTATGGGTCTTTGTGATAAACGGGCTGAAAGTGCTTTTGGACAAAAAGCTCCGCCTGTTTCTGAAAAAAGTAAAGGCAGGCCGGAAAGCACCGAAAAAAGCCGCGGCATAGCGATGCCGCCGGAGAGCCTGCAGGCAAAAACGATCAAAAATCATAGAGTCGGAAAGTGCAAGCGAGTGGCATGACAGCTTGAAGCGCACAGGCAAAGCTTGAAGACACAGGCTTGGGAATGGAGGAGAAAATGGCAGATAAGGAAAATCAGTTTCAGGGAGTTGTGGAATCTCTGCTTCGGGGGATGGATACCGTACTGTCCACCAAGACAGTGGTAGGAGAGGCTACCAAAATCGGTGACACGATCATTTTGCCCCTTGTGGACGTGAGCTTCGGCGTGGGAGCCGGAGCCGGCAACAACGGACAGAAGAGCTCGTCCTCCGGCGCCGGCGGCATGGGAGGGAAGATGACCCCTAGCGCGGTTCTGGTCATCAAGGACAATGCGGTGAAGCTGGTGAATATCAAGAATCAGGACGCCGTCACCAAGGTATTGGATATGATACCGGATCTGGTGGACAAGTTTACAAAGTCCAAGAACAAAAAAGCGGAGGAGAAAGAGGACATTTCCGACGCGGAGGTCGTGGATATCGCGTTTCCGGAGGAGGAGAGGAACGAGGACTGACATTTTTCCTCTGACAGGCGCATATAATAGAGCGATACCACAAAGTCCGAGGCATCATGAAGAAGATTGTAGGATTCGTTGCTTTTTTCATCGCTATCGGTATGCTGATCATGCTGATTGCCCATAACCGGCTGGTGGGCCTGATTCTCATCGCTCTGTT
The DNA here is from genome assembly GCA_022799755.1 of Lachnospiraceae bacterium. GTDB lineage: Bacteria > Bacillota > Clostridia > Lachnospirales > Lachnospiraceae > Acetatifactor. The sequence continues at coordinate 13,729 of JAAWOU010000096.1, forward strand.
ATTGTTCCTGGGGTATAACTGCTTCTGCGATTAAAATCCGTTAGAAAAAGAGCAGAGAATCCTCTGCTCTTTTTTCACTGACGTGGACTTTTTCGTTCTTTCAAATGCGGTCGGAAGCGCTTATGCCCTCTCAACCTTGCCTGACCTTAAGCAACGGGTGCAGACATGCATCCTTTTTGCAGCGCCGTTCACTTTGCACTTTACCCGCTTGACATTCGCTTTCCACATTGCATTGGTCTTTCTATTAGAATGGCTTACATTATGACCGAACTGAACG
>JAAWOU010000008.1 GCA_022799755.1 Lachnospiraceae bacterium
ATAGGGGCGAGGTGCAGGCACAGTGATGTGCACAGCTGACGCCTACTAATAGGACGCGAGCTTAACCAAGGGCAATGGATGTCGGTTCCAATGGCGATGCAACATCGTCAGTCAGTATTCGGTTTTGAGGGTATGGTCTTTAATCAAAGTATGCAGCAAAAGAGTTGTTTTGTCTATTCGGATTGGCGGAAATAGACAGGCTGCTCTTTTTTTGTATTCGGGTTACGGGCCGCAGCCCGGCTGTGAATTTGACCGACAGGTGAAGCCGCGGGGCGATTTTAAGGAGGAAAGTCATGAAGATTATGCTGGTGGAAGACAATGAAGCAATCATTATGGGGTTGGAGTACCTGCTTTCCCAGGAGGGATACCAAGTGGTGACGGCCAGGAACATTGCGGAGGCCGGCGCCGTTCTGGCAGGGGAGGAGTGCGCTCTTGTTCTGCTGGACATCGGACTTCCCGACGGAGACGGGTTCGAGCTGTGCCGGAAGATCAAACGCCAGGGGCAGACACCGGTGATATTCCTTACGGCAAAGGAAGAAGAGACGGATGTGGTAAAAGGGCTGGACATGGGAGCCGACGACTATATCATCAAACCTTTCCGAAACAGGGAACTGATCTCACGGATCAGGGGAGTCCTGCGCAGGAGCGGAAAGGGGAATCCGACACTTCGATGCAAAGATGTGTCCCTGAATACGGAGACCGGCAGAGTGACGCGCTGCGGGGAGGAGATACCGCTGACGAAATTAGAGTACAGGATTCTCAGCGCTATGATGTCATGCCCCGGGAAGCTTTTCACCAGGGATGAGATTTTGTCGGACATCTGGGATATCTCCGGGAATTTTGTCAATGACAATACGCTGTCCGTTACCATCAAGCGCCTCAGGGAGAAACTGGGAGACAATGAGTGCAGGTTCATTAAGACAGTGCGGGGTATGGGCTACAGAGTGGAGCAGTGACAGGGGGCGTCAAGGGAATGAAAATGATATGGAACAAAGAATTGAAGAGGCTTGCAGGGGCATTTTTGCTGTGCGCTCTGTTGAGCATTTTGGGGATGCACCTGTGCGTGGCCGCTTACGGCAGGGACATGCGAAAGGAGTACCATCACCTGCTGGCGGCCGTATTCGGAAATGTGGCTGCGGCATATCCGGAGGTGGCGCAGGAGGAGTTGGTGCGTGTCCTAAACGGCCGGGAAAATGAAGCGGCAGGTGCGGACATTCTAAAGAGGTACGGGATACTGGAGGCATATGCGGAGGAGTCCTTTGCAGGGCAGGAGAGGCGGCTTCTACTGTTTGGCATAAGCGCGGACTTTTTTATGCTGCTGTTTTTTTGTGCCGTGGGAATTTGGCTTTACGCTTATTTTAGGCGGCAGCAGGACAAGATTCGGGGACTGACGGACTATATGGAGGCCCTGAACCGCAGCGGTTATCGTATGGAGGTGGAGGACAATGCCGACGATGAACTCAGCGGGCTGCGCAATGAACTGTATAAGCTGACGGTATTTTTAAAGGAACAGGCAGAGAGAGCTCTGGAGCAGAAGCGCATGCTGGCCGATGCCATGGCGGATATATCCCATCAATTGAAGACGCCTCTCACCTCCGCAACCGTGCTGTTAGACAATCTGGCGGAGAATGCGGACATGGACAGTGCCGTGAGACAGCGGTTTCTAACCGAGATCACCAGGCAGGTCACGAGCATGTCCTGGCTGGTGACGGCGATGCTGAAGCTGTCCAGGCTGGACGCCGGCATGGTGGAATTCAAGGGAGGCTGGATTGCCGGAGAGACATTGGTGCAGGAAGTGCTGCAGCGGCTGGAGATTGCGGCAGAGTGGAAAGGGGTCACCTTTTCGGTAGACTTTCCGGAGGAGATGAGACTGTTCGCGGACAGAAAATGGACAGAGGAAGCCCTGCTCAATGTCGTGAAGAACGCGGTTGAGCACAGCTATGAAAACGGAGTGGTGGAGATATGCGGGGAGGAGAACGAGGTCTACAGGCAGATTTCCGTCAGGGACCATGGCCCGGGGATAGGGGAGGAGGCGCGCAGAAATCTGTTTCGGCGTTTTTACCGGGGAAATGCGATCAGGGAAGACAGTGTCGGAATTGGACTGGCGCTGTCAAAGGAGATTGTGGAGAGGCAGGGAGGCTTTCTTTCCGTGGACGCCTGCCGAGACGGCGGAACGGTATTTCTGTTTCGGTTTCTGAGGCAGGAAGAGGGCCGCTAAAGCACTATGTGCGGAAGCGGGATCAGGAATCCGCCGGCCGGCGAAAAAAATGAAAAATGTCACGGAAATGTCATTTTAGCCTTTTATACTGGAATCGTAAGAAAGATATGACTCTGGGAAAGGCAGGAAAATATGGAAGAGAAAAGGTATATGGAGGACGGGGGCATGGGCTGCGCGGAGATTCTGAGGACGGAGCATCTGTGCAAGGTGTACGGAAAAGGAAACAATGAGGTCATTGCGGTAAACGATGCGAATCTTTCCGTGGCCCAGGGAGAGTTCGTGGCAATCGTGGGAAGCTCCGGCAGCGGCAAGTCCACTTTGATGCATATGATGGGCGGGGTAGACAGACCTACATCCGGCAGAGTGCTCATAGAGGACAATGATATCTATCGGATGAATGACGATAATCTGGCGATATTCCGGAGAAGACAGGTGGGGCTTATCTATCAGTTCTACAATCTCATCCCAGTGCTGACCGTGGAGGAGAATCTGACGCTGCCCTGCGAATTGGATGCAAGAAAGCCGGATCAGGCGCTGGTGGAGGATCTGGCCGGGCTTTTGGGGCTTAGGAAATGTATGAAACGCCTGCCCAATGAGCTCTCCGGCGGCCAGCAGCAGCGGGTGGCAATCGGCAGGGCGCTGGTCACGAGACCCGCCATACTGCTGGCGGACGAGCCTACGGGCAATCTGGACACCCGGGCCGGAAACGAGATCATGAAACTTTTGAGAGCATCCAATCGAAGATACAGACAGACCGTCATTATGATCACCCATAATCTGGAATTGGCGAAACAGGCGGACAGAGTCTTAAGCATTGAGGACGGCTGTGTATCCGACAGGGATTGGGAGGTGTGGCAATGAATGTGCTGAAGAGATGCAGCCTGCGGTCCATGAAAGAGAACCGCAAGCGCACCGCGGTGACGGTCATAGGAATCATACTTGCCACGGCGCTGATCACTGCGGTAGCCTGCCTGGCGGTGAGCTTTCGCGTGAGCCTGATCGAGTTTGAGAAACAGCAGAACGGAGATTTCCACTATCATTTCGTGAATGTGGAACCGGAGAATCTGAAATATTTTGAGAACAACCTGCAGATCGAAAAATACAGTTTCACAGGAAAGCTTGGATACGCGGTTTTAGAGGGTTGTCAGAATCCGGATAAGCCCTTTCTGTATATCACGGCTATGGGGGAAGAGGCGGAATCCGCGCTGTCCTTAAGCCTTGTGGTAGGTCGTATGCCGGAAAACGGGTCGGAGCTTGTAGTGGGCAGACATACGGGCAGCAACGGGCTTGTGGAGATAAAGGTCGGAGATCAGCTGACTGTATCACTGGGAGAGCGGCTTTCCGATGACGGACATATCCTGACCCAGTGGAATCCTTATCACGGCGATGAGGAGACGTTTCGGCCTGAGACGGAGAAGACCTTTACAGTGGTGGGCATCATAGAGCGGCCCAATGAGGGGGTGGAGCCTGTGACGGCACCAGGGTACTCGGCGTTTACCCGTCTGGAGGATCAGGAGCAGATCACGGCGGCGGATGTGTACGCCTCCTATACAAAAAAGGCCCTGCGCCATAGAGACCAGGTGACGGCGGGGATCCTGGGCGTACCCGAGAAACTTTATGTGTACTCGAGGGAAGGGGGAATATGGGAAAGCATTACGGAAGAGGAGGCGCAGCTGATTGAGAGATTTGCCGGGACGGTTCAGGAGAACTACTGGCTGCTGAAGTGGGAGATGATGCTTTTTTCATCCGGGGTCATGAAGATGATGTACGCCATGTCGACAGTGGCCGTAGCGGTTATCGTCGTCACCGGCGTGTTCTGCATCCGCAACAGCTTTGTCATATCCCTCACGGAGAAGATGAGACTGTACGGCAGGCTGTCTTCCGTGGGGACTACGGCAGCGCAGAAGCGCAGGCTGGTCTATTATGAAGCCGGATTCTTATGTATGATCGGAATTCCGCTGGGGGTGGCAGGCGGACTGGCCGCGTCGGTCATTCTGGTAAAGGGAGTCAGCTTCCTGGTGCTGGAAGCCATGCAGTTTGAACTGGTGTTCGGCGTCTCCGTGCCCATGATACTGCTGGCGGCGGTCCTGGCGGCAGTCACGGTGTTTCTCTCCGCAAGAGGCAGCGCAAGGCGGGCGGCAAAAATCTCCCCCATCAGCGCCATATGCGCCCATGACACCATAAAGCTTGGAAAGCACATTTCCTGTCCGGGATGGATCGAAAGTCTCTTTGGCATCGGAGGGAAGATCGCCTATAAGAATCTGAGGCGGGCCAGAGTAAAGTACCGCACTACGGTGGTGTCCATTGTGGTAAGCGTAGCCATATTTATCGGCATGACCACCTTTGTGGACCTCATGTCACTGGCTGCGGGAAGCAGCTTCGGAAGACAGCCTTATCAGCTCTCCGCCGGCATCTACCAGTGGAAATTCTATGACGACGCATTGGCCATTACACAGATGGAGGGCGTGGAAGAGGGGGAGATTGTACGGAAAGCAAGGCTGGCGGTGGAGAGGCGCCAGATTCCCTACACGGCGGGGTGGAAAGGAGAAAACGGGGACGGCGCGGAGGAGGTGAGAATAACGGTCTGTTCTCTGGGAGAGGAAGCCTATGTCCGCTACTGTAAAAAGGCGGGGGTATCCCCGGAGGAGGCGCGGGGGAAAGCTCTGGTGATAGCAGACTACTATATGGAAAATACCATGGACGGAAAGACTTATATAGAAGAGGGAAATATCGCGGAATTTAAGCCGGGAGACATATTGTTTGGGACAGGCGAGTCCTCCGGGGCCAGGATAGAGATTCTCAAGCAGACTACTGCGAAACCCATGCATCTTTCGGACTTGTCCTACAGCAATATACTGCTGATCGTGGACGACGAATTCATGGACAGCGCTCGGGGACTCCTGAAAGATGACGATATGACGGTCTATGTGAAATGTCAGGATGCGGATGTGATAGAGCAGCGCATCCGAAACGAACTGCAGCTGCAGCATTTTACCGTGACCAACTACAAGGCGTTTTACAGGTCCCAGAACAGTATGTTTCTGGTAGTGGCGATTTTCCTGTACGGTTTCCTTGCGGTGGTGGCTCTGATCGGTATCACGAATGTCTTCAATACCATCACCACCAACATGGAGCTGCGGGCCCCGGAATTTGCCATGCTGCGCTCCGTGGGAATGACCGGGCGGGAATTTCGGCGTATGATATGGCTGGAGAGCGTGTTCTACGCAGGCAAGGCGCTGTGCATCGGCATTCCGGCAGGACTGGTGATATCCGTGCTGTTCCACAGAGGCCTGGGGGAGAGATTTGTGACGGACTTTCGGGTTCCGTGGACGGGCATCCTTGTGTCCGCCGCCTCCGTGGCGCTGCTGCTGTATATCATCATGCGTTATTCCATGGCCAAGATCAACAAAAGGAATATCATCGACACCATCCGCAATGAAAATATATGAAATTTTTAGTAAGATTTGAAGATTATAGTTTCCTTTTTTGCACAAGTATGTTAAGATATTAAGTAATGACAGAAACAGCGGGAACTGTTCCTACTTTGGAAAGGCTCCGGGCAGGAAAGGATATGGGTAGAGATGGATAGTAAGATATTACTGGAAAATGGAACCAATGAATTGATGATTCTGGAATTTACGCTGGGCGACAACTGTTACGGCATCAATGTGGCGAAGATCAGAGAGATTACGAAGTACGTGCCCGTTACACCGATTCCCAATTCGCATCCCAGCATAGAGGGCGTGTTCATGCCCAGGGACGTGATGATCACGGCGATCGATCTGAAGAATTGTCTGGGGAGAGGAGAATCGGAGCCGAAGGGACTCTTCATCATCACGAATTTCAATAAGCTGGATATTGCGTTCCATGTGGACAATGTCCTGGGTATCCATACGGTGTCCTGGAGTGAGATCATCAAGCCGGAGGTCACGATCTCCGCCGCGGAGGAGGGTGTGGCAATCGGCATCGTGAAGAAAGAAGACAGGCTGGTTATCATCCTCGACTTCGAGAAGATTGTTACGGACATCAATCCCGAGACCGGACTGAAGATTTCCGATATCAATGAGCTGGGAGAGCGGGGACGGAGCATGGTTCCGATTCTGGTTGCTGAGGACTCTCCGCTTTTGAACAAGCTGATCGTGGACTGCCTGAAGAAAGCCGGCTACGAGAACCTGATTCATGTGGAGAACGGAAAACAGGCCTACGATATCATCAGACACTATAAGGAACAGGGAACCCTGCACGACAATGTACAGCTGGTCATTTCCGATATCGAAATGCCGGAGATGGACGGACACAGGCTGACCAAACTGATCAAAACGGATGAGGCCACGGCGAGAATCCCTGTGGTGTTGTTCTCCTCCCTGGTGAACGAAGAGATGCGCAGGAAAGGGGAAGCACTGGGAGCAGACGCGCAGCTGTCGAAACCTGAGATAGGCAATCTGGTAAAGATTATAGATCAGCTTATTGTGGAAAGACACCTGAATATGTAAAAAAGCTGAAAAGGCCGGGACGTCTCCCGGCTTTTTCTTGTAAAAGGATTCCGGACAAGTCTTTTGGAGGCCGGAATATAAGGCTGCGGAAAGGCATGGATTTGACATGAGAAATGACGAGATTCTGGAGAAGCTGAGACAGGCGGACATGGTGCTGGTAGGCCTGGGGGAGGAATTTGACGCAGAGGATCTCCTGGGGCAGGACGAGAAGTATCTGGCCGGACGCGAGGCGCTCAAGGGCGCGGGTCTGCATTGGCTGACGCCTGCCTGGAACGAATTCTGTCTGGAGAGATCCGGAAATACGGCGCCGGACAGGGCTCTGGAGAAGCTGGCGGAGATTCTGCGGGGGAAGAATCATTTTGCGGTTTCCGTGTCCACATACAGCAGAGTGGGGATGCTGGGAAGAGCGGTGATGGTCTGCGGCTCCTGGCAGATGAAGCAATGCGTCCAGGGCTGCAAAGAGACGCTGGAGCCTGTGACGGACCAGGACAGAGCCGGACTTAAACGTACTTTTGAGGAGTTGTACGCGGGGCGGGCTTTGCAGGGAGCGCCTGCGCTTCAGGGGATCTGTCCGGTGTGCGGCGGCGCTATGATTTTGAACAATGTGTACGCGGAGAACTACAATGAGGAAGGATATCTGGAGCAGTGGAAGCTCTACATGAAATGGCTTCAGGGAACCCTGAATCATGAGCTGTTTGTGCTGGAGCTGGGAGTGGGCATGCGCTTTCCGTCCGTGATTCGCTGGCCCTTTGAAAAGGCGGCATTTTTTAACCGGAAAGCGTATTTTTGCAGAATTCACGAAAAGTTGTATCAATTGACCAAGGAAATATCCGAAAAGGGATGCGGAATTTCCAAGAAATCGATTGATTGGCTGGGAGAGCTGTGATAAAATAGGAATGGACTTTTGAGCCAGTAATGAGAAACCGGAGGAGAGAAGATGTCTTCCAGAGACGAAAATAACGGAAACATAAATGCGGAGTCTGAAAACTATGGAGTGGACGACGTCACGGAACTGTCAGCGGAGGAGATCGAGAAACTCCTGGCTGAAAGCGCCGGGCTGCAGGACGAGGCGTTCGAGGAGCCCGAGGATGCCTTTGAAGGCGATGTCCTTGAGATGCTGGAGGAAGCAGGGGACGACAATGACGACAACCTGAAAGACATTCAGGATATGCTGCAGCGCGCGGACAGAAATGAGACAATCGAGGCGGATGAGGAAGAGGACACCGGCATCCGGGAGAACCCGGTGGATCAGCTGTTGGCAGATATAGAAGGGGCATCGGCGGAGCAGCAGGACCAGCCCATGGATGCAAAGACCCGTAAAGCCCAGGAGAAAGCGCGCAAGATCCAGGAAAAAGCCCAGAAAGCAGCGGAGAAAAAAGCACAGAAAGAGGCCGCCAAGGCTGAGAAAGCGGCCCGGAAAGGGCGCAGGAAGCGCGGGAAAGAGGCGCCGGAGCCGGAGAGTGGGCAGGAGCCTGAAGAGATCAGAGAGTATGATTTGACCCAGGACAAGGATCTGCTTGACAGCATTGTCTCCAAAGCAGGGGACCTGGGGCGGGGAAATCGGGAAGAGCGCTTCAGCGTCAATGAGCTGGGGGCCGAATTTGACGCCGCCAAAGAGCGGGAGGATACCTTAAAATCGGAAAGGAAAATGGAAAGGGACGTGGCAGCGAAAAAGGAAGATATACCGGAATCCGGTATTATGGAACTGGATATGGATGAGATAGACGCCTTTATTCCGGACATCTCCAATGATTCAAAAGCGCAGACAAAGAAGCAGAAAGGCGGCCTGATGAACAAGATTATCAAGCTGCTGACCGAGGAGGAAGAGGAGCCGGAAAACGAGGATCTCATGATTTCCGATGAGAATCAGGAAATCATCAAGGATCTGGACAAGGAAAAGAAAGCCGGCGGCAAAAAGGCCAAGAAAGCAAAGAAGCCGGCCAAGAAGAAAGAACAGAAGAAAAAGGCTCCGAAGCCGCCCAAGCCGAAGAAACCCAAGAAAGTCAAGGAGAAAGAACCCTATGTACCGGGCAAGAAGATCACATTCCGGAAAGCACTGCCGATTCTGCTGCTGGGCGCTACGGTGGGTGCCGTGGTGTTCATCTTCGTGAATCTGGCCACGGACTTCTCCGTGAAGAAAGAGGCGGAGGAAGCGTACAGAGACGGCAATTACGCGGTCTGCTATCAGAATCTCTACGGCAAGAAGCTGGACGACGAGCAGGCGCAGATGTACGGTAAGTCGGAGAGCATCCTTTACATGGAGCAGGAGTACCGCAAATATGATATTGTGCAGAAAAACGGTACCCGGGCGGAAGCTCTGGACACGCTGCTCCAGACAGTGGCCAATTATCCGGCCGTGTTTGCATATGCCGCCCAGTGGGATGCGGTGGCGGAGGTAGAGGAAATCTACGGTAGGATTGTGGGCATTCTGTCCGACAGTTATGATCTCACGGAGGAGGCGGCGAAAGAAATCGCTGCAATGGGAAGCAGCATAGACTACACCAGGGCCGTGAATGCAGTGGCGGACGGAAAAGGATACGGGGCGCCGAGCGGGGGCGCGCAGGAGCAGCCAGAGCCAGAGAGCGAGCCGGACGAACAGCCGGAGGAGGACACGGAAGCGCTTCCTGACGAACTGCCGGAAGAGCCGGATCTGGGAGAGGATGAATTCATAGACAATTAACGTGTTGACCGAATCGGTCAGAACAGGAAGCCCGGACAAATCGCCAGGACACTGGCAGAATGTGAGAAGAAGCAGCATGATTGCGATAATCGATTACGATGCCGGCAATATCAAAAGCGTGGAGAAAGCGCTGGCCCACCTGGGGCAGGAGACGAGAGTCACCAGGGACGCGGAGACGATTCTGGAGGCGGACGGTGCAATCCTGCCGGGAGTGGGAGCTTTCGGAGACGCCATGGCGAAGCTGCGCGCTTACGGCCTGGCGGACGTGATCTGCCGGTACGCGGACAGTGGGAAACCCTTTTTGGGAATCTGTCTGGGGCTCCAGCTTTTGTTTGAGAGCAGTGAGGAGAGCCCGGGCGTGGAGGGACTTAGCATCCTGGAGGGACGGATTGTGCGGATCCCCCAAATGCAGGGGCTGAAAGTCCCGCACATGGGCTGGAACAGCCTGCGGTTTCCCAGGGAGGGACGACTGTTTGCGGGAATAGACAAAGGGGATGACCAGAGTGACAGCTACGTCTATTTTGTGCATTCCTATTATCTGCAGGCCCGGGACGAGGAAATCGTCACGGCCACCGCGGAGTACGGCGTGACGCTCCATGCCGCCGTGGAAAAGGGAAACGTGTTTGCCTGCCAGTTCCATCCGGAGAAGAGTTCGGATGTGGGCATGAGGATATTGCAAAACTTCTGCAGGATCTGTGGGGGACAGTCCGCCGCGGCAGTGTAGATGGGAGTAAGGATGCATACGAAGAGAGTGATTCCCTGCCTGGACATTAAGGACGGCAGGGTGGTAAAGGGGGTCCGCTTTGCGGATCTCAAAGATGCCGGAGATCCGGCCGACGTGGCGGCGGCCTATACGGAAGCAGGGGCCGACGAGGTGGTATTTTTGGACATCACGGCTTCCGCGGACAATCGGGCGACGCAGCTGGAATGGGTGCGGCAGGTGGCCTCGCAGCTGTTCATCCCTTTCACGGTGGGGGGAGGCATACGCACCGTGGAGGATTTCAGGGCGATTCTGCGGGAGGGCGCGGACAAGATCTCCGTGAACTCGGCGGCAATCATGAATCCGCGTCTGGTGTCCGAGGCGGCCGATAAATTCGGAAGCCAGTGCGTGGTGGCAGCCATTGACGCCAAGAGGCATCCCGACGGAGGCTATTGCGTGTACAAGAACGGCGGCAGGGTGGATACGGGGCTGGACGCGGTGGAATGGGCCATGGAAGCGGAGCGGCTGGGCGCAGGGGAGATTCTGCTTACCAGCATGGACGGAGACGGAACAAAGGCCGGATACGACCTGGAACTGACGAAAGCGGTGGCGGACGCCGTGAATATTCCGGTGATCGCTTCCGGCGGCGCGGGAAAGCCCCGGCATTTCTACGAGGCTCTGGCGGATGCCGGGGCGGATGCCGTACTGGCGGCATCCTTGTTTCACTATAAGGAGCTGGAGATCCGGCAGGTGAAAGCGTATCTGCGGGAGAGAGGAATCAGCGTCAGGCTGTAGTGCGAAAGAGAAAGAAAGGATGGACAAAAGGATGGGAATGATCGAGAACGATTGGGTGGCGGAACTGGGAACGGAATTTAATAAGCCTTACTATAAGAATCTGTATGAATTTGTGAAGAATGAGTACAATACCACACAGGTATTTCCGCCTGCGGACGATATCTTCAACGCCTTTCATCTGACCCCTCTGAGCAAGGTGAAAGTGGTCATCATCGGGCAGGACCCCTATCATGATGTGGGACAGGCCCACGGGCTTTGCTTTTCCGTGAAGCCGGAAGTGAAAATTCCGCCTTCGCTGGTCAATATCTACAGGGAGCTGCGGGATGACCTGGGCTGCTATGTGCCCAACAACGGCTACCTGGTAAAATGGGCGGATCAGGGGATACTGATGCTGAATACGGTGCTGACCGTGCGGGCTCACCAGGCCAATTCCCACAGAGGAAAGGGCTGGGAGGAATTCACGGACGCGGCGATACGGGCTTTGAACAAGCAGGATCGGCCCATTGTCTTCATTCTGTGGGGCAGGCCTGCCCAGACGAAAGAGAAGATGCTGGACAATCCCAAGCATCTGATATTGAAAGCGGCTCATCCAAGCCCCTTGTCCGCCAACAACGGATTCTTTGGCAGCAGACCTTTCAGCCAGACCAACAGATTCCTGGAGGAGAACGGCCTGGAGCCCATCGACTGGCAGATTGAGAATGTATGACCATAGAATTCTGCCCTTGAATTCTATGGTATGGAATCTGCGGGTATGATTCTATGACCGTCTGTACTGATTTTGGAGAAACAGAGGAGAACAATGGAAAAGAAAGCTTTTGTCACCAGACAGCTGGTGGAGAAAATAACGGAAACCTACCCCACCCCCTTTCATATCTACGATGAGAGGGGGATTCGTGAGAATGTGAGGGCTTTGCAGGAAGCCTTTGCCTGGAATGAGGGATACAAGGAATATTTCGCGGTGAAAGCTGCGCCGAATCCTTTTTTGATGGAGATTCTAAAGGACTATGGCTGCGGCAGCGACTGTTCGTCCTATACGGAGCTGATGCTCAGCGGTGCAGTGGGGCTGAGAGGGGAGGATATCATGTTCTCCTCCAACGAGACGCCTGCGGAGGAATACGTCTTGGCGGAAAAACTGGGTGCTACGATCAATCTGGACGATATCACGCATATTGATTTCCTGGAAAAGACCTTGGGATACCTGCCAAAGACTCTGAGCTGCCGCTTCAATCCCGGCGGATATTTCGCCATGGGAACGGACATCATGGACAATCCGGGGGATGCCAAGTACGGCTTTACCAGGGAGCAGATGTTTGAGGGCTTCCGAATCCTGAGAGACAAGGGCGTGGAGCGCTTCGGCATCCATGCGTTCCTGGCCAGCAATACGGTCTCCAATGAATATTATCCCGAGCTGGCCAGACAGCTTTTCCGGCTGGCGGTGGAGCTGCAGAGGGAGACAGGGGCGCATATCGCTTTCATCAATCTGTCCGGAGGGATCGGGATCCCTTACAGCCCGGATCAGGAGCCCAACGACATCCGCGTCATCGGGGAGGGCGTAAGGAAAGCTTATCAGGAGATTCTGACGCCGGCCGGCATGGGGGACGTGGCTATCTACACGGAACTTGGCAGATATATGACGGGACCTTACGGGCATCTGGTGACAAAGGTGATCCACCAGAAGCATATCCACAAGGAATACCTGGGAGTTGACGCCTGTGCGGTCAATCTGATGCGGCCTGCCATGTACGGCGCATACCATCACATCACGGTGCTGGGCAAGGAGGACGCGCCCCGGGACCATAAGTATGACGTGGTGGGATCGCTGTGCGAGAACAATGACAAATTCGCCGTAGACAGAATGCTGCCCCGGACACAGATCGGAGATTATCTGGTGATCCATGACACCGGAGCCCACGGATTTTCCATGGGGTATAATTACAACGGAAAGCTGAAATCCGCGGAGCTGCTGCTCTGCGAGGACGGGAGCGTGAAGCTGATCCGTCGGGCGGAGACGCCGAAAGATTACTTTGCCACCTTTGACGGATTTGAGATATATGACAGATTGCTTCAGGAAAGCGTGTAAAGCGTTTCCGAGACCGCAGGAGATGCAGTGAGAGAGGAGGATTTGTATGAGATATCCGAAAAGTCTGCCCCGGGGAGGAGCCATTGGATTTCTGGCGCCGTCGTTTGGCTGCAATATCGAGCCATACCGGACCGGCTTCGGCCACGCCGTGGAAAAATGGCAGAAGATGGGATACCGCACGATCCTGGGACCCAACTGCTATGCGGGGGAGGGCGTGGGCATCAGCAATACGCCGGAGAAATGCGGCAGGGAAGTGATGGACATGTTCCTCTCCAAGGACGCGGACTGCCTGATTTCCTGCGGCGGGGGCGAGCTGATGTGCGAGATTCTGCCCTATGTGGACTTCGGAAAGCTGGCGGAGGCGGAACCCAAGTGGTTCATGGGATACTCCGACAATACGAATCTGACCTATCTGCTGGCCACGCTGGCGGACACGGCCTCGGTGTATGGGCCCTGTGCGTCCTCCTTTGGCATGGAACCCTGGCATGAGGCATTGTGGGATGCGTTTGGGATCCTGACCGGAGAAAGCGGGGCGCGGGCGGCGGAAGAAAAGGTCCCGGGTACGGCGGAAAGAAACATCGGGGAATTGTGCGGCGCAGGCGGAATACAGGCCGGCAGGGGACAATGTCTGTCCGGGGAGGAAAGCGAGGCCGAGGTGTCAGGCTATGGGCTGTGGGAGAGAGAGTCCTTAAAGAGCCCGGAGAATCCCCTGACGCCCTATCATCTCACAGAGCCCCTTGCAATCCGCACCTATGTGGGCCGGGAACCTGCAGCCGGGGAGGTGAGCTTTCAGGGCAGGCTCCTGGGGGGCTGTCTGGACTGTCTGGCGAATCTGCCTGGCACCCGCTATGATCGGACCGGAGAATTCGTCACGCGGTACAAGGAGGACGGCATCATCTGGTTCCTGGAGGCCTGTGAGCTGAATGTGTTCTCCATCCGCCGTGCCATGTGGCAGCTGGAGGAATCGGGCTGGTTTGAGCATGTGAAAGGATTTCTCATCGGCAGGTCTGCCAACGGGGAGCCCATGATGGGACTGGACGCTTACGCAGCGGTGCTGGAGGTGGCCGGGCGCAGGAACAGGCCGGTGGTCATGGACGTGGACCTGGGCCATCTGCCGCCTATGATGCCGATGGTGATGGGGAGCATGGCGGATGTGACCGTGAGAGGGAACGATATCCGAATCAGGATGCGGTACGTCTGATGTGCAGTCTTTCGTTTTGCGGAAAAGAGCCACCGCATACAGGCAAGGTACCATGGCAATTTCGAGATAATTTCGCGAAAACAACGGAATTTTGCGAAAATTAGAATTGTGAAAATATGACTTGTCAAAAGAAGCTATCTGTGCTAAAATTTATATGTTGTGAGGGATTTTACCGAATTTCACGACATATGCCGGCGTGTCGGAATGGCAGACGAGGCAGACTCAAAATCTGTTGTTGGCAACAACGTGCGGGTTCAAGTCCCGCTGCCGGCAGTATCCTAAATCGCTGAAATGCTTGATAGAATCAAGGTTTCGGCGATTTTTGTTTTAAATATTGCAATTTATGATTAAAATCTAAGTTTTGTCCAGGAAAGAGTAGAACTGGAAGAAAGATTAGAATCTCGAAAGACTTTGCGTATGTAGACAATCATGCTGAAGAATTAATATTTATAGGTCTGTAGAGAAACTTGGGAAGACTGCGGTGTCGCTTTATTAGATGTTTATTGCATTGCATATATGATGTATTGACAGCGCACTTTTAGGATAATATAATATCGTAAAGGAAGGAGTGATACTATGGCAACAACTAATATAACGATGAGAATGGATGAGGACTTAAAATCTCAGTTGCAGGAACTTGTATCTAATCTTGGAATGGATATGACGACTTTTTTTACAATATCAGCGAAACAGGCGGTAAGAGAACAAAGGATACCTTTTGCAATCTCGATGGACGTACCTAATGCAGATACAATCAAATCCATTGACGACGTGAGGCATGGGAGAAATTTAAGTCGTTCTTTTTCTTCCGTAGAAGAATTGATGGAGGATTTAAATGCTGAAGATTAGATATCATACTTCTTTTAAGAAAGATTATAAAAGGATTGTTAAAAGAGGATATGACATAAAACTGATGGAGGAAATTATTCAAAAACTTGCAAAAGGTGAACAATTGCCAGAAAAGAACAAAGACCATTCGTTAAGTGGAGAATATACTGGTTGTAGGGAATGTCATATTACACCAGATTGGTTGCTGATTTATGAAACCGACAATGGAGGATTTGAAATGGCTTATGAAGTGGATAAAAAGATTTGGGATTGTGATGTTATCTCTGCCAATTGCGCTGGCAGTAGTCTGGGTGCTATATGAAATCGTTGGTATGTACATAAACCATATTACAACCAAAGAACAAACAAATACACTGCGGACGAATTTAGAAAGTGAAATTTCTGATATTGAGATTATTCATGTTTATTCGGAAACAGGGAATACATCAGGAACTGGAAACCATGTTGATTGTCTGTCCTCTATCATATTTTCAACAGAAATGCGGGAAACTGAAATAGAGGAATGTATGTCCAAATACTATGTTTTTGATGGATGGAGTTGTTATGTGAATAAAACAGATAATGGGTATTACATAATTTATATCAATACATCGGCTCCGTTTGCAGACAATATAGAGGGACATTGATTTCCTTTTTGAATAAAGAGACAATGGAAAAGTGCTCTTTTGGAGAAAATGTACCTGCCGGAATATAGGAAGGCTTATCGATAAAAGTTCAGTAATTTGCGCTTAAAAATATGGAGCTCCGATGAGGCGCAGGCGCCGGGCCGTGTAAGGAGGGGATTGGCGTCTGGATGGCGGCTCCCCGCAGCCGCCCGTGCGGCGGCAAACCAGAAAGCAGGTGGATTCTATGGATGAAGTAAAGATGTTGATTTCCTGTGTGGTGGAGAAAGAGGGCCAAAAGATGGTCAGAATTTCGTTCCTGCGGGGAAAGGACTACGCGGAGGGAATACTGCCGGAGGGAATAGTGGTGAAGTCTGAGGGCTTTACCCAGGAGGAAGTAAAGAAGCTGGAGGACTATATCAGGGCCAACAGACAGGACATCCTGAGACAGGCTAAGGAAATCAATCCGTTTCGGAACTGGATAAATGGCTGACAGGGCCGGGTTCGGAAATTATCACTTGACTTTTGCACTTTAAACCATTAAAATCATAAGGGCGAACAGACAGAGGCTTAGGAAGACGGACAGCGCAGAAACAGCGCTTCCGGGAAAGAGGAGCAAAACAGTATGAAAGAGATATCGAATCTGATAGCATACCGTCCGGATGTGAAAGTAGTGGACGCCACGCTGCGGGACGGCGGGCTGGTAAACAATTTCTATTTTTCCGACGATTTCGTCAAAGCGCTGTATCTGGCAAATCTCCGGGCGGGCGTGGACTATATGGAATTCGGCTACAAGGCGTCTACGGAAATGTTCGACGAGGACAAGTTCGGCAAGTGGAAGTTCAGCAGGGACGAGGACATCCGGAAAATCGTGGGGGAGAATGCCACGGACCTGAAGATTGCCGTGATGGCGGACGTGGGCAGGTGCGAGAAAGCGGACATTATCGAACGGGCGGACAGTCCCATCGACATGATTCGGGTGGCCACCTATGTGAACACCATCCCGGGGGCGGTGGATCTGATCGAAGATGCCAAGCGCAAGGGATATGAGGTCTGCTGCAACATCATGGCCATCTCCAACTCCCTGGAGGGAGAGCTGCGGGCCGCTCTGGACATTCTGGGGCGGACACCGGTGGACGTTCTCTACATTGTGGACAGCTACGGCGCCATGTACCCGGAGCAGATCGCCCGCTTTGCGGACATGTACCTGGAGACGGCCGCAAAGTACGGCAAGAAAGTGGGAGTCCATGCCCACAACAACCAGCAGCTGGCCTTTGCCAATACCATCGAGGCGGTGGGGGACGGGGTGGACTGGTTAGACGCCACTTACGCCTCCATGGGGAGAGGGGCGGGAAACTGCGCCATGGAGCTTTTGCTGGGATTCCTGCGCAACCCCAAGTACAATATATACCCTGCCATCCGGTTCGTGGACAAATATATGATGCAGCTGAAAGCGGAGGGCGTGGTCTGGGGATACGATCTGCAGTACCTGATGACAGGGCTTCTGAACCAGCATCCCAGGGCTGCCATCCAGTTTACCAAGGAGGAGCGGTCCGACTACACGGAATTCTACAGGGAAATGGTGGCCCAGGACTGAGAAGACGAGGCTGTAGACAAAGGCGGAGGAGAAAGATGAAGTCCAGATAACCCTGGAGAAAGACAAAGCGCCCGACCTGGCGTAGCGTCTGGAAACCGTGACCAACGACTCCGTCCTCACCGTTATCGGCGATGTGGCGGAGAATGAATATGTAAAGATGGGCGGCATAGAAATCATCCCCAAGGAGATCCGTGTGGAGAGCATTGCGGATGCCCTGCCCACGGAGGCTTCGGAATCGGCGTGGACATGCTGATCATGCTGCTCATGGGTCTGACCATAAAGGACGCCATGTTCCTTTTCCGGGGTACGAACCGTTTGACGCCTTAAGCTTGCATTTCCCTCCTAAAATGTGTATACTGGAAGACAAGTTTTACCAATGAATCTTTACCCACGGATCACAATATCATATTTCAGGAGGAGATTAACATGAAAATCGACAGCATATGCGTACAGGGCGGCTATACGCCGGGAAACGGAGAGCCGCGCCAGATTCCCATCGTCCAGAGCACTACCTTTAAATACGATAGCAGCGAGGAGATGGGGAAGCTTTTCGACTTAGAGGCCAGCGGCTACTTCTACACCAGACTCCAGAATCCCACCAACGACTATGTGGCGGCCAAGATTGCCCAGCTGGAGGGCGGCACCGCGGCAATGCTCACCAGCAGCGGACAGGCCGCTAATTTCTATGCGCTTTTCAATATCTGCAGCTGCGGCGACCACATCGTCTCCTCCAGCACCATCTATGGCGGCACTTTCAATCTCATATCCGTCACCATGAAGAAGATGGGAATCGACGTGACTTTCGTCAGCCCGGACGCCACGGAGGAGGAATTGAATGCTGCCTTTCAGGACAATACTAAGGCTGTGTTCGGCGAGACCATCGCCAATCCTGCCCTGACCGTGCTGGACATCGAGAAATTCGCCGCATGCGCTCATGCCCACGGGGTTCCCCTGATCATCGACAACACCTTTGCCACCCCTGTCAACTGCCGTCCCTTTGAGTGGGGCGCGGACATCGTGACCCATTCCACCACCAAGTACATGGACGGTCACGGAGCGGCGGTGGGCGGAGCCATCGTGGACAGCGGCAGATTCGACTGGATGGCCCACGCGGACAAATATCCCGGGCTCTGCACCCCGGACGACAGCTACCACGGCATCACCTACGCGGAGAAGTTCGGAAAAGAGGGGGCTTTCATCACGAAGTGCACTGCTCAGCTCATGAGGGACTTCGGCTCCATCCAGAGCCCCCAGAACGCCTTTCTCCTGAACCTGGGGCTGGAGAGCCTCCATGTGCGCATGAAGCGGCACTGTGAGAACGGACAGGCCGTGGCGGAATTCCTCTCCGGCCATGAAAAGGTAGCCTATGTGAACTACTGCGGTCTGCCCGGGGATAAATACCATTCGCTTGCGCGCAAGTATCTGCCCAACGGCAGCTGCGGCGTAGTCTCCTTTGGCCTGAAAGGCGGCAGAGAGGCGGCCGGCCGTTTCATGAAGAATCTGAAGATAGCGGCCATCGAGACCCATGTGGCGGATGCCCGCACCTGCTGCCTGAACCCGGCCTCCAGCACCCACCGCCAGATGACGGACGAGCAGCTGCGGGAGGCGGGCGTGCCTGCGGAGCTGATCCGCATCAGCTGCGGCATCGAGGACAAGGAGGATTTGATCGCGGATATCGCACAGGCGCTGGAGGCATAGGTCTTCGGGGCAGCCTAAGACACAGGGCAGGAGGTGGCACGGTTTGGCGTTATTGGACAGGGAAGAGAGAATGGAGTGCAGGGAGTTTGAGAGGCTGATTCCCGGATTCCTGAAAGGAAAGCTGGATTACCCCACACTGAAGCGCTTTCTTGCGCACAGAGAATCCTGCGGGGAATGCAGGGAGGAGCTGGACATCCAGTTCCTGGTGGCGGAGGGGATGCAGCATCTGGAGGAGGGCAATGCCTTTGACCTGCAGTCCGAGCTGGAACAGCGCCTGGAGGAGACCAGACGCAAAGTCAGTTTTCACTCCGCTTTCCTGTATTTCGGCTCCGCCATGGAGCTGGTGGCCGCATGCCTGTTGGTGTGGGCTTATGTCTGGATTTTGCTGTAATGCTGATGTTTGAGTTCTCATATAGAAAGGGCGGTGTTGTGTATGGAGAAAGGCAGAAAGCTGGTATTGATAGACGGACACAGTATTTTGCACAGGGCTTTTTACGGCGTGCCGGATCTGACCAATGCGCAGGGCCTGCACACCAATGCGGTATATGGCTTTCTGAATATTATGTTCCGTATCTTAGAAGAGGAGAAACCGGATTTTCTTGCCGTGGCTTTTGACGTGCACGCGCCCACTTTCCGACACGAACTGTATGAGGCGTACAAAGGTACAAGGAAGCCTATGCCGGAGGAGCTGTGCCAGCAGGTGCCTGTGCTGAAAGATGTGCTGAGAGCCATGGGTGTGACCACCGTGGAGCAGGCGGGGCTGGAGGCGGACGACATTTTGGGGACTTTGGCCAAGAAAGCCCAGGCCCGGGGAATTGAGGTGGCGCTGGTATCCGGGGACAGGGATCTGCTGCAGATCGCCGACGAGCATATCAAGATCCGGATTCCGAAGACGAAGATGGGCAGGACAGAGGTGGAGGACTATTATCCGGAGGACGTGATGGCGGCCTATCGGGTGACGCCCGCGCAGTTCATCGATTTGAAGGCCCTCATGGGCGACAGCTCCGACAATGTGCCGGGCGTACCCAAGGTGGGGGAAAAGACTGCCACGGAGCTCATGGTGCAGTACGGCTCCATGGAAAATATCTATGCCCATGTGGAGGAAATCACGAAGAAAAGCATCCGGGAAACGCTGACGGCCAACAGGGAGCTGGCGGATTTAAGCAGGACACTGGTCACAATCAAGACGGACGCGGATGTGACCATCGACTATGAGGCATCCCGGGCCCAGGACTTTTACACGGAGGAAGCATACGCACTCTTTAAGCAGTTGGAATTCCGCAATATGCTGAGCCGCTTTGACCGGGAGAAAGGGGAGGACAACAGCGATATCGCAGCCTCTTTCCGGCGACTGGAGAGTCAGGAGGCATTCCTGGGAGCGCTTAAGAAGATAAAGAAAGGCCGGAGGGCAGGGATATACCTGGCGACAGAGGACAATACCCTTTTGGCCGCGGCGGTATCCGCGGAGGGAGAGACATATGTCTATGTCCTGCCTGTCAGGGAAAACGTGCAGCTTTCCTTTTTCCGGCAGGAAGAGACGCCGGATGGCGACGGAGATGAGGCGGCGTGTACGGAGGGCCTGAAAGCGCTTTCCGAAACAGCCCGGATAGGGGCTTTCGACATCAAGAGACTGTACCCCTACTTAGAACAGGACACTGTCGGGCGGTACTTTGACATTCTGATCGGGGCCTATCTGCTGAACCCTCTGAAGAGCGACTACACGCCGGAGGCCATTGCCTCGGAGCATTTGGGGCTGCAGATCCCGGGCTGGGCGGAGCGCTTCGGAAAGAAGAGAGCGCGGGAGGCGCTGGCCTCGGAGCCGGATAAATTCGCGGATTACTGCTGTTACGGGGCCTATGTGTCCCTGAAAGCCGCGGATGTGCTGGAGAAGAAGCTTGAGGCGGCCGGCATGGACAATCTCATGCGGGATATAGAGATGCCCTTGTCTCTGGTGCTGTACGATATGGAGCGGGAAGGGGTGGAAGTGCGCAGGGAGGAGCTGAAAGCCTACGGCGACGCGCTGATCGAGCGGATTCAGGAACTGGAGAAATCCATCCACACCCAGGCGGGAGTGGCGTTCAACATCAACTCTCCCAAGCAGCTGGGGGAGGTGCTCTTTGATACCATGAAGCTTCCCGGCGGCAAGAAGACCAAAACAGGCTACTCCACGGCGGCGGATGTGCTGGAAAAGCTGTCCGAGGAGGCCCCGGTGGTCAGAGACATTCTGGAGTACAGGCAGCTGACCAAGCTGAAATCCACCTATGCGGACGGGCTGGCCGTCTACATCGGGGGGGACAGGCGGATCCACACGAACTTTAACCAGACCATTACGGCCACGGGCCGCATCAGCTCCACGGAGCCCAATCTCCAGAATATCCCCATGCGGATGGAGCTGGGCAGGCGGATCCGGAAAGTGTTTGTGCCCAGAGAGGGCTGTGAGTTCATGGACGCGGATTACTCCCAGATTGAGCTGCGCGTACTGGCCCATATGTCCGGGGACCAGCAGCTTATCGAGGCTTACCATATGGATCAGGACATCCACCGCATCACGGCTTCCAAGGTGTTCCACACACCCTTTGAGGAGGTCACGGATCTACAGCGCCGCAACGCAAAGGCGGTGAACTTCGGCATTGTATACGGTATCAGCTCCTTTGGGCTGAGCCAGGATCTGAGCATCAGTAAGAAAGAGGCGGCGGACTATATCGAACAGTATTTCGCCACCTATCCGGGCGTGAAAGAATTTCTGGACAGGCTGGTCTCGGAAGCCAGGAAAAAAGGGTATGTCACCACCATGTTCGGCAGGAGGAGGCCTGTTCCGGAACTGTCTTCCCCCAATTTCATGCAGCGTTCCTTTGGGGAGCGGGTGGCCATGAATTCCCCCATACAGGGAACCGCTGCGGACATTATCAAGATTGCCATGATACGGGTGTGGAGAGCGCTGCGGGAGAGCGGCTTGAAATCCAGGCTGATTTTGCAGGTCCATGACGAGCTTGTCATAGAGACCTACAAGGAGGAGGAGGAGCAGGTACGGCGGATCCTCACTGAGAATATGCAGGCGGCGGCAGATCTGTCCGTGGCTCTGGAGGTGGATCTGCACACCGGGGACAACTGGTACGAGGCGAAATGACAGGAGCCGGGGAGGTCGTAAATGCGTTTTATCGGAATCACGGGAGGCGTGGGAGCGGGCAAGTCGGAAATCCTGCGCTATATCAAAGAGCGGTGGGAATGTGAGATCTATCTGGCGGACGAGGTAGCTCATCTGGTACAGCAGCCCGGCACAAAAGCTTACAGCGCTTTGGTCGCGCTGCTGGGACCGGATGTGACGGAGGGGGACGGAGGGATCTGCAGGTCGGCAATGGCGGACCGGATCTTCGCGGATCCGTCTCTTTTGGAGCAAGTGAACGGCATCGTCCATCCGGCGGTAAAGGAATATCTCCTGGAGCGGCTGGAAGAAGCCAGCGCCGCCGGGGAGACGGAGCTGTTTATCGTGGAAGCCGCGCTGCTGATCGAGGGCGGATACCTTGCGCTGGTGGATGAGATGTGGTATATTTATGCAGACGAGCGGGTCCGGCGGGAAAGGCTCCTGGCATCCAGAGGCTACACCGGGGAAAAGACGGCGCGGATCATGGCCAGTCAATTGACGGACAGGGAGTTTCGGGACAACTGCGACTTCGTCATAGACAACAGCGGGGACTTTGCAGAGACCTGCAGACAGATTGATAATAGATTGAGAGAAATACATAAGGATCGGAGAAGAGTCCCAAAGGGGAGAGAACAGAGATGAGATTATGCAGCATTGCAAGCGGAAGCAGCGGGAACTGTATCTATGTGGGGTCCGAGGCCGCGCATCTGCTTGTGGACGTAGGAATCAGCGGCAGGAAGACAGAGGCGGGCTTAAAGGAGCTGGAGCTGTCCGGAAACGATATAGACGGAATTCTGATAACCCATGAACATGCGGACCACATACAGGGGCTGGGGGTCATATCCAGAAAGTATGAGATTCCGATCTATGCCACCGCCGGCACCATAAAAGCCATGAAAAACTGCACGGCACTGGCAAATGTGGATCCGGGGCTGTTCCATGAGGTGGAGGAGGACCGGAAATTCATTATAAAGGATCTCACCATCAACCCTATGCGGATTTCCCACGATGCGGCCCAGCCGGTGGGGTACCGGATTGCCTATGGCAGCAGGCGGGTGGCGGTGTGCACGGATCTGGGGGTATACAATGACTACACGGTGGAATGCTTAAAAGGCATGGACGCGCTGCTGCTGGAGGCCAATCATGACGTGAACATGCTGCAGGTAGGGCCCTATCCCTATTACCTGAAGCAGCGGATCCTGGGGGACAGGGGGCATCTGTCCAACGAGAACACGGGCAGACTATTGTGCAGAATCCTGCACGACGGCCTGAAAGCAGTGTTTTTGGGTCATTTGAGCAAGGAAAACAATCTGCCCGAGCTGGCTTATGAGTCGGTGCGGATGGAAATCAATATGGGAGACAATCCCTATAAGGCCGGGGACTTTGACATCCGGGTTGCAGGGCGCAGCGAGGTGACGCCTGCGGTGGTAGTGTAGCGAGGGAATGGAGGAGTTTGAGATGAAAAGGACAATCATAACAGTTGTGGGAAAGGACACCATAGGCATCATTGCCAAGGTCTGCACCTATCTGGCAGAGAACGGAATCAATATTCTGGACATCTCCCAGACCATTGTGCAGGGCTATTTCAACATGATGATGATCGTGGATACCAGCAGCACCGAAAAACCTTTCGGGGATATGGTGGACGAGATGACGGCGCTGGGGGAGGAGACAGGCGTGCAGATCAAATGCCAGAAAGAAGAGATATTCGACAAAATGCACAGAATCTGACATGTACCGGGGAGGCTATGTATGATAAACATATATGAAGTGGCAGAGACCAACAAGATGATCGCGGAGGAGAACCTGGACGTGCGCACCATCACTTTGGGCATCAGCCTGTTGGACTGCATTGATTCCGACTTGGGGCGGCTGAGAGAAAAAATAGAAGCCAAAATATGTGACGCCGCAAAGGATCTGGTGAGGACAGGGGAAGAGATCTCCAGGGAATTCGGCATCCCCATCGTCAATAAGAGAATATCCGTGACGCCCATTGCCCTGGTGGCAGGAGCGGCCTGCAGATCCCCGGAGGACTTCGCATCCGTGGCGGAGACGCTGGACAGGGTGGCCAAGCGGGTGGGGGTGAACTTCATCGGCGGTTATTCCGCGCTGGTGAGCAAGGGGATGACCGAGGCGGACGAACTTCTGATTCGCTCCATTCCCGCGGCCCTGTCCGGCACGGAGCGGGTGTGTGCGTCCGTGAATCTGGGGTCTACAAGGACCGGCATCAATATGGACGCGGTGAAGCTCATGGGAGAGATCATCAAATCCACTGCGGAACGCACCAGAGAGGAGGATTCCCTGGGATGCGCGAAGCTGGTGGTGTTCTGCAACGCACCGGACGACAATCCGTTCATGGCGGGGGCTTTCCACGGAGTCACGGAGGGAGACAAGGTCATCAACGTAGGGGTCAGCGGTCCCGGCGTGGTGAAGACCGCCCTGGAGAAAGTCCGGGGCGAGAATTTTGAAGTGCTCTGCGAGACCGTCAAGAAGACGGCCTTTAAGGTGACCAGGGTAGGCCAGCTGGTGGCCCAGGAGGCGTCTGCCATGCTGAACGTGCCCTTTGGAATCGTGGATCTGTCCTTGGCGCCTACGCCGGCCGTCGGCGACAGCGTGGCGGACATTCTGTGCGAGATGGGGCTGGAATACGCAGGAGCGCCCGGCACTACGGCGGCGCTGGCCCTTTTGAATGATCAGGTGAAGAAAGGCGGCGTCATGGCTTCCTCCTATGTGGGAGGCTTAAGCGGCGCTTTCATCCCGGTCAGCGAGGATCAGGGGATGATCGACGCGGTACAGGCGGGGGCCCTGTCTCTGGAGAAGCTGGAGGCCATGACCTGCGTGTGCTCCGTGGGGCTGGACATGATAGCCATCCCCGGGGACACCAAAGCATCCACCATATCCGGCATCATTGCGGACGAGATGGCCATCGGCATGGTAAATCAGAAGACCACGGCCGTCCGCATTATCCCCGTCATCGGCAAGGGGGTGGGGGAGACCGTGGAATTCGGCGGCCTGTTAGGCTATGCGCCCATCATGCCGGTGAACCCTTTCGGGTGCGAAGCGTTTATCAACCGGGGCGGCCGGATTCCGGCTCCCATACACAGCTTTAAAAACTGAGGATCAGAGGATGACGGGCGGCGTGGAGATCTCATTGAGCACAGGCCGCCCCGCATCTTTCCGGGCTGTATTCCGGTAGAGCTCGCCGGCGAAGATGTCCAGCTGTAAAAGTCTCTCCGCCTCCGGGGACAGCTCTTTTCGCGCATTCGCCGGGCTGGTTACCAGCGGGAGGTCCGAGCGCTGTCTGACCGCCCGCAAAAGCGGCGCCGCACTGCGCCGGAAGGCCAGGACGCGGGCGTAGGGGACGTAATCCTCGCGCTTTCCCAGCTCCAGGTCACTCTTTTCCACGCCCAGCAGAATGTGCAGCAGGCATCTGCTGATTCTGGTGTGGGTCATGTTCTTGGTCTTAAGCATATCACAGAAAGCCTCAAAACCCGTATAGTAACGCAGATGCTTTCCGATCCGGTCCGACAGACCGGAGGACACATCCAGGTATCTTTCATAGCCGGATACTTTCTCGGCGATCAGCTTATAATATAGCACGGAAGAAAAATCATCCGGGCGCAGCGGCTTGTGTTCGGCCATGTATTGGGCCAGAAGCCCGGCGGCTTCCGGGGGCATGTGAGAGGAGAGCCGGGGCAGACTTTTCCCCCGGTGGAGAGCCTGCCGCAGGGCCAGGGCGGAGCAGGCGCTTTCCGGGAGAGGGGAGTCCTTTGGCCGGATTTGCCTTTCGGGCAGACAGCTGTCATGGTAGCCGGCTCCCGCCCGGCAAAGCGTGACCGGGCGGATAGGGCTGTTTCGCCTGTAAAGGGCGCGGATGTATTCGACGCCCAATATATTGTTGGGCGAAGAAAGGATGCCCTCGCAGTCCTCGGGCAGCGCGCAGACTCCCGATGCCCCCAGAGCCCGTATCCTGGCGGAGGGGTATGAGAGGCCCTGCCGGAGGGATTCTTTCAGTGCGGCGCGGAATCGGGCGGGCTCATGGCAGAGAACCTCCGCGATCTGCCCCAGAACTTTCACATCCCCGCACTCGCTGCCAAAGCACAGATGGCTGACAACGCCAAGCCGGTCCAGCAGGGCCACGGCCCCTGCGGCGAAATATTCCGCGCTGGATGCGGCGTAGAGCGTGGGAAGCTCCAGCACCAGATCGGCTCCGCAGCGCAGGGCAGCCTCTGCCCGGACTCGCTTGTCCGCCAGCGCGGGAGCCCCTCTCTGGACGAAATTTCCGCTCATGACTACTACTGTATATTCGCATTCCGTGAGGCGGGCCGTTTCTCTGAGATGATAGAGATGGCCGTTGTGGAAGGGGTTGTATTCAGCGATGACGCCAGCTACGTTCATGAAAACCTCCTGTGACGGATTGTCAATATTTCGTATAAAAATGTAGGAAGACAATGTGAAAAAAATAACATGCCTGAAAGCGTTTACATCTGCATAACCATGGGGACTGACGGGTGACGTGAAAAACCGGCGTGTATCGGAAAATATACAATTAAGCGCATATTTATCCTTGTACATTGTTTCCTTTTTTAGTATAATATGGATAATACAGTTTGTTAAGTGGAAATATTATGAAGATTTACGGCTAAATGGAACGAACTGTGATGCAGAATGAATACTGGGATAGCGGAAAAGGCGCTGGAAAGGAGAAATGATATGTCATATATTGACAAAATCAAGGAGAGAGCCAAGCTGGACAGGAAAACCATTGTACTGCCGGAGTCCAAGGACAAGAGGACCCTGTTGGCAGCTGCAAAGATTGTGGAAGAGAACATTGCGGACATCATCATGGTGGGAAATGAAGAGAAGATCATGGATGGCGCCGGCTGGCTGGAAGTGGACCTTTCCCGCGTCACGGTCATTGACCCCGCCCAGACCCCTAAGCTGGACGATTATGTGAACCTGCTGTATGAGACCAGAAAATCCAAGGGCATGACCGAGGAGAAAGCGCGGGACATTCTGTTGAATGATTATCTGACTTTCGGAATCGTGATGGTAAAGGCCGGGGACGCGGACGGCATGGTGGCGGGCGCCTGCCATTCCACCGCGGAGACCCTGCGGCCCGCCCTGCAGATCCTGAAGACCGCCCCGGGCGTAAAGCTGGTTTCCGCGTTTTTCGTGATGGATACCCAGTTCAAGGAACTGGGGGAAAACGGCGCTTTCCTGTTCGCGGACTGCGGTCTGAACCAGGATCCCACGGCGGAGGAGCTGGCAGCCATCGCGGAGACATCCTACAGAAGCTTTAAATCCCTCATCGGGCCCAAGCCGGTCATCGCCATGCTGAGCCATTCCACCAAGGGCAGCGCCAGACATGAGATGGTGGACAAGGTGGTGGAGGCCACCAGGATTGCCAGGGAGCAGTATCCCCACCTGGTGCTGGACGGCGAACTGCAGCTGGACGCGGCCCTTGTGCCCGGCGTGGCAAAGTCCAAGGCCCCGGGCAGCCCCGTGGGAGGAAGGGCGAACATATTGATCTTCCCCAATCTGGACGCGGGAAATATCGGATACAAGCTGGTGCAGCGCCTGGGCGGCGCGGAGGCTTACGGCCCCATGCTGCAGGGCATCGCCAAGCCCGTGAACGATTTGTCCAGAGGGTGTTCCTGGCAGGATATCGTGGGCGTGGTAGCGCTTACGGCCGTGCAGGCGCAGCTTGCGTGAGACCGGGGTCCGCACAGCCGGAACCGGTAAGCAGATAAGAAAGGAAGCATGATTTTATGAAAGTTTTAGTCATCAACTGCGGAAGCTCATCCCTGAAATTCCAGCTCATCGACTCGGAGTCCGAGCGCTGTCTCGCAAAGGGACTCTGCGAGCGAATCGGCATTGAGGGAAGCATGATAACCTACGCCCCCGAAGACGGGGAAAAAGAGAAGACGGTCACGCCCATGCCCGACCATACCGAGGCCATACGCCTGGTGCTGGAGGCGCTGACGAATCCGGATACAGGGGTGGTGGGGAGCCTTGACGAGATCGGCGCGGTGGGACACCGTGTGGTGCACGGCGGCGAGAAATTCTCGGAGTCCGTCGTGATCAATGACGAAGTGCTGGCCGCGGTGGAGGAGTGCAACGATCTGGCGCCCCTGCACAATCCCGCGAACCTGATCGGCATCAATGCCTGCAGAAAGCTGATGCCCCGGACTCCCATGGTGGGGGTCTTCGACACCGCTTTCCACCAGACCATGCCGGAGGAAGCCTATATGTACGGCCTGCCGTATGAATATTATCAGAAATACAAGGTCAGGAGATACGGCTTCCACGGCACCAGTCATTCCTATGTGTCCAAAAGGGCGGCAGAGGTTCTGGGGAAGAACTGCGAGGAGTTAAAGATTATTGTTTGTCATCTGGGGAACGGCGCCAGCATCTCCGCCGTGAAGAACGGCAGATGCGTGGATACCTCCATGGGCCTGACCCCGCTGGAGGGCCTGATGATGGGCACCCGCTCCGGGGATATCGACCCGGCTATCATTGAGTTTTTGGCCCATAAAGAGGACAGGAACATCGGGGAGGTCATGGCGGTGCTGAATAAAAAGTCCGGCGTGCTGGGTCTTTCGGACAATCTTTCCTCGGATTTCCGGGATCTGGAGGACGGCTATAACGCAGGGGACGCCAATGCGGTCCGCGCCATGAAAGCCTACTGCTACCGTGTGGCCAAGTACATCGGCTCCTATGTGGCTGCCATGAACGGCGTGGATGTGATCTGCTTTACCGCCGGCATAGGCGAGAACGCACCGCTGGTGCGCACCTTTGTGTGCGGATATCTGGGGTATCTGGGCGTGGAGCTGGATCAGACGGCCAACGGAAAGAGGGGCGAGGATATCGCGATTACCACGCCGGAAAGCAGGACCACCGTGATGGTGATTCCCACCAACGAGGAGCTGGCCATCGCCAGGGAGACGGTGCGTCTGGTAAAATAGCTGCCGAGAATCCGAGGACAAGGGGCTGACAGTGATGTCGGCCTCTTTTTTCGCGGGAAGAATTCCGGAATATTTCTTTTGTCAGTATGCAACTATGATACAGAAATGTGGAAAATCTGTAACATAACCGGGTTATGCTGATACACAGATAAAGGGAACGGCAAAGAAAGCCTTGAGGAAAAGCCGCGGCAGATGGAGGAAGAGCGTGAGAGACAGCAGGGAATACAGTGGAAGAGAGTCGGCCTATGAGAGAAATGCAAATGCGTATTACAGAGAGAACAGACCCCGCAGAATGCGGGAGCGGGAGACGGGAAAAAGGCGCAGGACCATCGGATTCGTGATCGTCTGCCTGCTGTTGGTCATGAATATATTGCTGCTTTTGGAAATCAGAGTCAAAGTCAGTGGAATGGACCGGGAGCTGGACCGGGTGACGAGCCGGGTCAGCGCGGGCGGGCAGAAAGAGGACACCTCTCTGCCGGAAACCGGTACCAAGGAGGATGTGCCGAACCGGACCTATGCCTCTGCAGGCACGGATGCCAGGGACACGGTGGATTATGTGAGCCTGTGCGGCCTTGACGAAGTGGACATGCCGGTGGACAGAAGTCCCGAGGAGGTGCTGACATACCTGGAGAAGCTGTCCCGAAAAAACGATCAGGTCGCGCAGATATGGGAGGATCATTATCTCTACCCTGACAGTATGCTCAAAGCTCTGGCAAACAACCCGGAGATGGCGGATTTTGTCAGGAATTCCTTAAGCGGATCGGGAAGCGGGAAAGCGGAAATTTCGGCTTTGGAGAAAGGGCAGGATTATCCCCTCTTCCTGCAGTGGGATCCGAGATGGGGATATGAGAATTACGGGGACGACAATATCGGTCTGTCCGGATGCGGGCCTACCTGCGTATCCATGGCTATGTACTATCTGCTGCGGGACGATGAGATCACGCCGAAGACAGTGGCGGAGTACGGCATGGCCAACGGTCATTACGTGCCGGGCACAGGGACGGCGTGGGCGCTTCTGGAGGAATATCCCCTGATACACGGAATAAACGTAGAACAGCCCTCCGTCTCGGAACAGACCATGAAAGACGCGCTGGACAGGGGCAGCGTCATCATCTGCTCCATGGGGCCCGGAGACTTCACGGCCGGCGGGCATTTCGTGGTGATCTACGGCTATGATTCCAAGGGCTTTCTGATAAACGATTCCAACTGCGTGGCCCGCAGCAGGCAGAGATGGGACTTCGCCCGGCTGGAGTGGCAGATCAAACATATGTGGGTCTATGGGATTTGAATTTTATGGTTGCAGTTTTGCCGCAAAGGTACTAAAATAGGTACAAGATCAACTTAAGAAAGAGGAAGCAGCCATGAAGATCAGAACAAGATACGCGCCCAGCCCTACGGGGAAGATGCATGTGGGCAATCTGCGGTCGGCTCTGTACGAGTTTTTGATTGCAAAGCATGCGGGAGGAGTATTCATGCTCCGCATTGAGGACACCGACCAGGAGCGCTTCGTGGAGGGAGCCACGGAGATCATTTACAGCACACTGAAGCAGGTGGGACTGGAGCACGACGAGGGGCCGGATAAGGACGGCGGCTTTGGACCCTATGTGCAGAGCGAGAGGATGAAGACAGGGATCTATACAAAATACGCAAAGGAGCTCATTGACAGGGGAGAGGCCTACTACTGCTTTTGCGACAAGGCCAGACTGGATTCCCTGAGGACCGAGGTGGTGGAGGGAAAGGAAATCACCGTTTATGACAAGCACTGTCTGTCTCTGTCCAAAGAGGAGGTGGAGGCGAATCTGGCAGCGGGCATGCCCTATGTCATCCGCCAGAACAATCCCTCCCAGGGTACCACCACTTTCCATGACGAGCTCTACGGGGACATTACGGTGGAGAACGCGGAGCTTGACGACATGATTCTGATAAAGTCTGACGGCTACCCCACCTATAATTTCGCAAATGTGGTAGACGACCATACCATGGGCATCACCCATGTGGTGAGAGGGAATGAGTACCTGTCCTCCTCGCCCAAATACACCCGCCTGTACGAGGCCTTTGGCTGGGAATCCCCCAAGTATGTGCATCTGCCGTTGGTCACGGACGAGAATCATAAAAAGCTGGCCAAGCGCAGCGGCCATTCCTCCTTTGAGGATCTCATCGGGCAGGGCTTTCTGCCGGAGGCGGTGGTGAACTATATCGCTCTGCTGGGGTGGAGCCCGGAGGACAACAGGGAAATTTTCAGCTTGGAGGAGCTGATACGGGAGTTTGATTACCACAGAATCAGCAAATCTCCCGCAGTGTTCGATATGGTAAAGCTGCGCTGGATGAACGGCGAGTACATCAAGGCCATGGAATTCGACGCCTTTTACCGGATGGCTGAGCCTTATCTGAAGAAAGCTTTGACAAAGGAGCTGGATCTTAAGAAAATCGCGGCAATGGTGAAGACGCGTATCGAGGTGTTCCCGGATATCGAGGGGATGGTGGACTTCTTCCAGGAGCTGCCCGACTATGACATCGCCATGTACACCCATAAGAAAATGAAGACGAATGCACAGTCCTCCCTCCAGGTGCTGACGGATCTGCTGCCCAGGCTGGAGGCCCAGGAGGACTACAGCAACGACGGGCTGTACCGGACCCTCTCGGAGTATGTGGAGGAAAAAGGGGTGAAGAACGGCTATGTAATGTGGCCTGTTCGTACCGCCGTGTCCGGCCGCCAGACCACACCCGCAGGCGCCACGGAAATCATGGAGGTGCTGGGAAGAGAGGAGTCCCTGAAGCGGATCCGCAGGGGAATTCAGCTTCTGCAGGCCTAATGCCGTCTTTCGCCGGAGGTCTTCCCCTAGGGAAAGGGCCTCCGGCATTGCGGCGTACCCGGAACCGGGTGAAGACACGGACAGAGTCCAAACGATGCAAAAAAGGAGACAAACATGGATCTGACAAACGCAAATCAAGCACAGAAAAACGCCATCATGCACTTAAGAGGCCCATGCCTAGTACTTGCGGGGCCGGGAAGCGGAAAGACCTACACCATCACGAACCGCATTCTGTACCTGCTGGAACAGGGCGTTGTGCCGGAGCGGATTCTGGTCATCACTTTCATGAAAGAGGCTGCGCTTTCCATGCAGAACCGCTTTCAGGAGATGGCAAAGGCTGCCGGAGGTCCCTCTTTTTACCCGGTCAACTTCGGGACATTCCATTCTATCTTTTATCATATTTTGAGAGAATCCAAAGCCCTCAAATCAAACGAACTGCTGAAACATTCGGAAAAGAAAAATCTGATCATTCCCATACTGAAGACATACATAAGAAGCAGAGAGCATCCGCCGGGTGCGGCACAGGACACAAAAATCTCGGGGGACGACGCGGCCCAGGTTCTGGCAGCGATCGGATATTACAAGAATACCATGCAGATGTCCGCTGCCGCAGCCAAGGCGCCGGCCGAATGGCGGCAGGATTTTGAGGCCGTCTGCAGGGAGTACGGGCAGGCGGTGAATCGCACGGGCCGTCTGGACTTTGACGACATGCTCTACAACTGTAAACAGCTGCTCCAGGAGGACCGGGAGGTGAGGGACTACTGGCAGAGCCGCTTCCGGTATATTCTTATTGATGAGTTCCAGGACATCAATCCCGTGCAGTACGAGGCTGTAAAGCTTCTGGCGGCAGACCCCTACAATATCTTTGCCGTGGGGGACGACGACCAGGCCATCTACGGCTTTCGGGGCTCCCAGCCGGAATGCCTCAAGCGCTTTCAGGCGGAATTCGGGGCCAGGCAGCTATTGCTGGATATCAATTACAGGAGCAGGCAGGAGATTGTGGAGGCCTCGCTGACGGTCATCGAGGAGAACAGGGACAGATTTCTAAAGAGCCTCAGGGCGGCGGACGCGGCCGGCAATGCGGACGCCGGAGCGCCGGTGTGCGTCCGGGCTTTCCCGGACAGGGAGAGACAGTACGGCCATCTGCTCCGGGGCATTGCCGGGGGTCTGGAGACAGGGGACAGCTGTGCGGTGCTTTTTCGGACCAATTCCTATATGCAGGGCTTTGCGGCCAGGCTGAAAGCAGCGGGCATTCCCTATGTAATGAAAGAGAGCGCTGTGAGCATATACGAACATTTTATCGTAAAGG
This sequence comes from Lachnospiraceae bacterium, assembly GCA_022799755.1. GTDB lineage: Bacteria > Bacillota > Clostridia > Lachnospirales > Lachnospiraceae > Acetatifactor. The sequence continues at coordinate 33,146 of JAAWOU010000008.1, forward strand.
ACATTGTGGCTTATCTGTGGCTGGCCACGGATAAGGGAATGCGAGAGCACATGCTTCAAGTCATGAACAAGCCCTCCCGCTACATAAGCCGGGAGGCGGTGGCACCGGGAGCGGTGGATTTCGGCCGGATGCGGGAATATTACAGCAGGGCGGACCTGCAGGAGAGACAGGGACTGGAGGCAAAGGACAGACTCTCCTGCCTGGAGAGACAGCTTTTGAGCATAAGGGGCCGGAACTTACGGCTGTCCGTGAGCTATATTCTCAAAGGCATGGGATACGAACAGTATTTAAGGGAGCTCTCCCGGACGGAACCGGAGAAATGGGAGGAGTGGCAGGAGCTGCTGGAGTGGCTTAAGGAGGACGCGGCCGCCTACGGGAGTGTGGAGGAATGGACTTCTTTTCAGGAGGAATATGCCAGGACGCTGGAACGGGAGAAAGAGGCGGGGAAGAAACGCAGAGGCCCCGGAGAGAAGAAAGAGGACGGGAAGAGGGCGGTTCATCTTTTGACCGTCCACGGAGCCAAAGGGCTTGAATACGACAGGGTATGGATTCCGGACTGCAATGAGAAAATCTTTCCCCACGGAACCATGCCGGAGGAGAGCGCGGTGGAAGAGGAGCGCAGAATCTTCTATGTGGCCATGACCAGGGCAAAAAAGAACCTGGAGCTTTCCTACCTCACCGGTACTAAGGAACGCCCCAGGCAGCCGTCCAGATTCTTAAATCCCCTCTATTCCTCCGTCAGCTCGTCAAACTCGCAGCCGTCGAGATACTCGTCAAAGGCTTCCGCCACTTTCTCGTACTCATCGTCGTCTTCGATATAGTCAAGAACGGGCTCCTCGTCAGGGTCGTCAGGATTCTCGCTGTAGCGGTAGAACCACACTTCGCCGTCCTCGTTTTCGCCGTTCTCGTCTATGGGGAGCAGTACGATATAATCCTTGCTCTCCACTGTGAGAATGGTGATCACGGCACAATTTACTACGGAGCCATCGTCCAGTTCCAGTTCGACGGTCATTTCTTCATCTTCATAGTCATTTTTCTTTCCCATGGGAAAACCTCCTCTATGCTTGGTAAGGCCTATTATACCTAACTTGGCGTCATAACGCAAGCACAATAAGAATATGTACGGAATTACATTTCCCTCTTTCTATTGTTCTGATAGTGTGCTATACTTAACCTACTTATTTTATATGGAATATGGAGGGGAAACGATGACAAAAAACATTTCGCATAAGCAGCCGTACCCTTTAGGAGCCCACGTCGAGGACGGCGGAGTTCGCTTTTCCCTCGTGTCCAGGGCGGAGACCTGCGGGGTTCTGCTGTACGACAGACAGTCCGGCAGATTGTCGAAGAAGATCCCTTTTGCCGGGGAAGACAGGATCGGCAATGTCTATTGCAGGACGGTGGAGGATATTGACACGGAGTCCTGCGCCTATCTGTTCTATGAGGAGGAGCGGCTGATACCGGACAGCAGGGGACGCGTGTTCCCCGTAAGGATTCCCTATGGAAAAGAGCGCAGGCTGGAAGATATGAAAGCGGGTTTTTTGACGGAAGCGTTTGACTGGGGAGAGGACCGCGCTCCGCGGATTCCGTACCATCAGGCGGTTTGCTACTGCCTGCATGTGAGGGGCTTTACGAAGCATGCCTCCTCCGGTGTAAAGCACAGAGGCACTTTCGCCGGGATCGGAGAAAAAATTCCTTATCTGAAAGAGATCGGCATCACCACTCTTGAGCTGCAGCCCGCTTATGAATTTACGGAAATTCCCCTGAAAGAGGAGCGTCTGCAGAAGCTGCCCTGGGCGGCGATTCCGGGCGTGGCGGAAGAAGAGAATAAGGACCGGGCGGAACTGAACTACTGGGGATACAAAAAGGGATATTATTATGCGCCCAAAGCTGCCTATGCCGCGTCCCCGGACACGTCCCGGGAGCTGAAAGAGCTGGTGAAGGCGCTTCATGAGAACCGGATGGAGCTGGTGATGCAGTTCTATTTTCCCAGGGAAATGAAGTGCGGCGAGATTCTTGACATACTGTGCTTCTGGGTGCTGGAGTACCATGTGGACGGCTTCCATCTGCTGGGGGAGAATGTGCCGGCGGACATGCTGGCAAGGGACGACGTTCTGGTGAATACGAAGCTGTGGTACTACGGCTTTGACACGGAAAATATCTATAAAAGGAACGAGCAGCCTCAGTGTCCCCACCTGGCCGAGTACAATGACGCGTGGTATTATGACATGCGCAGATTTCTGAAAGGCGACGGAGACATGCTGGGCAGTGCGCTGTACCATATGCGCCATATCCCGGCAAAGGCGGGCCGGATTCATTATCTGAGCAATTATTTCGGCTTTACGCTGGCGGATATGGTATCTTATGACTACAAGCACAATGAGGATAACCGGGAGGGAAACAGGGACGGGACTGATTACAACTGCAGCTGGAACTGCGGCGATGAGGGCGCGACCCGCAGGCGCAGCGTCAGGGAGCTGAGGTTAAAGCAGATGAAGAACGCTATGTGTCTGCTCCTGCTGTCCCAATCCACGCCGCTGATCTTCATGGGGGATGAATTCGCCAACTCCCAGAAAGGGAACAATAATCCCTATTGTCAGGACAACGCAGTGGCATGGCTGGACTGGAGAGGCATCGAGCGCAATGCCGATCTCCACGCATTCTGGAAGATGCTGGTGGCGTTTAGACAGCGCAATCCCATTCTGCGGCCTGAGAAAGAGCTCCGCCTGATGGACTATATCGCCTGCGGCTATCCCGACCTGTCCTATCATGGCCAGTATGCATGGAGGCCTGAGACAGGGGGAAATTACAGGCATATCGGGATAATGCTCTGCGGAAAGTATGCGCAGTCCCACAGAGACTGTGACGGTGCATTCCTGTACCTGGCCATAAACATGCATTGGGAGAGACGGAGGCTGGCATTGCCGAAGCTTCCCAAGGGGATGGAGTGGGAGCTTGCTTTCTGCACGGAACCGGAATACGCCGGGCAAGAGGAGGGGGAGGAGAGGGAAGCTCTTCTGCGGCAGGTGCCGCCCCGAAGCGTGGCGGTGTACGCGGCAAAGTGACTGGGGAGAGGATTGAACTTGCACCATCCGACAGAATCTGCATATGATACCATAAATATATCATATGGAGAAAGATATGAATTGTATTTTTTTATTGCTGCTTCTGGGCTGCTGCGGCGGCTGGGGAAATGAGGGCTGCTGCGGGAACGGCTGCTGCTGCGGCGACAGGAGAGAAGACTGCTGCAGGAGGAGGCCCGAGCCCTGCGGTTGCGAGAGGCGGCCTGAGCCCTGTGGGTGCGAGAGAAGACCCGAGCCCTGTGGGTGCGACAGGAGACCCGAGCCCTGCGACTGCGAGAGGCGGCCTGAGCCCTGTGGGTGTGACAGGAGACCCGAGTCCTGTGGGCGCGAGAGGAAGCCTGAGCCCTGCGGCTGTGAGAGGAGACCCGAGCCCTGCGGGTGTGAGAGGAGGCCTGAGCCCTGCGACTGTGACAGAGAAAGGCCCTGCCACGGTCCGGAACCCTGCGGCTGCGGCCAGGAGGGCTCATCGGGGCTGATCCCGCCTCCCTGGCAGGACTACCCCAAATTTCCCCACAGAGACAACGGGGAGAACTGTGAAGCTTAGCGCTGACCGTGATACAGAAGAACGCGATCCGTGAACTGTCATAAATATAGACAGCGGTCCCCATGGAGGTTGACCGCTGTTTTTTTGGTAAAAACTATTTCAATGCGGAAATAATCGTGGTATAATACACAAAAGGATTGAGGAACGGAGGTTTTGTCATGGAAAACGAAAAGTATGTGGCATATGTCTCTACCTATACCCAGGGAGACAAAAACGGAATCAAAATATATGATGTGGATATGGAGAAAGGTCGTTTCATTGAGAAAGATAAGGTGGAGATTACCAATTCGTCTTATGTCACCATTTCCCACAACGAGAAATATCTGTATTCCATCACGGATTTCGGCGTGGAGGCATATCTGATTCTGGAGGACGGCAGCCTGAAATTCATCAACTTTGCGTCCATCAACGGCATGCGCGGCTGTTATCTGTCCACGGATTATACGGACAGCTACCTGTTCGTGGCTGGCTATCACGACGGAAAACTGACCGTGCTGAAGCTGGCTGATGACGGATCCGTAGGCGATATTACGGACGAGATCTATCATAAAGGACTGGGGATCATCGCGGAGCGCAATTCCAGACCCCATATTAACTGTGCCCGCATGACCCATGACAATAAATATCTGCTGGTGGCGGACCAGGGGATGGACCATGTGAACGTGTACCGCTTCGATCCCACTTTGGGCAAAGTGCAGCTGGCGGACATCATCCGCTGCGAGCTGGATGCTAACCCCAGACATATCAAGATCTCCAGAGACGGGCGTTTCATCTATATCGTGAACGAGTTCAAATGCACCATAGACGTGTTCTCCTACGAGGAAAAGAAAGGACAGCCTGTCTTTGAGAAGCTCCAGACAGTGACCACCTGCGAGACGGAGCTGGGAAGCTTCAGCGCGGCCAGCGCTCTCACTTTTTCGGAAGACCACAAATATCTGCTCAGCAGCAATGCCGGGGCCAATTCGGTGGTGCTGTTCGAGATAAATGAAGAGACAGGGTATCTGCGCGAGATTTTCGACCTGCCTGTGGGCGGAGAGTATCCCAAAGACGCCAGCCTCTTCCCCAACAATAAATTCCTCGTATCCCTGAACCACGAGACCAACGACATGACTTTCTTCCATGTGGATGTGGAAAAGGGGACGATGATCATGAACGGACCGCCTATCAAGGTAGACGTGCCGAACTGCATTACATTCCACAGACTGTAATACTTTGGGTTGCTGGAAGCGGCAGCCCTTTTTTCATGAGAGGGTCTTTGGTTACGATTCACAGAAAGGATAGGAGCAAAAATGGCTGGTTCTGGTTACGGAACGATATTTAAGATAACCACCTGGGGGGAATCCCACGGAAAAGCGCTGGGTGTGGTCATAGACGGCTGTCCGGCAGGGCTTTCGCTGGAGGAGAGCGATATTCAGCGCTATCTGGACCGGCGAAAGCCGGGCGTCAGCAGCGTCACCACCAAGCGCAAGGAGGATGACGCGGTGGAAATTCTGTCCGGCGTGTTGGAGGGCAGGACCACCGGGACTCCGATTTCCCTCATGGTACGCAACACCTCCCAGATTTCCGGAGATTACAGCGAGATAGCCTCCTGCTACCGCCCGGGCCACGCGGACTACACATACGACGAGAAATACGGCTTTCGGGACTATCGGGGCGGCGGGCGCTCCTCCGGCAGGGAGACCGTGGGGCGGGTGGCGGCAGGGGCCGTGGCCTGTAAGATTTTGGAACAGCTGGGAGTACAGGTTTGGGCTTATACGCGTTCCATCGGCCCCATAGAGGCGGATATGAGCAGATTCGACAGAGCCGTATCACTGAGTGTGCCCACGGCAATGCCGGAGCGGGAGGCGGACGCGGCGGCGGTTGCGTATCTGGAGAAAGCCAAGAGAGAGACGGATTCCGTGGGAGGCTGCATGGAGTGCACGGTGAAAGGGCTTCCTGCGGGAATCGGCGACCCGGTCTTCGAGAAGCTGGACGCGAACCTGGCAAAGGCCGTCATGTCCATCGGCGCGGTGAAAGCCGTGGAGATCGGCGACGGACATCAGGTGGCTGCCAGAAAAGGCAGCGAGAACAATGACGCGTTCCGCATGGAAGACGGAGCTGTAACCAAAATGACCAATCACGCGGGGGGCATTCTGGGCGGTATCAGCGACGGAGATACCGTGGTGGTGCGGGCTTATGTGAAGCCCACGCCGTCCATCTTTCTGGGGCAGCGGACGGTGAACCGATCCGGAGAGGAGATCGAGATTCACATCAAAGGGCGGCACGATCCCATCATTGTGCCCAGGGCCGTGGTGGTGCTGGAATGTATGACGGCGCTGACGGTGCTGGATGCCATGCTGCTGAACATGACAGCGCGGCTGGACCGCATCGTGGATTTTTACGGCAGATCCCACACCTGGAAAGGCGCTGCGGAGAGCCGGAACTTTCCGCAGGAATGAAGACAGGAGGATAAATCAATGTATCGGATATTGACGCAGGAGGGAAACGCAAAGCGGGCGGAGCTTGCCACGGTCCACGGGGTGATTCAGACGCCGGTATTCATGAACGTAGGAACCGCTGCCGCCATCAAGGGGGCTGTGGCCACATCGGATTTAGAGCAGATCGGGACCCAGGTGGAGCTCTCCAATACCTACCATCTCCACGTGCGCCCGGGAGACAAAGTCGTGAAACAGCTGGGCGGGCTGCACAGATTTATGTCCTGGGACAAGCCGATCCTTACGGATTCGGGGGGATTTCAGGTGTTTTCCCTGGCGGGGCTTCGAAAGATCAGGGAGGAGGGGGTTTATTTTCGCTCCCATGTAGACGGAAAGAAGATTTTCATGGGGCCTGAGGAGAGTATGCAAATTCAGTCCAATCTGGCCTCCACCATCGCCATGGCCTTTGACGAGTGCGCGCCAAGCAAAGCGGACAGAAAGTATGTGCAGGATTCCGTGGACCGCACGGCCAGATGGCTGGGGCGCTGCAAGAAAGAGATGGCGCGGCTAAACGCTCTGGAGGACACCATCAATCCGAAACAGCTTCTGTTCGGCATCAATCAGGGAGCGGTGTATTCGGACATCCGCATAGAACACGCCAAGCGGATATCCGAGATGGAGCTGGACGGCTATGCGGTGGGCGGTCTGGCCGTGGGGGAGACCCATGAGGAAATGTACGATATTTTAGATCGGGTGGTGCCGCATCTGCCCAAGGACAAGCCTACCTATCTGATGGGGGTGGGGACGCCGGCCAATATCTTAGAGGGCGTGGAGCGGGGGGTGGACTTTTTTGACTGCGTATATCCCTCGCGAAACGGCAGACACGGGCATCTGTATACGAATCATGGGAAGATCAACCTGTTCAACGCCAGGTATGAGCTGGACGACAGCCCCATTGAGGAGGGCTGCGGCTGTCCTGCGTGCCGGCGGTATTCCAGGGCTTATATCCGCCATCTGCTGAAAGCCAAAGAAATGCTGGGCATGCGTCTGTGCGTGCTGCACAATCTGTATTTCTACAATACAATGATGGAAGAGATAAGGGACGCTCTGGATCAGGGGAGATTTGCGGCGTACAAGAAGCAGAAGCTTGACGGAATGGCGGGAGAGCAGAATGTGTGACAAAATTCGGAATGCTACTTGACCAATTCATATTTTTTGTGTATTATGTTTATTTAGACAAGGTGTAGGAACGCCTGGCTGTGTGCCAGCGGCGGAATGGAGGAAAAATGGGTATATTATTGACGGAAGGCGAAATGCCGGCAGGAGCAGGAGGAATGGGCCTGATCAGTATGATTTTAGTGTACGCCTTAATGTTCGGCGCGATATGGTTCTTCATGATGCGTCCCCAGAGCAAGGAGAAGAAGAGGGTGGCAGCCATGCTGGCATCGCTGGAGATCGGGGACGTGGTTCTGACCACATCGGGATTTTACGGCGTTGTGATCGATATGAAAGATGACATGGTCATCGTAGAGTTTGGCAGCAACAAGAATTGCCGCATTCCCATGGAGAAAGCCGCCATCAGCCGGGTGGAGAAAGCCGGAGAGGGCTGAAAAGAGTCCGCTTCCCGAGAGAGATAATATTGAGAAAACAGGTCTGTGCCGCGGATTGCACAGGCCTCTTTTTGAGAAATGGCGGCGAAAATGTCTAAAAAAGCAGATATAACCGGAAATTTACAACAAAACATATTCGGGCAGATAGGGGGGGTATACAAAATTACTAAAATAATGGTAAAAATGAAATAAGGGTTGCAATATGTCCATATTAAGTATAAAATAGCATAAGTACCACAATAGAAAAGGAATGGATGAAGTAAGGGGGACTGCTGGGACATGAGGAAGATAGATAAGGATGCGGGCAGCAGCAATGTGCGCGTCTGGAGAATTGCGGGAACGGCATTTCTCATAGCCGCAGTTGCGTGTACAGTGGTAGCCTGCGCAGGAAAAGCAAAACAGGAAGAGGCGGAGAAAGAGTACGAAAGCCTTGCGGAATTGACTACGACACCCGTGGAAGATACACCGGAGCCGTCGTCGGAGGAATCCGTGGAGTCCTCGGAAGAGCCGGAGGAGTCGAGCCCGACGAAAGAGCTGGAGGACATGGGGATAACGATTCCGGAAAAGCAGGTGGACTTCGACAATCTGCAGGAGACTGTGAACAAAGATATCTACGCCTGGATTTATATTCCGGATACGAAAGTCGATTATCCGGTGCTGCAGCATGATACGGACAATGCTTACTATCTGGATTATAATCTGGACGGCACCAGGGGATATCCGGGCTGTATCTATACGGAGAATTACAATGCCAAGGATTTTACGGATCCCGTCACGGTGATCTACGGACATAATATGAAAGACGGCACCATGTTTGCCGGACTTCACAGATATTCGGACAGCGAGTACATGAAAGAACATCCCTATATCTATATGTACACGCCGGACGGATTGCTGGTCTATGAGATATTTACTGCCCACGAGACATCGGATGAGCATATTCTCTATGCCCATAACTGGTTTGAAGAGGAGTGGGTGATGGAGGAATATATAGAAGATATCAGGGATGTCCGGGTTATGGGAAGCGTTCAGAGAGAGGATGTAGAGGTAGAGGCGGATGACCGTATCGTGACATTGTCTACCTGCGTGTCCAATCCGAATAACCGTTTCGTTGTACAGGGGGTGCTATTGAATGGCAGCGAGGAATAGGATAGCCAAAAGAAAGACAATGACAAAAGGGGCGAGAGTAGGCCGCGTTATGGTCAATCTCCTGCTGGGTGTGATCGTGCTGATATTCGTCATTGCCATTTCTTTCCTTTTGCTGCAGATATCCGGTAAGAACAGCCTCTACAGCATGGCGGACAACGGCAAGATGATTACCACGTTGTCCGATATAACTGTGTCTCTGGGCGGCAGCGCGGAGATGGAAGAGGGTGAAGACTGGCAGGAGGGGGACTTCCGGTTCGAGGGAATTCACTACCGATATAATGAAGATATACTGACTTTCCTCTTCATGGGCATCGACAAGATGACCGAGGTGAAAGTAGCGGAAGAGGGGATAGACGGCGGTCAGTCGGACGCCAATTTTCTGCTGGTGCTGAATCCCCGCAGCAAGGAGATTTCCGTCATCGGCATTCCGAGAGATACCATGACAGAGGTGGACGCCTATGACAGCAACGGGATTTACTGGGGAGCTATGACGGCTCAGCTGGCTGTCCAGCATGCCTACGGAGACGGCGCGGAGATCAGCTGCGAGCGCAGTGTACAGGCTGTGTCGAATCTGTTTTACGGATTGCCGATCCACGGCTACTGTGCCATCAATATGGGGGCTATCCCGCTGATCAACGACGCCGTGGGGGGCATTGACCTGCAGGCTCTTGAGACTCTGGATTTCGGGGATTACCGGATCACGGAGGGAGATCAGCTGCATCTGGAGGGAATGAACGCTTATTATTACCTGCACAACAGGGATATCAATAAGGAAAAATCTGCCGTGGGCCGGCTGGAAAGGCAGAAGCAGTACCTGATGGCCTATGCCGGCAAAGCCATGGAAGCCATCAAGAAAGACGTCACGTTTCCGGTATCTTTGTACGGAACCCTGAGCAAATATATGGTGACGAATATCGGTGTGGATGAGGTGGGATATCTTGCCACACAGATCCTGAGTTACAGCTTCGGAAGCGACGGCATGCATATGCTGGAGGGCGAGGTCACCAAAGGGGAGAAGTATGAGGAGTTTATGGTGGATGAGGATGCACTGTACCGCCTGATACTGGATATCTTCTATGAGAAGATAGAGTAGACTATAATTTGGTATTAAGCCGAAAGGCTTGATATATAACCACATGGAAGAGGAAAGGAGGACAATTAAAATGAAGAAATTTGCAAAAATGCTGGCTCTGGGTCTGGCTCTGTCCATGACATTTGGAATGGCAGTCAGCGCAGCGGAGAGTCCGAAGAAAGATCCGGTTGTTACGGGTGGTGTTATTGAGGTTACTCCTTCAGCGGAAGAAAAAGAAGAAGTTGCTGCAGCTGTAGAAAAGGTTGTAGCTAATCCGTCAAGCATATTGCCGGGTTCTTGGCTTACAGTTGCTAACGTTATTAAGACTTACTACTTGGAGCTTCCCGAGGGTAAGGAGTCTGCAGAAGTAGTATTTTCCGGGCTTGCAGCGCTCAATGATCCTAACAAGAACTATGCTCTGCTTCATGTAAATGACAAGGGCGAAGTTGATGATTACATCAATTTGGGCAAGCCGAATGCTGAGGGAAAATGTATCGTAACTCTTACCAAATTCTCTCCCTATACTCTGGTTGTAACTTCTTACAACCCGCCTACCTACACTGGCGACAACGGCACTGCTCAGACCACACCCAGCACCAACAACGGCGCTCCTGTGTCTCCCAAGACCGGTGAGACCCTGCCTGTAGCTGGCATGATGGCAGTTCTTTGCCTGGCTGGCGCTGTTCTGTGCGCTAAGAAGGCTCGCTGCAACAACTAATAAGATTTTAGCCCTGTCCATGCGGGCAAATGCATGGGATTAATCATGCATGATTAATCAGCGGGACATGTCCCGCTGGCAAAATTTGCAGTAAATTTAACTATCAAAGAATGAAGTAAAATGATAATCCTTTGACATGTGGTTGTCCGGGCTTTTCCATTTGGAAAAGCCCGGACGTTAAAGAAAAGGATGTGAAAGATTGCAGAATTTACGATTCCGCATCCTGCGCCGTGAGTACTGCCGGCGTAGGGAGATGGCAAAGCTCATTCACGGCGCAGGATGCAGGATTGTAGAGGGTCTGGATTTACGGGAGAGAGGGGCGTTGCGGCCATGTATAGGAAAAAGGCCGGTGGATGGCTGAAACACCTTGATTTTATACTGCTGGACATAATATGTATGCAGGCAGCTTTTCTCCTTGCCTATGCAGTGCGGATGGGCCCGTCCAATCCTTACCGGGACATCGGGTACAGAGAGATTGGGGCGATCATCCTGCTGGCTGAAGTGGTAGTGCTGCTGTTGACAGGCGCTTTCAGCGGCGTGTTGAAGCGGGGGCGCTATGAGGAGTTCAGCGCTACGCTCAGTCAGGCATTATTCGTAGAGGCAGTTGTCATTGCCGCTTTGTTCACCACCCAGACCAGTGCTGACTATTCCAGGTTTATTATTTATCTGACGGGCATTTTGTATGTCTGTATCAGCTATTTTGTCAGGCTCATATGGAAAGCTTTTTTGCGCAGATACAGGGCAGGGGCGGATCAGCGTTCGCTTCTGCTTGTGACATACTTTGACCTGGCCAAAGAGTGCGCGGCGGATATCATGGAACATGGCTCGGATGGTCTTTTGATAACGGGATTTGCGATTCTGGATCAAAATATGAAAGGCAAAAAAATCCAGGGAATACCTGTGGTGGCAGGCCCTGACGATGTGGTGGATGCCGTATGCCGCAGTTGGGTGGATGAAGCCCTGGTGGTTCTGCCCAGAGAGCTGCCTTATCCGGGACGGCTGGTGGAGGAGCTGGCAGGTATGGGAGTGGTAGCCCATGTCAGCGTATTCAGGACAGAGGACAGCAACGGAATGCGGCAGTTTGTAGAGCATGTGGGGGGCCACACGGTTCTGACTACCAGCATCAGCTACGCGACGCCCACGCAGCAGTTTATCAAGAGGAGCATGGACATCGCGGGAGGCATTGTGGGCTGTGCGATAACGGGTATTTTATTGATGATTTTGGCGCCGGCCATTTTTATCGCATCTCCGGGTCCTGTATTCTTTACCCAGGAACGCGTGGGAATGAACGGAAAGCGGTTCCGGATCTTTAAGTTCCGCAGCATGTACATGGACGCGGAGGAACGGAAGAAAGAACTGATAGAGAAAATCAAGGGGGACGGCCTGATGTTCAAAATGGAGGGCGATCCCCGCATTATCGGCTGTAAGGTTCTGCCGGACGGAACCGTGAAGAAAGGTCTGGGGAATCTGATAAGGGACTGGAGTCTGGATGAGTTTCCGCAGTTTTTCAATGTGCTCAAAGGGGATATGAGTCTAGTGGGCACCAGGCCTCCCACCGTGGACGAGTGGGAGAGGTACGAACCCCATCACAGAGCCAGACTTGCAGTGAGGCCGGGGATTACCGGGCTGTGGCAGGTCAGTGGCAGAAGCAAGATTACGGATTTTGAAGAAGTGGTTAAGTTGGACACAAAGTACATCACGGATTGGAGCATGGGGCTGGATATCAGGATATTGCTGAAAACCGTGAAAGTAGTGTTCGGACGGGACGGGGCCATGTAGCGGTTGACAGTGACAAAAATAGTTGGCAAAGGATGGTGGCGATGGATAACAGGCAGAGATATGAAGAGGAAATTGATCTGAAAGATTTGATGCTCCATATTTTGTACAGATGGAGGTCTGTTGTGCTGGTAGCGGTTTTGGCCTGCGTTCTGGCGGGAGGCTACGCCGCGGTGTACAATCAGGGTATCTTCCCCAAGGAAAAGGCAGAGATACAGGGGAGGCTGAACGAGCAGAAAGAGATACTGGAGGATCTGAAAGCACAGGCTCAGCCGGAGGCGCCTGCGCCCACAGACGACCAGGGGAGGACGGCGGAGCAGGTACAGAAACAGATAGACGAAATCGCGAAAGAACTTGAGGGAGTGAAGAAGCTGGGCATTCCGAAGTATGCGGTCATCGGTTTTGCGGGCGGATTTTTCGTATTGGTATTCTGCTATGCCATCGGCTATGTATTCAGTGACAAGATGCGCGGCGAGAGGGAGCTGAGGGAGCGGTACGGCTATTATCTGCTGGGGGCGATTCCGAAGAACGGCGGCAAAAAGCCTTTGGGCGGCATAGACAAAGCATTGCGCAGGCTTGAGGGAAGCGAGCAGATAACGGAGGAAGAAGCATACAGAATCGTAGCCACGAATATCGCCAATCTGTCCAGGGAGGGCGGTACTTTCCTGGTGACAGGTACAGTGAGCATTGAGGATCTGGAGGCGTTCACGGTAAAGGTAGTGCCCCAGCTGCCGGAGAATATCATGCTGATGACAGGGGCCTATATGGGCGCAAACGCAGGCACGCTGGAGATGCTGGCAGATTGCGACGCAGTGATTCTGATAGAAGAGCGGGACGGCTCTCTTAGAACGAAAGTTCAAAAAGAGTATGAGACCATTGCGGCATTGGAGAAAAATGTGATAGGTTATGTGCTGGCATGAGCGGCAGGAAAAAGATAGAACGGAATCAACTTACACCTGACAGGGCACTTTGGCTTGTCAGGTGTTTTGCATGAAAAAATATTCAGAAAGGGGAAAGAGGAAAGGTATGAAAAAGCTGACACGGTTTTTGATGGTATTTCTCCTGACTTTCGCGCTGTGTGCCTGTGGAAGCGTGCCGCCGCAGGAAAGTGCGGGGACAGGAGCAGTGCGGGGAGAGAGCGGAGCTGCAGCTTCCGGGGAGGATGCAGAACAGGGAGAGAGCGGAGCTGCAGCTTCCGGGGAGGATGCAGAACAGGGAGAGAGCGCGGCCGCGACTTCCGAGGAGGACGTTTCGGAGGAGAGCAGTTTCGACGAGCCGGCGGACACCGGGGAAGAAAATCTGCCCGAGGACGGTACATACACTACCAAAGAGGATGTGGCCCTGTATATTTATCTGTACGGTAAACTGCCGGGGAATTTCATTACCAAGAAAGAGGCCCAAAAGCTGGGCTGGGAGGGAGGCTCCCTGGAGCCCTACGCGCCCGGGAAATGTATCGGCGGCAGCCGCTTCGGCAATTATGAGGGACTCCTGCCAGAGGCCGATGGGCGCGTCTATACGGAATGCGACATTGATACTTTGGGCCAGAAGAAGCGGGGAGCCAAGCGGATCGTGTTTTCCAATGACGGATTGATTTATTATACGGAGGACCATTACGAGTCCTTTGAACTGTTGTATGGAGAGGAATAGAGATGCGGATCTGTATATTGGACGGAGCGCAGATATATGACAGGGGACGGCTTCATGATATTCTGGCGTCCTCGCTGGAGCTCCCGGAATGGTATGGCAGGAATCTGGACGCTCTGTACGACTGTCTGACGGATGCGGATCAGGAGACGGAAGTGAGGATTCTGCATAAAGATGCACTATACGAAAATCTGGGCGGATATGGGCCGGCGCTGGAGAGAGTTTTGCGGCAGGCAGCGGAGTCCAATTCGTACTTTCATTGGCGTGTGGTTGATTCTTTATAACATTTTATTGATATTTATGCCCGAATCATGTATGATTATAGGAAATCTTCCGTGTATTGACAGAATCGGAGGCGGAGACGCCGAATCACTGCAGGAGTTTTCGACCGGTTTTTGCGGAAAGAAGACAGAAGCGTAGATTATGCGCGGGAAAGGAAGAGGAATATGGAGCTATATATCACATGCATTCCCGGCGATGGCATCGGGCCGGAGATCGTCCGGGAAGCTAAAAAAATTCTGGAGAAGATAGCCGTAATCTACGGCCATAAAATGGTATTCGAGGACATCCTCATGGGAGGGGCTTCCATTGATGTCCACGGTGTACCTCTGACAGAGGAGGCTATTGCGAAAGCAAAATCCGCCGATGCCGTGCTGATGGGCTCTATCGGCGGCGATACCACAAAATCCCCCTGGTATAAGCTGCCCCCTAATCTGCGCCCGGAGGCAGGGCTTCTGGCCATCCGCAAGGCCCTGAATTTGTTCGCCAATCTGCGCCCTGCGGTGCTGTATGATGAACTGGCAGATGCGTGTCCTCTGAAAGAGGAGATCAGCAAAAAGGGTTTTGACATGCTGATCATGCGGGAACTGACCGGTGGATTGTATTTTGGAGAACGGAAAACCGTAGAGGAAAACGGGGTGCGAAAGGCTATCGATACCCTGACTTATGATGAGAATGAAATCCGCCGCATCGCCATCAAAGGCTTTGACATCGCCATGAAGCGCCGAAAGAAAGTCACCAGCGTGGACAAGGCCAATGTGCTGGACTCTTCCAGGCTCTGGAGGAAAGTGGTGGAGGAAGTGGCCGCAGATTACCCAGAAGTAAAGCTGGAGCATATGCTGGTGGACAACTGCGCCATGCAGCTGGTGAAAGATCCGGCCCAGTTCGACGTGATCCTGACGGAGAATATGTTCGGCGACATCCTTTCCGATGAGGCCAGCATGGTCACGGGCTCCATCGGCATGCTGGCCAGCGCAAGCTTAAACGACAGCAAGTTCGGTCTCTATGAGCCCAGCCACGGATCCGCGCCGGACATCGCCGGACAGGACATTGCCAATCCCATCGCCACGGTTCTCAGCGCTGCCATGATGCTGCGATACAGCTTCGACCTGGACAGAGAGGCGGATGCGATAGAGCGGGCCGTGAAGCAGGTGCTGAAAGACGGATACCGCACCGGGGACATTTATTCCGATGGCTGCGAGAAAGTAGGCTGCAGCCGGATGGGAGATTTGCTTGCGGAGCGGATTTGCTAGTGTGTGCCGCATACAGCAACAGTTTGTACTCACGGTCACTAAATTTGCCAAATTATCAGACTCACGAGCGGCAAGCAGAATGAATTGGTGGCAAATTTGACCGCTCGTAAAGTATAGAAAGGTGAGAAAAAGATGAGAAGTGATTCGGTTAAGACGGGCACTGCACAGGCGCCCCACAGAAGCCTGTTTAACGCCCTTGGATATACAGAGGAGGAGCGGCAGCGTCCGCTGATCGGTATTGTCTGTTCCTACAATGAAATCGTGCCAGGACATATGAACCTGGACAAGATAGCGGAGGCCGTGAAGATGGGCGTGGCCATGGCAGGCGGCACCCCCATCATGTTCCCGGCCATTGCGGTGTGCGACGGCATCGCCATGGGGCATGTGGGCATGAAGTATTCTCTGGTGACCAGGGACTTAATCGCGGACAGTACCGAGTGCATGGCTCTGGCCCACGGTTTCGATGGCCTGGTGTGCATCCCCAATTGCGACAAGAACGTGCCGGGGCTATTGATGGCAGCGGCTCGTGTGAATATTCCTACGATTTTCGTGTCCGGAGGCCCCATGATGGCAGGCCGCATCCACGGGCAGAAGAAGAGTCTGTCTTCCATGTTCGAGGCCGTGGGCAGCGTGGCGGCGGGAACCATGACCATGGAGGAACTGTGCGAATATGAGGAGAAAGTATGCCCGACCTGCGGCTCCTGCTCCGGCATGTATACGGCCAATTCCATGAACTGCCTGACAGAGGCCATCGGCATGGGCCTGAAAGGCAACGGTACCGTACCCGCTGTCTACTCCGAGCGCATCCGTCTGGCAAAGCATGCGGGCATGAAGATCATGGAGCTGGTGGAAAAGGACATCAAGCCCCGCGACATCATGACCGAAAAAGCGTTTATGAATGCCCTCACCGTAGATATGGCCCTGGGCTGCTCCACCAACTCTATGCTCCATCTCCCCGCCATTGCCAGGGAAGCCGGAGTGGACCTGAACCTGGATATTGCAAACGAACTGTCCGCAAAGACTCCGAATCTGTGCCATCTTGCGCCTGCGGGTCCTACCTACATGGAAGATCTGAACGAGGCCGGCGGTGTCTATGCGGTGATGAACGAACTGACAAAGAAAAATCTTCTGAATCTGGACTGTATGACCGTAAACGGCACTTCCATCGGCGAGAACATCAAGAACTGCAGGAACCTGAATCCGGAGGTCATCCGTCCGGTGGAGAATCCCTACTCCGAGACCGGCGGCATCGCCATCCTGAAAGGCAACCTGGCCCCGGATGGCGGCGTGGTGAAGCGCTCCGCGGTGGTTCCCGAGATGCTGGTGCATCAGGGGCCTGCAAGGGTCTTCGACTGCGAGGAGGACGCCATCGATGCCATCAAGGGCGGCAGGATCGTGGCGGGAGACGTGGTGGTCATTCGCTATGAGGGCCCCAAGGGAGGTCCCGGCATGCGGGAGATGCTTAACCCTACCTCTGCCATCGCAGGCATGGGATTGGGCTCTTCCGTAGCGTTGATTACGGACGGACGCTTCTCCGGCGCGTCCAGAGGGGCATCCATCGGCCATGTGTCCCCGGAGGCGGCAGTGGGAGGTCCCATAGCGCTTGTGGAGGAGGGGGACATGATCAGCATCAACATTCCGGAGAACAAACTGGATGTATTGGTGTCCGACGAGATTTTAGCACAGAGGCGTGCCAACTGGCAGCCCAGAGAGCCCAAGGTCACCACCGGGTATCTGACCAGATACCGGGAGATGGTTACCAGCGGTAACCGCGGCGCGGTCCTGGAGATTCGGAAATAGGCATCAGGCAAAAGCGGGAAATAAGCGGCTGCCGGGCCGGGAGCGCGTAAGCCGCCGGGAAAGCAGCGCGGCAGCCCGTCGGCATGAGGGAAGCTGCAAAATCACAGATAGAGGAGGAACCAAGAATGCAACTGACCGGATCAGAGATAGTTGTGGAGTGCCTGAAAGAGCAGGGGGTGGACACGGTGTTCGGCTACCCCGGTGGCACGATCCTGAACATATACGACACACTTTATAAACACAGTGATGAGATCAGGCATATACTGACATCCCACGAGCAGGGTGCAGCCCATGCGGCGGACGGATATGCCAGGGCGACCGGAAAAGTAGGGGTCTGTATGGCTACCAGCGGCCCCGGCGCCACGAACCTGGTGACGGGCATCGCCACCGCCTATATGGATTCCGTTCCCATGGTGGCCATCACGGCCAATGTGACCCTGCCCATGCTGGGCAAGGACAGCTTCCAGGAGGTGGACATCGCGGGCGTGACCATGCCCATCACAAAGCATGGCTATATCGTGAAAAATGTGGAAGAACTGGCGGATACCATCCGGAGGGCATTCACCATAGCGAAAAGCGGCCGGCCGGGCCCTGTGCTGGTGGACATCACAAAGGACGTAACGGCAGCCGTCTGCGAGTACACGCCGAAGCCTGTGGAGGAGATACGCAGAACATATTGCTGTACGGAAGAACAGATAGACCAGGTGGTGGAATACATCCGGGCCGCTAAGAGACCTTATATCTATCTGGGCGGCGGCGCCGTCATTTCGGATGCCTGTGAGGAGGTGGCGCTCTTTGCGGATTTGATAGACGCGCCGGTGTGCGATACATTGATGGGAAAAGGCGCCTTTGACGGCCGGAGCGAGCGCTACACCGGCATGATAGGCATGCACGGCACCAAGACCTCCAACCTGGGAGTCAGCCAGTGCGACCTGCTGATCGCCCTGGGAGCCAGGTTCTCCGACCGCGTCATCGGCAATCCGAAGAAGTTCGCGGAGCATGCGAAGATTGTCCATATTGACGTGGATGCGGCGGAGATCAACAAGAATATACGGGCGGATGCCAGCCTGGTAGGAGATCTGAAGCTGGTACTTCAGAAGCTGAATCAGCGCCTGACAAAGCAGGAACACAGCGAATGGATGAAGACCATTGCCGACATGAAAGAGAAATATCCTCTGAAATACGAGCAGGAGAAACTGTCCTGTCCCTATGTAATCGAGACCATAGACAAGGTCACAAAGGGGGAGGCGCTGATTACCACGGATGTGGGCCAGCATCAGATGTGGGCGGCGCAGTATTACCGTTACACCCACCCCCGCACTTTTCTGTCCTCCGGCGGACTGGGCACCATGGGCTATGGCCTTGGCGCTTGCATCGGCGCGCAGCTGGGACAGCCGGACAAACAGTGCATCAACATTGCGGGAGACGGGTGTTTCCGCATGAATATGAACGAGCTGGCTACGGCAAGCCGTTACAACATTCCCATTATACAGGTGGTCATTAACAATCATGTGCTGGGCATGGTGCGCCAGTGGCAGACGCTGTTCTACGGAAAGCGCTATTCCCAGACAGTGCTCCAAGACAAGGTTGACTTCTGTAAGGTGGCGGAAGGACTGGGCTGCCAGGCTGTCCGGGTGACCGCGAAAGAGGAGCTGGAGCCTGCGCTGGAAAAAGCCATTGCGCTGAAAGAGCCGGTTCTGATCGAATGCATCATACCGGAAGACGATAAAGTATTCCCCATGGTTCCGGCAGGGGCGCCGATCGTGGAGGTCTTTGACGGGGATGATCTGAAGAAAAAGAACGAGGGGTAAAAGGGTTTTCACATGCCATGAAAAAGTTGTTTCGCTTTCTATTGATGTTCCTGCTCAGCGGAATGCTTCTGGGGCTGGGAGGACTGCTTGCGCTTACCTTGTACTACCGCAACAATTTCCCGGTGAATACCTGGATCAACGGGGTGTACTGCACGGGAAAATCCATAGAACAGGTAAATGAAGAGTTGGTGAACGCACAGGAGGCATCCGTGATAACAATCGTGGATGCCGATTCTGTGAGCTGGGAAATTGATATGCTGGCCGCGGATATCAGGCCGGATTATTCGGATGTGCTGAAATCCTATCTGAGGAAGAACGCGTCCGCGTTCTGGATGGACAATCTGAAAAGTCCCGTTTCCAGCAGCTTGCTGCCGGAGAAGTATGTCGCGGACGAGGAAAAGCTTATGGCCTGTTTCCGGGAGCTGCCCTTTGTGGCACAGGAGAGGAAGAAGACAGAGGGCGTCAGGGTATGTCAATCGCCGGAGGGCTTTGTGCTTCAGGACGGAAACGCGGGCCGGCTGAATCTGGAGAAAGCCTGCGCTTATCTGCAGGACTGCCTGGCAAAGGGACATACATTGATAGATCTGTCTGCGGGCGGCTGCTATGAAGACATTGCGGATACCGGAGCCGACAAAAGGCAGAGGGATATCTGGGAACAGGTAGAGGAATTCATTGCCAGGGGCAGCCGAATCGTATATGATATGGGGGCGGAGCAGATTCCCCTAACACCGGCAGTTCTGTCAGGTCTTCTGGTGACCGGGACGGACGGCTGTCCGGCGCTGGACGATGAGGGACATATTGTGCTGGATGAAGAAAAGGTCCTCTCCTGGGTGGACGCGCTGGCGGAGGACTATGATACCTGCGGTATGGAGAAAGAGTTCCAGTCCACCAGAGGGGATATCGTGACGGTCTCCTATGTCACATACGGGACAAAGCTGGACAGGGAGGCCGAGAAAACGTATCTGCTGGGGGCGCTGCAGGGACATGCGGGCGGTCAGCCGTCGGACACAGGACAGACCGGGACCGGGCAGGATACGGCCGGCCCGGATGCAGCCGGCGGAACGGATATGCATGTGCCGGCATATATTCAGGAAGGGTATGTGCGGGGCTTAGACGATATCGGCGACACGTACATTGAGATAGACATGTCGCAGCAGAGGATGTACTATTACGCCAAAGGAAAGCTGGAACTGGAGACGGATATCGTCACAGGCAACACTGGCAGGCGCATGGGGACGCCCCAGGGCATCAATTATGTCCACGCGAAACAGCGCAACCAGACTCTGCGGGGGGCCGACTATGAATCTTTCGTCAAATATTGGGTGCCCGTGGTAGGAAATATCGGAATCCATGACGCCAGCTGGAGGGGAAGCTTCGGAGGACAGATCTATCAGACAAACGGCTCCCACGGCTGCATCAATACGCCCACAGGCAATATGTCGCAGCTCTATGATATGCTGGAAGTGGGAATGCCGGTGATTATGTTTTATTGAACACAGCGGCATCCGGCGTCCGCATCCGGAGACTGTTTTTAAAAAGAGGTTAAAAAGATTTTAACGATGTACTTGACTAAAGTGCCCGGAGAGAGTATTCTTATCTGAGCGGCTATGCCGATTTACCGATTCAATTTAGGAGGATGAGAGATGAGAAGAGTATATAATTTCTCCGCGGGGCCTGCCGTCCTGCCGGAGGAGGTGCTGCGGGAGGCGGCGGATGAGGTGTTGGATTATAAGGGCACGGGCATGTCCGTCATGGAGATGAGCCACCGCTCCAAGGCCTATGATACCATTATCAAGGAAGCGGAGGCTGATCTGCGTGATTTGATGAAGATTCCCGAGAATTATAAGGTGCTGTTCCTGCAGGGAGGCGCCAGCCAGCAGTTCGCCATGATTCCCATGAACCTGATGAAGAACAAAGTGGCGGATTACATTGTCACCGGCCAGTGGGCGAAAAAAGCTTACCAGGAGGCGCAGATTTACGGTAAGGCCAACAAGATTGCCTCCTCCGAGGACGAGACTTTCTCTTATATTCCGGACTGCACGGATCTGCCGATCAGCGAGGACGCGGATTATGTCTATATCTGCGAGAACAATACCATCTATGGCACCAAGTTCAAGACCCTGCCCGACACCAAGGGAAAGCCGCTGGTGGCGGATGTGTCCAGCTGTTTCCTGTCGGAGCCGGTGGATGTGACGAAATATGGTGTCATTTATGGCGGCGTACAGAAGAACATCGGACCTGCCGGGGTGGTCATCGTCATCATCCGGGAGGAGCTGATCACCGAGGACGTGCTGCCCGGCACGCCCACTATGCTGCGGTACAAGATTCACGCGGACAATGAGTCTCTCTACAACACCCCGCCCGCCTACGGCATCTATATCTGCGGCAAGGTGTTCAAGTGGCTGAAAAAACAGGGCGGCCTGGAGGCCATGAAAGAATACAATGAGAAAAAGGCGAAGATTCTCTACGATTTCCTGGATCAGAGCAAAATGTTCCGAGGGACAGTCCGGAAAGAGGACCGCTCTCTGATGAACGTGCCTTTCGTCACCGGGGATGGGGATCTGGACGCAAAATTCGTGAAAGAGGCCAGAGAGGCGGGCTTCGAGAACCTGAAAGGCCATCGCTCCGTGGGCGGCATGCGGGCCAGCATCTACAATGCAATGCCCATGGAGGGAGTGGAGAAGCTGGTGGAATTCATGGGGAAATTCGAGGCGGAGAATCAAAATACATGAAAATCCAAATTTGTATCAAGCAGACGAAGCGGTTGACATGCAGAACGACATATACCGGCATCCGGGAACCACAATGGACGAAAATGCAGAATTTCTGACCAAACGTCCCTTAAAAGTAAAAATGATCGGTGAATGCTGAATGGCCGGAATGCGTTCGGATAGGAGAAGCTATGTACAAGATTAATTGCATGAATCCCATCGCCCAGGTGGGCTTACAGAATTTCAGCAGCCAATATGAGATCACCGCGGACGTGGAGGCGGCGGAGGGCATTTTGGTGCGCAGTGCGTCCATGCACGAGATGGAGCTGCCGAAAGGCCTTTTGGCCGTGGCCAGGGCCGGCGCCGGCGTCAATAACATTCCGCTGGAGAAATGCGCGGAGCACGGCGTGGTGGTGTTCAATACGCCGGGGGCCAATGCCAACGGCGTGAAAGAGCTGGTCATCGCCGGGATGCTGCTGGCAGCCCGGGACGTGGTGGGCGGCATTGAGTGGGTAAAAGCGGCAAAAGAGGATGCGGATATTGCGAAGTCCGCGGAGAAAGCCAAGAAGAATTTCGCGGGCACGGAGATTAGGGCCAAGAAGCTGGGGGTCATCGGCCTGGGGGCAATCGGCGTGAAAGTGGCCAATGCGGCGGTGGCGCTGGACATGGAGGTGTACGGGTATGATCCCTACCTCTCCGTGAACGCGGCCTGGAGCCTGAGCCGGGCGGTGCACCATGTGACTAATGTGGAGGATATCTACGCCCAGTGCGACTACATCACCATCCATGTGCCGCTGCTGGATTCCACCAGGGGGATGCTGAACGCGGATGCCATTTCGAAGATGAAAGACGGGGTCATTCTGCTGAACTTCGCCAGGGATCTGCTGGCGAATGAGGCGGATGTGCTGGAAGCCTTAAAGAGCGGCAAGGTGGCCAGATATGTGTCCGACTTCCCCAATCCCACTACGGCAGGGCAGAAAGGCTGTATTGTCATTCCCCATCTTGGGGCCAGCACGGAGGAGTCCGAGGACAACTGCGCGGTGATGGCTGTAGAAGAGATGATGGACTATCTGGAGAACGGAAATATACGTAACAGCGTCAATTATCCCGCCTGCGACATGGGGATCTGCACCAAGGCGGGCCGCGTGGCGATTTTCCACCGGAATATCGCCAATATGATTACCAAGTTCACCGCGGAGTTTGGCGAGAAAGGAATCAACATCAGCGATATGACCAACAAATCCCGGGGGGAGGTGGCCTACACCATGCTGGATGTGGAGGAGGTTCCCACGGAAGAGATCATCCATGCACTGGAGGCCATAGGAGGCGTGTTCCGGGTCCGGATCGTGAAAGGGTGAAAGCCTGAAAATGACAAAATATTGAAATAACGAAACCTTAAAATAACGAAACCTTAAAATGATGTAATCTTAAAATAATGAAATCGGAAGCCCCGCGGCCTGGCTGCGGGGCTTTTGCGTGAGGAATGTTTTATCTTATAGATATTAAGGACTTTGTTTTTTTGTCTGCATTGCTAAAACTTATAGCTTATTCCGCTCTGTTTCAGGATGGCATTTGCAGTGTGCCTGGACTTGATTTTTGTATCGACGGTCACATGCCGTCCTGAGATTGGGCTGTACCAGATATCATGGTCGCCTTTTCCGCGTCTAAGGAAAGTGCACCCGTTCTGCGACAGGATATTGCGCACTCGTTTTTCGTATTCAGCCATTCAGTACCATCCTTTCATGGCGTTCTGACCGGAAAATCAGGGAAAGGGGCGGGGTAGAGGCTGCCAGCTCCAGAAGTTCAGGCACCGCAAACCTTGTGCGCTCCAGCAATGCATCAAATGAACCTGATTCCAGAACAAGGCCGGGAATGTCGTTGCTGGTGGCAATCCATACTTCGGCTTCATCATCCCATGTGAAATTAATGACATATTCCATAGCAAATACCTCCTTAGACTTTCAGCATAACAGCCAATCCTGCAATTGTCAATCATGAAAAAAAGCAGAATTCTACTGTCGGATGACAAGACTTCAAAAAAATGTTGACAATTTCCCCATGGTTCTTTTACCATAAAGAATGTAACAGGGTATGATTTCTGTAGGTTCGCTTTTGGAGGATGTCAGGGCGGGAGGGAGGCTTATGGACAGGATACTGGTTGTGGAGGATGACAGGAGCGTCCGGGAGGAGCTGGAACTGCTTCTGCGGGCCAATGGATATGAGGTGGTGGGCCGGCCGCCCTGCGAACTGGCGCTGCTGGACGTGAACCTGCCGGGGGAGAGCGGATTCGAGCTGTGCCGCAGGCTTCGGACAGAGTCGGACGTGCCTGTGATATTCCTCACGGGGAGAGAGTCTGCGGAGGACGAGCTGCTGGGCTTTGGCGTCGGCGCGGACGACTACATCCGCAAGCCCTATCATTCCGCGGTGCTGCTGGCCCGGATGGAGCGGCTTTTGAAAGCCCGGAGGGGCGCTCTGTCCGGGCATGGCGCTTCGGGGAGCGGAGATTACGTGATATCCGTCAAAGGGCTGACGCTGAATCTTGAGCAGCTTACAGTGGAGCACCAGGGACAGGAGGCGGAGCTGACGAAGAATGAGGCGCGGATCCTGGCCTGCCTTATGCGAAAAGGGCTCTGCGCCAAGGAGGAGATTGTGGAGGATTTGTGGCAGAACAGTCTGTATATCGATGAGAACACGCTGTATGTGAATGTGAACCGGCTGCGGGAGAAGCTAAAGCACGTGGGGGCAGGAGAATGCATCCGGACAGTCCGGGGCGTGGGGTATCGGCTGTGATGGGGAGGAAAATACACACGGTTTTTCGTTATTTTGCGGACGCCTGCGAGTCCAGGACGGTGACGCTCTGCTTTCTTGGCATGGGAGGGCTTGGCTTTGGCATGGTTCTGGCTGTGGCGGGAACGGGGGCAGCCCTGATCGGGGTTCTGGCAGCGGCGTATCTGGCAGCCATTCTGCTCTGGCTTCTGACCGTGGGCCTGTTAGAGGGAAAGCGGATGGAGGAACTGGAAAAGCTCCTTTCGGATCTGCCGGAGACCTGGCTGCTGGGGGAGGTGCTGCCGAAGCCTGCGGGCGCTTTGGAGAGGCGGTATTTTCGCATCATGCGGGAGCTGTCCCGGTCTGCCGTGGGGGTGGCGGAGCAGGCCCGCAGGGAGAAAGAGGAGTACTGCGATTATGTGGAGAGCTGGATTCATGAGATAAAGACGCCGCTGACGGCATGCGCTCTGATATTGGACAACGGGGGAGATCTGCGGAAGCTGCGCCGGGAACTGAAGCGGGCGGACAACCTGACGGAGAGCATATTGTACTATGCCAGACTGCGCACCGCAGAAAAAGATGTGAAAATCCGTTCGTTTTCCGCATCGGATGTCATAGGCGAGGCGGTAAAGAGTCAGATGGAGCTGCTGACAGGGGCAGGCATCAGCGTGGAGGCGGAGGGGGACTTCTCCGTCTATTCGGACAGGAAATCGGTGTGCTTTATGCTGAAGCAGCTTCTGATCAACTGCGCGAAATACTGTCCTGGCTGTCAGATAAGCATCCGGGCCCGGGACGGCGCGATTCTGGTCCGTGACAACGGGCCCGGGATTCCCGCCCATGAGCTGCGCCGGGTCACGGAGCGGGGCTTCACCGGAAGCTGCGCGAGGACAAAAGCCCCGGGGAGCGCTGTCCCCGGCGGCACCGGGATGGGGCTGTACATTGTACAGGAGCTGTGCGGGCGGCTTGGAATATCCCTTGGCATAGAGTCCGAAGCGGGGAAGTTCACTTGCATCAGCCTGAGGTTTCAGAGCACAGGCTGAATGCAGGAAGCTCCTTTCGGCGCGTTTGATATACCCTTACAAAAACGTAAGGAAAAACAGGATTTCCGTTAGAACGAAACCCTCTGTCCTGTGGTAAGATAAGGACAGAGAGGTGACAGATATGGAAAAGACGGACATGACAAAGACAGACATGTCAAAAATTCTGGAGATCGAAAATGTGACAAAGTACTACGGCAGCGGAGCCGTTGTCACGAAAGCCCTGGACGGCATCTCTTTCGATGTGGAAAAGGGCGAATTTACTGCCATCATGGGGGCGTCCGGCTCCGGGAAGAGCACCCTGTTAAACGTAATCTCTACAATCGACAGGGTCAGCTGTGGCGAAATCCGCGTGGAGGGCAGGCGGCTCACCGGGATGCGGGAGAACGACCTTTCCGCATTCCGCAGGGACAGGCTGGGATTCATCTTTCAGGAGTATAATCTCCTGGACACACTGACGATCGGGGAGAACATCGTGCTGCCCCTGCACCTGAAAAAGCTGCCCCCGCAGGAGAGCGCAGAGGAGCTGAAGCGGGTGGCACAGGCCCTGGGGGTGGCGGACCAGCTGGACAAATTCCCCCGGGAGCTCTCCGGCGGGCAGCGCCAGCGGGCGGCCTGCGCCCGGGCCCTCATCGCGAACCCGGCATTGATTCTGGGCGACGAGCCCACGGGAGCCCTGGACTCGGCAAACGCCAGGAACCTGATGGAGACCTTTCAGATGATGAACCGTTCCCTGGGCTCCACCATCCTGATGGTCACCCACGACGCCCTCATGGGCTCCTATGCGGACAGGGTGCTGTTTTTAAAGGACGGGAAGATATGGAGCGAAATCCACAGGGGGGACAGGGACAGACAGGAGATGTACCGGGAAATCTGGTCCGTGTCCGCGGCGCTGGGAGGTGAGACAGATGTATCTTAATCTTGCAATCCGGAACGTGAAGCGGCAGGTGGGCAGCTATCTGATTTATTTTATGACCGTGTCCCTCACGGTGGCATTGCTGTTCGCCGTCAATAATGTCATCTACAGCAGGGAGCTGGCGGCTTTCGCGGACCGGGGGGAGGGCGCCGGGACCGCCCTGAAAATCCTGGTGGCGGCCATCTCCTTTGTGGTGGCTTTCGTGCTCAGCTACGCCACTTCCTTTCTGCTGAAGCGCAGGAAGCGGGAATTCGGCACCTACCTGACCCTGGGCATGACCAGGCGGGATATCCTGCGCCTGTTTCTGGCGGAGACCCTTGTCATCTGCGGCATCGCCCTGGGGATAGGGCTTTTGGCAGGGGGATTCCTGTTCCAGGGGCTGATGGCGGTGATGATGAAGCTTTTGGAGATGGAGTTTTCCATGTCGCCTTATTCCCTGGAGGGGCTGCTTCGCACCGTGGCGCTGACGGCGGCGATTTTCCTGGTGGCGTCTCTGGCCTCCGGGATTTATCTGAGGAGGGCGGCAATCTATGACCTGATCCACGGGGAAAAGAAAGTGGAGAAGCGGGTGAAGCACCCGGGCCTGTGGTTCCTGGTGACGGTGGCGGCCTGCGGCGGGATGGCGGCCTGCGGCATCCAATTCTGGAGGAGCGTGGACATATCCTTAAGGGGCGGGACAGTGGACAGCATGGAGCCTCTGCTGGCGGGCTTTATCCTCTGCGTGATGCTGTTCCATATGGGAGCCGCGAAAAGCGTCGTCTTCCTCCTGCTGCGCCGTCCGGGGTTCTGCAGCTGGGGGGCCAACACTTTCGTGCTGCGCCAGCTCTCGGGAAACCTCAGCGCCAATTCCGTCATGTTCGGGTGCCTGGCGCTTTTGATGAGTCTGGCCGTGGCGGGGACGAATTTCTCATTCATCCAGAAAGCAGGCCAGGAGGAGGCGCTGCATGCGGCGTGGCCCTATGACGTCATGTATTATTCCGACAGTAACCACCGGGAGAGCGAAGTGGAGCTGGCGGAAAGCCTTATCCGGGAATACGCGGGAATCCGGAGAAAGGTCCTGTGGCACACTTTTGAGACCGGAGAACAGGAGTTCTACAGCCGCACCGGGTGGTACGAGGAGCGGATGGCGCCCAATGACAGCTTCATGCCGGTCAGCGACTTCAATGCGCTGATGGCTCCTTTGGGGGCAGAGCCGGTGGCGCTGGAGGGGCAGTTCATGATCGTGTGCACGAGCAGGGAGGCCGCGGAGCCGGACTGGTCGGACATGGTCTGGGAGCATGGGGGGAAATCCTACACATTCCATAGCTGCCGGACGGATTATCCGAAGATCAGCTATCTGTATTTCTATGTGGTGGTGCCGGACGAGGCGGTGGCGGATATGGAGTGCGTGGAAGAGAGCAGGGCTTATCTCACGGAAAAGCAGAGGTTTGACGGAATCGGCCTGCACAGGGAGCTGTCGCGGCTGCTTTCTGCGCAGGCGGGCGAAAACAGACAGACGGGCAGGAGGCTTGCGTTCGAGATCCGGGAATACCACAGGCAGGAGGAGAACGGTGTGTCGGCCATCCTGGTGGTGGGTGCGCTGTTCGCGTCGGCCGTGTTCCTGCTGCTGGCCATGGCCATCCTGGCGCTGAAGACCCTCTCGGGTCTGGGGGAGGATAAGGGGCGGTACGAAATCCTGTTCCGGCTGGGAATGGGGGAGCGGCAGCAGGCCAGGGCGCTGTTCTGGCAGACCTTTGTCTTCTTCATCGCGCCCTTTGCCCTGCCCATGGCCCTGAGCGTTCCTGTGGCCGCTTTTGGGGCCCATGTGATGCGCATGGAGGGGATGGATGCTTCCGCGGAAGTGGTGTGGCTGATCGCGGGCATCGTGGCGGGGGTGACGGCCTTGCTGTACCTGCTGTACTACACGGCGTCTTACCTGATCGCCAGGCGGACGGTGGTGCGGGACTGAAGACGAGACAACTTCAAACGCTTTCGGCTGGATGGTCTGAAACCAAAGGGAGCCACCGGGATTGACATATGAGGAACATTAAAATAGAATAGTCTTGGAAAACAGGAAACAAAGACAGCGTATGTTTTATCTTAACTTTAACGCAAGGAGGACGATAGATGTACAAGGCAATTTTGAATCATTTGTGCTGTCCTGTGTGCCGGGGGAATCTGACTCTAAGGGCCGACCATGAAAACGGAGAAGATGTGCTGGAAGGGGTTTTGTCCTGTGAGAGGGGGCACTCTTTCCGTATCAGCCAGGGGGTAGCAGATTTCAACTCCGAAGAGCAGGGTTTCATCAATCAGTGGGAAACTATGGGCGGAGAACAGGACTTTGAAGAATCTGACAGAGAAATGGAAATCCAAAATCCCGCGGAGATGATGCAGCGCCGGGAGA
>JAAWOU010000097.1 GCA_022799755.1 Lachnospiraceae bacterium
TTTCAATAAATATCCCATACCCTTTCCTGGAGTCCTGCACCAGCACATGGGTCACGGCACCGATGAATTTCCCGTTCTGGATGATGGGGCTGCCGCTCATGCCCTGGACGATTCCCCCTGTCAGCGCCAGGAGATCCGGATCCGTCACCGTGAGCTCTATCCCCCGGTTCACATTGTCATGGTCCAGGTGGACCGCCGTGATCTCCACATCATAGTATCTGGTCACGCCGTCCACGGTGCAGAGGATCTGGGCCGTGCCGGTCTCAATCTCCTGCTTGAGGCCGATGGGCAGAGCTTCCCTGCCGCCCATCTCCAGCGCTCTCTGGTTACAGGTGCCGAAGATACCGCGATTGCTGTTGTCTGTGATTTCCCCCAGAATCCGCTCGTCGGAGTAGATGATCATGCCCGTCATCTCCCCGGGATTGCCGGAGGAACCCTTGTGGATGTCCACGATATCGGTCTGGTAAAGGGTGCCGCCCTCCATATGCATCAGGGTGCTGGTGTCCACATCGGTGATCCCGTGGCCCAGCGCACCGAAATTTCCTTTGTTGTCAATGTAAGTCATAGTGCCCACGCCCTGGGCGTTGTCCCGCACCCAGACGCCGATTTTGTAATCGCCCGCCGCGTCCTGCACAGGGGTGATCTCCACATCCATCAGTTCGCCCTCCCTCTCTATCCCCAGGATCACGGGCTGGCCCTTGCTGTCTTTCACCCGCTGTATGAAATCGTCCTTTTCCGTCACGGCCCGGCCGTTCACCTTGCGGACATAGTCGCCGGATTTTAAAATGTATTTCCCGGGGGAATAGCTGACGCCGTCCGCGCCCTGAAATTCCCCCGTGCCTACCACCAGCACGCCGTCCGTCTTCACATAGATACCGATGGGCGTACCCACGGGAATCAGTTCCTGGTCCTCGATGACCTGGATGTCAATATTTTTTAAAGTGATAAAGCCGAAGAGCTTTACCTGCATCTGATAATTTGACTCCAATCCCGTCTTCATCGTAAAGGTCTTGCTCAAATCTATGTCCACTGCCCCCTGAGGGATATTGCTGCTGCCCTGGTCGCTTACGCTTATGATCTCCCCTCTGGCAGGAACCCCCAGGTGAAAGGATTCCTCCTCGCCGGCGCGCACATTGATGACGGAGGGAATGCTGCTGTCGATCTGATAGTACAGCATGGCCCCCAGCGCCGCGCAGCCCGCTGCCAATGTCAGGCTCAAGCAGAAGCGGTAGATCCTGTATCGCCGCAGTCTCCTTTTCCAGCTCCTGATCAGGACCACCATGTCCTGGCCCGCCTGTTTTTTAACGGCTTCCGCCTGCTCCGCGCTTCTTTCTCTGTACTGTGCTTTCTTTTTCCTGATTTCCTCTATATCCTGTATGTTTCCCTTGCCGTTCTGTCCCATATCCACATACTCCCATCTGAATCGCCGTTTTTGCCCACACAAAAAGACTCTCCAGGAGTCTTTTTCGTGTATAGTATGTGAACTTTTTCTATGTTTCATTCCGACAGCTTTTGGAATTTTTAAAGGGACCGGGTCTTGTGGGCCGCTGCCTGGAGACGCATCTCCTTTGCATTGGAGAGGGCGGCTGCGCTCAATGTATCGCTGCCCAGAAGTCTTGCCAGCTCCCCAAGGCTTTCCTCCTCTTCCAGCATCCGGATATCCGTGATGGTATTATCCTGGGTAGAGCTTTTTTCAATGACAAAATGCCTGTCGGCCATGGCGGCAATCTGGGGCAGATGGGTGATGCAGAGCACCTGGTGGGCATGGGCCACAGTATCCAGCTGTTCAGAGACCCTCCACGCGGTCCTGCCGCTGATACCCGTATCAATCTCGTCAAAGATCAGGGTATCGATGTCGTCCCGGCCGGCCAGAACGGTCTTGATGGCCAGCATGATACGGGAAAGCTCGCCGCCGCTGGCCACCTGGCTTAAGGGCTTAAGGCTCTCTCCCGGGTTGGTGGAAATCAAAAATTCCACATCGTCCATGCCCTTGGCCGTGACGGACTTGGCGCTCTCTACCGCGATCTCAAACGCAACGGTGGCAAAGTTCAGATGGATCAGCGCCTCTTTTAACAGCTTTGTCAAAACCGCGGCATTTTTCCTGCGGATCCGGGAAAGTCTGGCGCAGGCTTCCTGAAGCCTTGCCCTGGCCGCCTCAAGTCTCTCGTTCAGCCGCTCCATATAGGCCTCATAGTCGCAGAGCTTGTCTAAAAGCTTCTGTCTCTCCTCTCCGTAGGCAATGACTGCCTCAATGGTGCCTCCGTATTTTTCCTTTAAATGATTCAGGAGGTTCAGCCGCTCTTCTACGACAGCATAGTCTTCCTCATCAAATTCACAGTCGGCCATGTACTGCGCCAGATCCCGGTTGTAATCCGCCAGCAGATTGTCGATTTCCGTCAGCTCTCCCTCCAGCTCCTCCAGGCGGCCGTCCAGTCCGGCCACCCCCCGCAGCGCGCGCAGCGCACGGCTCAGTGCGCTCCCGGCCCCGCTCTCCGAGTCATTGCCGGTATACTGATAGCTTTCCGACAAACTCTCCGTGATCCGCTTGCTGTTCACCATGAGGCGATAGCGCTGCTCCAGTTCTTCGTCCTCCCCCGGCACCAGCTGTGCCTGCTGGATTTCCTGGAGTTCAAACTCTGCCAGCGCCTGCTCTTTCGCCTTGGCTTCCTCGTCCAGGGCCTCTTCCTCCAGGGACTTCTCAAGATCACGGCATTCTCTGTATGCGGCAGCCACGGCCTCCGCCTCTTTCTGAAGCTTTCCGCCGCAATAGGCGTCCAGAATCTCCATATGCTTCTTCCGCTGCAGCAGGGACTGGTGTTCATGCTGCCCGTGAATATCGATCAGAAGCTCAGACAGCTCCCTGACCTGCTTTGCGGTGACAATCTCTCCGTTTATCCGGTACACGTTTTTTCCCACGCTGAGCTTCCGGCTGATAGTGACAGACCCGTCTTCCGACTGTTCCAGCTCCAGCTCGGCAAGCTTTTCCCGCACACGCTCGTCTCCTGTGAAGACAAGCTCCACAAGAGCGCTCTCCGCTCCCTTGCGCAGCATCTCCCGCTCGAATTTCCCCCCAAGTGCCAGGGTCACGCTGCCGATCAGCAGGGATTTGCCCGCTCCGGTCTCCCCGGTCAGAATGTTCAGGCCGGGACCGAACTCCACCTCTGTCTCTTCCATCAGTGCCAGATTCTTCACATGCAAGCTTGTCAGCATTTTCTTTCTCCTTTCAGGCTTTCGGCCCGCGGCGCCCCGGCCCTTCCCAAAGCCGTAAGCTTTCCGCCATTATTCCCTCTCCGCCACATCCGCCTGTCAAGTAATGTATCTTCCTCTGAAATGCCGGCCCTTACCCCGGGCCCGTGCCTTTCACCGGCGCTCTACGCCGTGATGGATTCGATCTTCTCCATCAGCGCTTTCGCTTCCTCCAAAGTATGCGTGGCCACGAATATGGTATCGTCCCCGGCGATGCAGCCCACCACCTCCGGGAATTTCAGGGCGTCCAGCGCCGCC
Organism: Lachnospiraceae bacterium; assembly: GCA_022799755.1. Classification (GTDB taxonomy): domain Bacteria; phylum Bacillota; class Clostridia; order Lachnospirales; family Lachnospiraceae; genus Acetatifactor. Next base: position 3,505 of record JAAWOU010000097.1, read on the forward strand.
GCCGCGGCCATGGCCATGCCGGACACGGTCTTTACCACCAGGAGGTTCTGTGCCGCCGCCACGGAGGAGAATGCGTCATGCAGGACGCGGACGTACCGGTCTCCCCTCTCCCCCTCGTCCTGCTCCAACAGCACGTACTTCTGTCCTCCGTCCGCTGTGGGCACCTTGGACAGCTTCAGCTCCCGGATGTCCCTGGAGACTGTGGCCTGCGTCACGGGAAAGCCCGCCTCCCGCAGCCGCTCGGCCAGCTCCTCCTGAGTCCCCACGTCATATTTTCGAATGATCTCCACCATTCTCTCCTGCCTGTTTCCTTTCATCGCCTGTCTCCGTCCCTTTCTGTCCGCCGTCTTGTCCCGTGTTCCGTCCCGGGGCCTGTCCGCGCACCGGCCCCTCTTCCCACGCTATGTGTCTCTCATCTTTTTGTGCAGCACCTCCAGAAAGCTGACCTGATTGAGCCTGAGAAATTCCGCGGTCTCCTCTGACCGAACGATCCTCAGGCGGTCACCTGTCCGCAGGGGTATCACATGGTTTCCGTCAAAATTGGCCTCAACGGTCTGGATCCCGCCCTCGCCGGGCCTGGGAATCCCGATCTCAATCACATCCTCCGGGGAGAGGACGATGCTCCTCTGATTCAGGGAATGAGGGCAGATGGGCGTCAGCATGATCAGTCTGGCTCCCGGCTCCACCAGAGGACCGCCTGCAGACAGATTGTACCCTGTGGAACCTGTGGGCGTCGTCACAATCATGCCGTCCGCGCTGTAGTCATTCAGAAACTGTCCGTTTACAAAGATGTCGAACCTGATGATCTGCAGAGGGCCGCTGCGGGATATGACGATATCGTTCAGCGCCCAGTCCTCGGCCTCCCCGCCGCCTGCAAAGGCCACTCTGCCGTTGAGCATCATGCGGCTCTCCTGGACGTAATCCCCGGCGATCAGCCGCTCCAGCGCCTCCTCCAGGTTCAGGACTTCCACCTCGGTCAGATACCCCAATGTGCCCAGATTCACGCCGATCATGGGGATATGCAGCCGCTTGGTCAGCCTGGCTGCCTGCAGCACCGTGCCGTCCCCTCCCAGTACGATCATGCAGTCTGCGTCCTTTGGGACCTCCCCGACGCGCTCCGGCTCCCACGTCCGGCCGCTGTCTCCTGCCCTCTGCATGCTGACGGCCGGGGCCCGGCCGCTGCCCGGCTCCGCGCTCTCATCCCGCTCCCCGCCCCGGCCCTGTCCCGGACATGCCGCAGACTCCGGCCTTTCCTCCGCCATCACCGTCGTACGCCTGCCTTTGAGCTGCAAAAAATTGCAGATTCGCCTGGTAGTGGCCAAATCTCTGTCCTTATGGCGATTGGTATAAATCAGAAAATGTTTCATTGACACCCCCATCCCGCAGGCCTTTTACGTCCTGCAGCCCGGCAGACCGGGCCGGTGAACCCCCTGCCCGCAAGAGGTCATTGCGTTACCGTTCACGGGCAGTTCCGCCAGGTGTTTTCCAGCATTTTGCACGAAAGTTACAAGACACCAGGCGGTGCATCACGCTGCTGTCAGCGACGAAGCCGTGAACAGTCATGTCATTGCAGTCTGACGTGGGACGCCGCCACGGTCTCCCGCGTCAGACGCTCCCACCTTGGCTCATGGGACAGCCCGCAGCCGCTTTCCGCCGTCAGTTTCAGCTTCTCCAGCGCCTCATGCTCGGACAGTCCGCGCACAGCCTCCGAGGGCTCCTCCTCTTTTTTCAGATGCAGGAGATACTCGATATTCCCCTCAGGCCCTCTCACCGGAGAGAAGTCCAGATCCAGGACCGCAAAGCCTGCCAGATCCGCAAAGTCCACGATTCTGCGGATCACTTCCTCATGGACGGCAGCCTCCCTGACAACACCTTTCTTGCCCACTTTCTCCCTGCCCGCCTCGAACTGGGGCTTGATCAGACAGACCATCTCCCCTCCTGGCTTCAAGAGATTGCGAGCCGGGAGCAGAATCTTTGTCAGCGAGATAAAGGACACGTCCACACTGGCAAAGTCCAGCTGCTCCCCGATGTCCTCCGGCACCACATACCGGAAATTGGTCTGCTCCATACAGACGACTCTGTCGTCATTTCGCAATTTCCAGGCCAGCTGCCCATGGCCTACGTCCACGGCATACACCTTGGCCGCCCCTTTCTGCAGCATGCAGTCCGTAAAGCCCCCTGTGGAAGCCCCGATATCCATGCACACCTTATTTTCCAGGCAAAAGCCCCAGACCTCCATGGCCTTTTCCAGCTTCAAGCCGCCCCGGCTCACATATTTCAGGCCGCTGTCCCTCACTTCCAGAGCAAACTTCGACTCATCGAAAAAGGTGCCCGCCTTATCCTCTTTCTGTCCGTTTACATAGACATTGCCGGACATGATGACAGCCCTGGCTTTCTCTCTGGAGGCTGCGTGCCCCTGCTTCACAAGTATGACATCCAACCGCTCTTTCATCTTTGTACCCCTGGCGCGCTTCGGCGCGCATACCATTCAATATTCCTGAGAACTTTCAAACTTCTTTCTGCGCCCCGCCGATTTTCCGCAAAATTTTCTCCACAATGCTCTCCGCATCTAAGCCGATTTCCTGCTTCAGCAGATCCACGCTGCCATGCTCCACGAACACATCGGGGATGGCAATGCCCAGAAACCGGTTCTTTTGTCCCTTTTCGTTCAGATAGGCCAATACTTTCTCCCCGAAGCCGCCGCAGGCCACGTTCTCCTCCATGGCCACGATCAGGCTATGCTCCTTACAGGCTTCCTCCAGGGCCTCTTCGTCCATGGGCTTCACGAACCTGGCATTGATCAGGCTCACTTCATGCCCTTTCTCTTTCAGGCTCTGCCGCACGGCCTCGGCAGTCTTTACCATGCTGCCCACCGCAAACAGGGCAATCTCCCTCTCTTTGTAAATCCACTCGGCCTTTCCAAGCCTGACTGGCTCCCGGAACTCTTTCAGTCCCGCATAAGCTGTGCCGCGAGGGTAGCGCACTGCCATGGGCGCCCCAAAAGCCACCGCGAATTTCAGCATGTCCGACAGTTCCCATTTGTTCTTTGGCGCACAGATATGCATATTCGGAATGCCGGAAAGGTATGTAAAGTCAAAGACGCCCTGGTGGGTCTCCCCATCGCTGCCCACCAGCCCGGCCCTGTCTATGGCGAACACCACGGGGAGATTCTGGAGGCACACGTCATGGAGAATCTGGTCATAGGCCCTCTGCAGGAAAGAGGAGTACACGGCCACAATGGGCTTCATGCCCCCTGCAGCCAGCCCTGCCGCAAAGGTCACGGCATGCTGCTCCGCGATGCCCACATCGAAAAACCTGTCCGGGTACATGTTGTGGAACCGTTTCAGTCCGGTTCCGTCCGGCATGGCCGCCGTGATGGCCACGATCTTTTCATCCCGCTGCCCCAGCTTGCACATCACCGTGGAGAAAATATCCGTGTAATTGGCCACTGTCCTGTGGTGGGAGGGAATGCCTGTCTCGATGTCAAAGGCTTCCGTGCCGTGGAACCTGGCCGGATGGCGCTCCGCGGGCCTGTAACCCTTGCCCTTTTGGGTCATGACGTGGATCATCACGGCCCCTTCCACCCGCCTGGCAGCCAGGATGGTGGTCACTATAGCATTTATGTCGTGGCCGTCCACAGGTCCTAAGTAAGTGATTCCCATGTCCTCGAACATCATACCCGGGATCACCAGCTGCTTGAAGCTGCTCTTTGCCCTGCGGATGCGGCTGATGGTGCTGTCCCCCCGCCTGGTGCCCTGGAGGGCATTGTAAATGCCCTTTTTCAGATCCAGATAGCCGGAGGCAGTGCGGATGCTGTTCAGATACTTGGACATGCCCCCCACGTTCTCGGAGATGGACATGTTGTTGTCGTTTAAGATGATGATGAAATTGGTCTCCAGCTTGGCGGCATTGTTCAGGGCCTCATAGGCCATACCCCCGGTCATGGAGCCGTCCCCGATCACGGACACGATGGTCTCGCTGCCGCCGGTAATCTCCCTGGCTTTCACAAGCCCTAATCCTGCCGAGAGGGAGGTAGAGCTATGTCCGGTGTCAAAGACATCGCAGGGGCTTTCCTTTCGCTTGGGAAAGCCGCTCAGGCCATGGAACTGGCGCAGCGTCCCGAATTCGTCCTTTCGGCCGGTGAGGATCTTGTGGGTATAGGACTGGTGCCCCACGTCCCAGATGATCTTGTCCTGGGGGAGGTCCAATGCAAGATGCAGCGCCATGGTCAGCTCCACGGCTCCTAAGTTGGCCCCCAGATGTCCCCCGGTGACGCTGATGGTCTGTATCAGGAAATCCCTGATCTCCTGAGCCAGGTCATCCCAGTCTTCTTTCCTGATCTTCTTGATATCGTTCGCCTGTTCTATGGTCTCTAATAACATAACCGCCCTCGCTATTTTCTTCTGTGTATCAGTGTCAGAATCAGCTGTTTCAGAAACTCATGTTCGCCGGGAAAGCCGTCCAGAATCCCCACCGCCTCCCTGGACAGCGCCTCCACGTCCGCTTTCGACTGCTCCAGGCCTTTCCAGGTCACATAGGTCTGTTTTTCGTTTGCGGCATCGCTGCCCGTGGGCTTGCCCAACTCCCCGCTGTCACCGATTACGTCAAGGATGTCGTCCTGTATCTGGAACGCAATTCCTATGTTGTAGGCGCATTTCTCCACTGCCGCCACCTGCTCTTCGGATGCGCCCGCCAGGATTGCGCCTGTCATCATGGCTGCCTGGATCAGAGCCGCTGTCTTGTGGGCATGGACAAAGAGCAGCCGCTCTCCCTCCCCCCCGGCGCCCTGGCTTTCCCTCTCGGCTCGGACGGATTCTCCCCGGGCCTGGCCCGTCTCCTTCTCGGCCATGACGTCCACTGCCTGCCCGCCGATCATGCCGTAGATCCCGGCCTTTTCCGCCAGCACCGCGAGAGCGGACGCAGCCCGCTCCATCCGCGCCAGTCTCTCCTCGCAGGACTCCCCCTGTAGGGGCTTCGGCGCTTTCAGGGCCCCCAGGGCGGTCTCAAAGGCATAGTTGAGCAGCCCGTCCCCGGCCAGTATGCCCATAGTCTCTCCGTAGACATACCAGGTGGTCTCCTTTCCCCTGCGGTAGCGGTCATTGTCCATGGCCGGCAGATCGTCATGCACCAAAGAATAGGTGTGGATCATCTCAATGGCCGCCATGAAACGGCCGATTGCCCCACTCTCCTTTCCGCCGCACATCCGATAGGTCTCGTGCATCAGAATCGGGCGCAGCCGCTTGCCGCCTGCCAGCAGGCTGTAATTCATGGCCTCCATGAGCCTGTGCTGCAGCCCCTCTTCCTTTGGCAGGTGCTCCCGCAGCACCTGCTCCGCATAAGCGGTCTCCTCCCGGAGTCTGTGTTCAAATGCTGATGCTTCCATTGCCGAATTCCTCCAGTTCTCCCTCTTCCGTGAGCTTCAATACCTCTTTCTCCACCTTGTCTATCTGGTCATTGCACTGTTTTAAGATCGCCATGCCGGCGCTGTAGGCCCTGAAAGCCTCCTCCAGCAAAATGTCCTCCCTGTCCAGTTCTCCGATCAGTTCCTCCAGCCTGGCGAAATTCTCTTCCAGACCGGGCTGTTTTGTCTTCTCAGCCATCTTTTCTCTCCTCATCCCGCTTCCTCAAGGCGCTTTCCCGCAGTGTCCGTCCGTTCTCTCAGCATGTCTCTCCTCCCCGGTGATCCGGCGGCAGTATCCCCAGCACTCTGGCCCTTATCCGCCCGTCCTTTACCCGGACCGTGATATCCTCTCCCTCCCGGACCTGCCGGACGGACCGGACATTATGCCCCCCGGAGTCCTCCACATAGGAGTATCCGCTGTTTAACTTCTCCAGCGGGGAAAGGCCCCGCATCCGCTCGATGTAAATCGCAAGCTCATGCTTCCGCCGCTCCAGCAGCCGCCGCATCCTCTCCTGGAGCCGCTCCTCCGCAGACAGCGCCGCCATCCTCTTCTCCCGAATCCGGCGGGCCGGGCCGGCCGGTTTCAGCCTAAGCTCCATCTGGCGGGCCCTGGCCCGGCTTTCCTGGAGCCGCCGGCGTATCAGCCGCTGCAGTCCGTCCCGGTAGGAGGATACCGCGCCCAGAATATCGCGGATGTCCGTCACCGCCAGCTCTGCCGCCGCGGACGGCGTGGGCGCCCGCAGATCCGCCACAAAATCCACGATGGTGGTGTCCGTCTCATGGCCTACCGCAGAGATCACAGGCACCAAACAGTCGAACACCGCCTGGGCCACCTCCCGCTCGTTAAAGGCCCACAGATCCTCTATGGAGCCGCCGCCCCTGCCCACGATCATCACGTCGACCCCAAAGGCCTCCAGCGCGCGGATCCCCCTCACGATGCTGGCCGCTGCCGCCTCTCCCTGTACGATGGCAGGATACAGGATGATCTGCACGTAGGGATTGCGTCTGCCCGCGATCTGGATGATGTCCCGGACCGCCGCGCCTGTGTCCGCCGTCACCACCCCCAAAGTCCTGATGAATCTCGGTATGGGCCGCTTGTACTCCGGGGCAAACATGCCGGATTCCTCCAGCTCCCTTTTTAGCATCTCGAATCTTTCGTAGAGAAGCCCGCTGCCGTCCAGCATGATCTGTCTGGCGTAGAGCTGGTACTTCCCGTCCCTCTCGTATACGTCCACCGTACCGCCCACAATGACCTGCTGGCCTTCGGACATACGAAAAGAGAGGCCCGCACGGCTGCCCGCAAACATCACGCAGCTTATGGTCCCCCTGGAATCCTTCAACGTAAAATAAATATGTCCCGATGAGTGGTATTTGCAGTTGCTCACCTCCCCTTTCACGAAGAGGCGCTGCAGCAGATAGTCCTGTGTGAACATATTTTTAATATAAGAATTCAATTGTCCGACAGTATAAACATTCCGAATCTCAATCACCCGATTTCACAGATTCCCGTCCAAGCCTTTCACGATCTTGGCAAGAATCGCGTTCACGAAGCCGCCGGAATTCTGCTGGCCGTACAGCTTCGCGATTCCAACCGCCTCGTCGATGGCCACGCCGGCAGGGATATTCTCGTCGAAGCGCAGCTCATACACCGCCAGCCGCAGCACCGCAAGCTCCACCTTGCCCATCCGGCCGGTATCCCATCCTACAGTATTCTCATCGATCAGCTTGTCTATCCCGGGAAGCTCCCGGCAGACTGCCTGACAGCGCGTCTCTATATAATCGGCATCTTTTGAAGAGCCGATCGCCTCATTGTCCTCCACGAACAGTCTCATCTGCCTGGGCATGTCCTGCGCCGGATGAAACTCCGCCTGAAACAAAAGCCGGAAAACCTGCTCTCTTAGCTCATGTCGTTTCATTCTTGTACCCCTATCGCCTCAGCAGGCTATCCCTTGACTCTCACGCCGGCAATGCGGATATTCACATCCGTACAGTTTAACCCTGTCATATTCTCCACCGCCGACTTTACCTTTTCCTGTACATGGTGACAGGTAGCCGGAATACTGTATCCGTATTCCATGGTCACCGCCAGATCCACCCGCACATTGCGGCCGTTCACCACCACTCTCACGCCCTTGGCCGGCCTTTTCACGCCTACCTTGCCCATGAGCTCATTGGTGACATTCCCCGCCATGTCGCTGACGCCCTCCACCTCGGTAGCGGCCAGGTGCGCGATCATTGCCACCACGTCGTCGGCAATCTGCACCAAGCCCACATTTTCCTGAGCATTCAAGACCACTGTACTGTTATCCATTTCTTTTCCCATGAAAATATCCTCCTGAAAAGCATCTCCAATATGATGTCCCTGTGCGTCAACATTATAACACATCTTCTATTCATTTGTCACCCAAAATGTCAATGACAGCTGTTTTTCGTTCTGGGCATAGGCGATTTTGCCCTCCTCGCCCGTCAGATACCGGAAAATCTCCTGCCCGTCTATCAGGCCCTCCACGATTTCCCTGTAGCAGGCTTCGCCGGCGCATTTGATCGTCACGTCCCGCCTGCCGCTCTCCACCGCCGTCCGGAACAGCGCCTCCATCTGCTCCCTGTCGTAAAAGGAGAAATAGCCTCCCTCCCGCACATAATAGTTCGCCTCCTTGGCCGTGCATATCGGCATGGGCACCTGCCCGCCGATGGAATGGGTGCGCAGCAGTTCCGCCGTAGTCACGTTCAGATAATCATAGTTGATCTCCGGCATGGCAGGCTCCCCGTTCCCTGCAGCGCTCTCCTCCGGGGAGGCCTCCTCCATCTGATAGGACACGTCCCCCCAGGTGGTATCCACATAGTAAAAATCCCCGTCCACTTTCACCAGGTTCCAGGCATGTCCCTCCCCGGTCTCCACGGTCCCCAGCACCAGCGTGCACTCCACGCCCAGCTTGTTCAGCAGGTACTGAGTGGCCTTTGCGTAGCCCTGGCAGACAGAGGTATGGTTGGCGAACACGGAATAGATATTCTGATTGTCCGATGCCTTTAAGTCATAGTCCGTCTGGCGGATCAGGGTATCGTACACATACTTTACTTTCTCGTAATCCGAAGCTCCCGCCCCGATGCCCGAAAGGATCTGCTCCGACGCAATCCGGATGGTCTCCTGCCGCTCTAAGGCGGTGTCCAAATCCACATTGTAGGAGCCGGAGAACTCCACGGCGGTAAGCGCCTCCCCCCTGGAATACTTTGTGTAGGAATAGCCGTCCACATAGAACAGCTCCGGATGGTCGCTTAAGACGCACTGGAAAATCCTGTCGATGCTGCTCTCGTCCAGCCCTGCGTCAAGTCCCTCTCTGCTTAAGTTTATCTGCTCCCCGAAGCTTCCCAGTATGCGCTCCATGTCCCGGTACCAGATCTGTTCCGCCTCGCTGAGGGTACCGCGGGCATAGGGGTATATCTCCTCCATCAGGAAATCCACCGAAGGCTCTTCCTCCTCCGGCAGATCCTCCATTCTCAGCGTGCTCTGAACCGCCTCCTGGGACAGGGCATAGTCCCTGGGAACGTCATGCCGAAAGTCGATCCCCCCACAGCCTGTACAAATCAGGCACACCAGAACAAACAATACCATATGCGCCTTTTTTCTCATCCGCCCGCTCTCCTTTATCCAGGCCTCCCCGCCTTAATTTTTGCTGAATTCCGACAGGACAAGTCCTTTATTCCGGTCAAGGGTCATTCCCACGCTCCATGCGTTCACGAACAAAAGCAGGGGATTGCCTTTCATGTCCTTTACCTTTTTCATGTCTGAGGTGCCGGTCAACTTTTCGATATCCACCTCTTCCTTATTCTCAATCCAGCGGATGTGCTCATAGGGCAAAGACTCCAGCCGGATCTCCACATTGTACTCATTCTCAAGCCTGTATTTCAGCACGTCGAACTGCAGCACGCCCACCACGCCCACAATGATTTCCTCCAGGCCGGTGTTGAATTCCTGGAAAATCTGGATGGCGCCCTCCTGGGCGATCTGCTCTATGCCTTTCACGAACTGCTTGCGCTTCATGGTGTCCACCTGCCGCACCCTGGCGAAATGCTCCGGCGCGAAAGTAGGTATGCCCTCATACCGGAATTTCTCCTTGGGGCTGCACAGAGTGTCCCCGATGGAGAACAGCCCCGGGTCGAACACGCCGATGATATCCCCCGCGTAGGCTTCCGTGAGAATCTTCCTGTCGTCCGCCATAATCTGCTGGGGCTGGGAGAGGCGCATGACCTTGCCTCCCTGTACATGGCGCACCTCCATCTGGGCGTCGAATCTGCCGGAACAGATGCGCATGAAAGCGATGCGGTCCCTGTGGGCCTTGTTCATGTTGGCCTGGATTTTGAAGACAAAGGCGCTGAAGTCATTTGTCACAGGCTCTATGAGCCCAATGTCCGCCTTTCTGGCCAGGGGCGTGGTGGTCATCTGAAGGAAATGCTTCAGGAAAATCTCCACACCGAAATTGGTCAGGGCAGAACCGAAGCACACCGGGGTCAGGTTTCCCGCCCGCACCGCCTCCAAGTCGAATTCCGCGCCGGCCCCGTCCAACAGGTCAATCTCCTCCAACAGCTTGTCCACCGCAGGGTCGCCGATCTGAGCCCGCAGCCTGTCCTCCTCCGCCACCGGGATTTCCGTGGCCGTGCCCTCTTTGGTGCCCTTTTCCGTGTCTGCATAGGAAATCACGCACCTTTTCTCCCTGTCGTAGACTCCCTTGAACTCCTTGCCTGAGCCAATGGGCCAGTTCACCGGACAGGTAGCTATTCCCAGCTCTTTTTCGATGTCGTCCAACAGGTCAAACGTGTCGTTAGCATCCCGGTCCAACTTGTTGATAAAGGTGAAAATCGGAATTTTGCGCATGAC
>JAAWOU010000098.1 GCA_022799755.1 Lachnospiraceae bacterium
AAGCTGTAAAAGAAGCAAAACAGAATCGGGAATGGAGGCATGAGTATATGACGTTGCTGATGAGAGACCAGATTAATGTTGAAAAAGGCATAGAAAAAGGCATAGAAAAAGGTGAGGAAAAACTTTCCCAACTGATTGCACGTTTAATAGAAGATAAACGGCAACAGGATGTAATCAGAGTCACACAAGATAAACTATATAGAAATAAATTATACAAAGAATATTTTATCAACTAATTAACTCCATAAATCCAACTCTCAAATTTGCCAGTCCATTTTTAAGACTGGCATTTTTAGTCGGTAGTCGAAAAGGAATATTTATATGCTTCAAGGACATCCCCCAGGAGCTCATGGAGGCAGAGCCGGGTGCGCCCCTGGCTGCAGCTCTTCCGGGTGCAGAAAGAAGAGTGCCTCGGTACCCTTTCTGCCTAGGTGGCATACACCCATACTATATAGATATTATACTAACATCATAAGCCATTGAATCAGTCTTCACTCTCAGATTTCTCCATACATAGCCTCATATCTAGGCATACACCATGCCGCCAGCTTTTTACTCTGTTTGAAGAAGAAAAGCATCCAGTCACGGCTGCTCTCGTTAATCGACTCTTTGTAAAGAGCCCAGCCAACATAATACCAGTTATGAATTGCAGAATACGCCATCCAGTGCAAATGCTCTTTTTCCGTTGCCGGCCTGCCAAAATAAGCCTCAAGGATATCCATGATTTTGGGCTCATTTACATCATAATCGAGTCCGGCAATTACCCGTCCAAAATCATAAGCAGGGTCATTATAACCGGCAAATTCCCAGTCAATGATGTCAAGGGTAGTGTCCGTCTTCAGAATGTTATCAATATTTATATCGTTATGGCACATGGTATGTTGTATTCCATCCATGTCAGCATATTTTTGCAGCTTCCTCATGATAGCCCATTCTTTTTCAAATATTTTGAATAGATCCCCTTTCATTTTGGAAGCTTCCCTGAAAAGGCGTTCACATTGCCAGATAGGATCGTAATTATACTCTTCCCAGTCAGGAAGATCATAGCCCTCTTCATGAAAAGCTCGTATTTTACGCGCTACCGCTTTCATTAGCTCCACGTCTTTATAGTATAGACCATAAAGATCATGGCAGTTCTTTCTAAACTTAGAGATTTTGACACCAGACTCATCAATGTAAACATAAGTGTCATCAGCATGTGATTTTGCTGCATTTTCAAGACTGCTTAGTAGCTCGGCAACCTCATCAGCCGACTTAAATGTATAGTAATGTTTGTTTTCTATTACAAAAGACGGAATATTATTCGGAATATCTTTTGCCTTAAGCAAAGTTCTTATCACTTCAAATTCTTTATAGGTAATCATTGACCGTCCCTCCTGATTTTTTCTTATTTTCTTCTGCTCTCTTTTCCTGAAGAAGCAAATACCCCTCAAACATGTCCAAATCTGCTTTATGCGTTATCTTACACTGCACAGCTGTTGACTGTGAAAACCACAGCCTCTTGCCCAAGGCCAGATAGAGCGATGTTGTATGGGGCTCAATCGCATTCAGGATGCCTCTGTCTGCAGCCTCCTCATATACCCTGCAAAGCTCGCCGAATTTGAATGTCCATGGATTTGCAAATCCCTTTAAGGTTTCTCTGACAATATTCTGCGTTGTTGAATACTCATCATCCTTAATACAGGTACAAAGGTCTATGTCAGTCGATGCGATTGCGTTTCCATATTCGCTGCATATACGGATCGATTCATCGATATCCTTTTGCGGTGTCATAGGAGATACCCCGAATGAAATAACTACTATATCATCCTCGTTAATCTTTCCCTTTAGATTAAAAACACCTCTCATGGTTGATTCCTGGAACGAAGTTCCCCCTGCACATGTCCATTTCTTCTTGTCAATACCATAGAGAGCGCAAATATTCTCTACTTCATCAAGCCAGTCTTTATGACATACAACTTCTATGACATCTATATTGTCGTTATTTTGAAATATCTCCAGTGTATATGCAAGAATTGGCTTTTCTCTGACCTTTACAAATTGTTTGGGCACTCCAGCCCCGACTCTTGTCCCTGTTCCGCCAGCCAAGATTATACCAACATTCATTTTATTTCTCTCCTGAATAAGCATTTTATGAATTTCTGCTTAAAATGTAGTCCCAAAATCGCTCACATGCCAAACCATTTTCATAAGATCCATTAACAGTTTGGAACTTTTCTGCCAATTCGCCCCCCGAACACTCGACATACACATGATAATTTGGCAAATTCTATAATTTCTACTAGGCTGCTTCCGCTTTTTTGTGCAGTTTATATCGTACTATCATTCGAATGAGGGCTGAAAAGTTTCTAACGGATCGTTTAGAGCCGTATCGTAGCCAAATACAAAGATTTTCTCAATCGAAAAAGTTCGCCTTACATGCTATAAGGCGAACTTTTTCCCAATATCCCCAATATCCCCAAAGCCATAATCCCACATTTCACCTTTACAGTCCGCAAACACAATATAAAAATGAAAGGACAATGATGAGAAATTCATTGAAAAATATGGACGCAAGTTCTTCTTGTTGTATTTGAAACCAATCATCAACGGAACCGGGAACTATTATATAGAAGCTCAGACTTTAGATGCCAGGCAGACAGATGTGATAGTAGACTATCTTGGAGAACAGTTTGTGGTGGAACTCAAAATATGGCATGGCAACGAATACAATGAACGGGGAGAGAAACAGCTTCTGGCGTATCTGGATTATTTCCACCAGGAGACAGGGTATATGCTCAGCTTTAACTTCAATAAAAAGAAAACCGTTGGGATAAAAAAACTACGAATAGAAGACAAAGTTCTTATAGAGGCGGTGGTCTAGGGCGTTAGCCCTGTTCCACCGCTTCCATCTCCCTCAATTCCCTCACCACTCCCATCACAATCACCTGCGTCAGCACGAAAGTCAGCAAATCCGCCACCGGCTGGGCCAGCTGCAGCCCCAGCACGCCGAAAGCGCCCGGCAGAATCAATATAGCCGGGATGAAGAATAACCCCTGCTTCCCGATGGCCGTCAGGGTCGCCCGGAAGCTGTATCCGATGGACTGGGTCAGCATATTCCCGATGATGGTAAAGGACTGAACCGGCAGCAATACGCACTGCAGCTTCAGCGCCAGCGCCCCAATGCGAACTACTTCCGCATCTTCCCTGCGGAACATCCTCATGATGGGCGTGGAGACGGCGAACATCACCACCGCCATCACAAGCAGGAACACAAAAGCCACCCTCCGGCAGAAATAATACGCCTCCAGCACCCGCCCGTAGCGCCCGGCTCCGAAGTTGAAGCCGCACACAGGCTGGAAGCCCTGGCCGAAGCCGATGAGCGCCGAGTTAATGAACATCATGATCCTGGTCACAATGGACATGGCCGCCACAGCCGCGTCCCCGAAGCCGGATGCCGCCACATTTAACAGCACAGAGGCCAGGCTGGCAAGCCCCTGCCTCCCCAAAGTAGGCATCCCCGCGGATAAAATCTCCTTGTACACCCATCCTTTCATGGTGAAAAACTTCGGATGGGGCTTCAGCACATTTCCGGAGCGAATGACTAAGGTCAGCAGGATCAGGAAGCTGACGAACTGGCTGAAGATGGTAGCGATAGCCGCCCCGGAGATCCCCATATCCAGCCAGAAGATCAGCACCGGATCCAATATGACATTCAGCACGCCCCCTGCGGTGATGCCAAGCATGGATAAGGCTGCGTTCCCCTGGGACCGCAGGTGATTATTGAAGACAAAGGATACCGTCATATAGGGCGCCGCGATGAGGATATACTGTCCGTAGTCCCTGGCATAGGGCGCTATGGTCTCCGTAGCGCCCAGCACCCGCACAAGGGCCTCCATGTTCCAAATGCCGAACACTGCCAGCAGCAATCCGAAGACAAATGCCGTATATACTGCCGTGGAGCAGGCTCTCTGGGCTTTCTCCTGCTCCTTGGCCCCCAGCATGCGGGACATATAGTTTCCGCTTCCCATGCCCAGCGTAAATCCTATGGCCTGGATCATTGCCATCAGGGAGAAGTTCACGCCCACGGCGCCGGAGGCGCTGGTGCTCAGCTGGCTTACGAAAAAAGTGTCTGCCATATTGTAGATGGAGGTGATCAGCATGCTGATGATGGTGGGCACCGCCAGCCGGGGAATCAGCTTGTTCACCGGCGTTTCCACCATCATTTTATGCTTTTCATCATATGTCAAATCACGTTTCATCGCGTTTCTCCTATACTAAAACACAAACTCCTGCTGCTCCATCACCTCTATCTGGGACACCAAAACCGTCTCCTCCTCGGACCCCCTGGTGTGCTCTGCCCGCAGATACTGCATGTCATTTCGCAGGTTGGCTGCGATCAGGGTCAGCACATAGATATTGTCGAACCGGCTGTAGATGGACTCTCCCCCTAAGCCGGACAGACAGATCAGCTGTGTGTTCGCCTTTTGGGCCATATCCATCAGAGGCTTGAGCAGGTGAGCCGCATTGGTCTGGGCGAAAGGATTGTCCATAAGCAGCACCTTTCCCTCATTCCGGTCCGCGAAGATGTCCGAGTCGTCCCTGCGCATGTAGTAAAGCAGCGCAGACAGAATCACAAATGCGGACAAGAAGCCCTCTCCGCCGGAATTTTTCGCCACATCCGCCCATGTGATGGGATATTCCCGCTGCTCCTCGATCTTGTAAAGGCGGATCTGCACGTTGCCGATTCCCACCACAGCATCATAGAGCCCCTTGGTGGTGATCCGCGTGCCCAGGAATTCCTGAAGATTCTGGTTCTCCTCCAGCAGCGCGATTCCTTTCACTGTCGCATCGTCAATGTAGTCCTGCAGCCGCAGGGCGAACATGCTCTCGTTTTCCGTCCAGTCCGGCGGCTCCACTTTCAGCATCTTTACAGGCCGCTCCCGGACAGTGATGGTGGAATTTCGGTCTATCCTGCCCAGGTTATCGTGGACTTCTTTCAGGTAATCCCCCAAGAGCTCCGTGATCTTGGCCTTTTCTTTCTCCACCATAGCGATGTCCACCTGAAGCTTTTCCATGAGACTGTCGTAGGAGGCTATGGTGGTGTCCAGCTGCCGGATCACACGCTCCGCATCCTCCGTGAGCTGCAGCATAGCCTCCAGCGGCTTCTGGTAAAAGTCTTCCCCAAAGCTTTCCATCCGGATCATCCGGTTCAGGGTCCTCTCCAGGGCGGCTCTTGTCTCTCTGCGCTGTTCCTGATAGGCGTTGTAATCCCGGACGAGGATCCCCTTTTGATTCTTAAGTTCCCGGCCGCTTAAGGCCGCCAGGTCGAATTCCCACTCCGCGGACGCCTGGCTGACGAACTCCTCATACTCCGCCAGAGATGTGAGAATGCTCTCCAAGGTCTGAAGCCTCTCCAGAATCTGCCTCTCCTCTCTCCCCGCTTCTCCCTGCTCATACTCCAGCTTCCCAATGGCGTCCTCAAAGCGGATCGTCCGGATTTCCTCCTTGGGTACCGGCTCCTCTCTCTGGCAGCGCTCCCTGATCTCTTTTGTCTTTGCGTCTTTTTCCTGGCGCAGGAGCGCGCATTTGATCTCCTCTTCGTGCACCAGAACTTTCTGCCTGTCCAGCTTTCTGTTCTGGCTCTCCAGCAGTTCTTCCTGGTGGGCCTGCTCCTTTTTATCGTAGGCTGTCCCCAGCCAGCAGTCCTCCTCCAGGCCGAATTTTGCGGCCGAGTCTCTTAATTCCTCCAGGGCCCTGTCATAGCGCTTCTGTGCCGTTCTGACGCGTTCCTCCAGCTCTTTCTGCTCCGCGCTGATGCCGTTTGTAATGATCTCGTAGCGGCTCTCGGCCTTTTGGGCCTGGTCCTGCGTAAATGCGGTTGCTTTCTCCGGGCAGGGATACTGTCCGTACGTAACCAGTTTCTCCCCCCAGGCCTGACCGGCGCGCTCCAGGGTCTGAGCCCGGTTCCTTTCTGTCTCCAGCTCCTGCTCTCTTCGGGCGTTCTTCTCCAGCTCCAGCTTCTGCAGGGTTTCCACCCGCTCCTTTTCCCGCCTGTTCTTCTCCAGAAGCCTGCAGTTTTCCAGGTACTCTCTGTAGCTTTGGCAAAACCGTCCGAAATCCGCAAGCCTCCTGGTCTGCCATGCGATGGCTCTCTCCAGCCCCGCCGCGTCCTGCTCTCTTGCTGCCTGACGGTTCTCCAAAGCCTCCAGCTCTTCCCTTTTTCCCAATATCTCTTTCTCCAGGCCCGCCAGCGCGCTCTCCTGTCTGGCCATATCCTCTTTCAGATTCTCCCAGGCGCTCTTCGACACTTTTTGGCTCTTGATCTTCTCCTGATGGCCCACATATTCCATGTATTCTGCCCGGCGGGTGTCGATAGATTTCCGCAGCTTCCGGATACGGCCGTCCAGCTCGGAGAGCATGGCCTCTAACTTCTCCTCCTCCAGGAGATTATCGTTAAACCATAGATAAAAATGCAATCCGTCGAAAGAGCGCACAGTGCCCTGCAGGCCCTGGCTCTGCCTTTCCAATTCCTCCCGCAGCAATATGGGCACCGGGGCGGAGGTATAGACCTGGTCCGGGAGATTTCGCAGGCGCTCCAGCTCCTGGCCGGACAAAATCAGGGAATAGGGCAGAAAGGGCTGTGCGGCCGCCAGCTGTCTGTTCCGCTCCGGGGACAGCTGGTTCTTTTGCAGCCATTCCATGCCGTATACGAAATGGATTCCCGCCTCCTCCAGCATCCCGCGGAATTCTTCCGACAACTCCAGCACCTGGCCCTTGGAGAGCTTGCGGTGCTCTTTTTCCAATTCCGCAGCCTCTTTCTCCAGGCTCTGTCTTGCCAGATCCGTGTCCAGAAGCTTTCGCTGCACCGCAGCCAGTATTCTCTCTGTGTCGAATAAATCCTCCTGGCCCAGACCCGCATACCGGAGAATGACATTTCGCTCCGCAAGCTCCTTTTCATAGTCCGAAAACAGCTTCTTTGCCTCTTTCGAGTCAGCCTCCAGGCGGCCTTTCCGGGCCAGCTCATCCTCCAACAGCCTCCGGCAGGCTTTGATCTGCTCTCTATACTGCTCTATCTCCTTTTTCGCGTCCCGCCTTGCGCTCTCTGCCCTATTCAGCTCTTTCTCATATTCCGCCTGCCGGATTTCCAGGGCGCCGGCCTCATATTCTCCCAGGAGATTGCGGCTCCATGCCCCCTGGGAATGCGCTGCGCCCGCCCCGTCCCCGGCCCGGCCCGCACTCCTTGGCGCGCCCTCTCCCACCCCGGGAGGACATTCCATATATTCCTGGTTGAATCTGTCTTCCACGCTGTCAAAGAGCCGGATTCTCTCATGCAGCGCCCCCGCAGCCTCGGTCAGTCCGCTCTCAGCCGCCCGCAGCTCCTCCAGCTTTTTCAGTCCCTGCTGCCTCTCCTGCAGCAGGGCGTCAATTGCCCCCAGACACCGTCCTCTCTCCTGTTCATTCTCTGCCTGGAGATGCTCGAAATACTGCCGCAGCATGGATCCCAGCTTCTGCCGCTCCGGCTCCAGATTCTCTTTCTTTTCCCGGAAGAAATCCAGGCTCTGTCTCTCCTTATCCAGCTCCCGGCGGCACTCCTCGGCATCCGCCTGCTGCTTTGCGCAGATCAGCACATGAAGCTTCTCGGCAATCTCCTCTTTTCTCCGCTCCAGCCCCTCGCTCTCCATCCGCAGCATTTCCAGGTTGCTTTGAGCATACCGCTCCCTGTCTGCTATTTCATGGAACTCCCCGGACAGCTTCTCGTACTCCAGCTGCCGCAGCTCCCGGGTCAGATGTTCCATGTGCGCTTTCACCGCATCCGCTTTCGCCCTCTCCTGCTCCTCCATCTCGTGAAGTCTGCGGATGAAATCCCCTATCCGGACTTGCTGTTTTGTCAGCTGCGCCGATACGTCCCGGTAGTGAAACGCATCCTCCCGCACCCGCTCTGCCTCCTGCCCGAAAGCGCGGATGGTATCCCGGCGCTTTATTTTGGAGCGGTTGTCCCTGTACTGGCCTGTGTACTTCTCCATGATACCCTGGAATTCTTTCATCCGGTTCCTGTCCTGGTTCAGCTTGTTCTCCACAGCGTCCAGAAACCATTTCTCCATGAGGCCTTTCTCGTCTTTGCAGTCCGCAAACAAATCCGACAGGCCGGATTCTTTCAGATTGACCTTTTTGATGATAGTCTCCCATTCCTTATAATAAATCCGGTATTCCGCCAATTTATTGAAATACTGCTTGGACTGGGCGGCATTGTTCATGTCATAATAGAAGAAAGGCACGCTCCGCTCCCGCTTATAAGTCTCGAAAAGCTGCCTGCAGGCCCCAAAGCCTTTTAATGTGATATCCTTTTTGGTCTTCTCCACCACCGGCAGATGGTAGATATCCTGTTGACATCGTGTTCTATATTCCGATATAAAATTAACGATCTCCAGCTCATCCTGGCGCTCCTCCGAGATCTCCTGGCTCCTGCGCACCATCATGCCCGTGAGCACATAGCCCGCTTTCTGGTCCAGCTCCCACTCCACCAATATGAAAGTGGGCTTATTGGTGGTAAAATAACTGGCAAAAGGACGGTCCTTGGCATTCTGGTAGCGTCTGTGCACAAATGGCGCCATCATCATCTGTACCAGCACGGACTTTCCGCCGCCGTTTCGCAGGGACAAAAGCGTGCTCTCCCCATGGAGCTGAAAGGTTTCGTCACTGATGCGGATGGCGTTATTGTTGTAATTCAGATTGATCAGCCGAACGGCATTTATCTTACTCACATCGAACTCCTATCTGTCTGCTTATTTTCTGATGTCAAAATCTTCGCCCGGGCGTCTCTCCCGCAGCGCCATAGCGCTTCAGGAGAGACGGCGTTTGAAGTCTTTCATCCCGTTTACCTCTCCAGTACCCTGCGCACCCGCTGAAAATGGTTCTGATTCAGCAGATTCCAGTCCATGAACTGGTCCAGCTTCTTCGTGGTCTTGATCATCTCATCTTCCTCCACATACTCTATGAGCCCCTGCTTCTGGAGGAAGTTCAGGATATTGTAGAGAAAGCCCTCTTTCGTGGTTTTGGCCCTGGAGCCCCTTTCGTCGGAGCGCAGGGCTTCATAGGCCTCGGCCATGTTGGAAAACGCCAGCCCCAGCTTCTCCTCGGCGGACTCCCCATCCTGCTCTGCTTCTCTCACCCGCTCCACGCCCTCCCGCAGGCGGCCGGAAATACAGTTCTGCAATTCTCCTACACGCATATAGTCTCTGGTCTTGCTGGTGGCGCCCTGTCCGTCGTAGAATTCCACCAGCAGCGTCAGTATAACGAACTGCGAAAGATAATAATCCTTGTCCGTTCCACCCGATTTACACAGAAGCTGCTTTAACTGAGCCTTGGAAAAACCCAAAAAGGCATTGTCCTCCCTGGGAATCAGATAGATTACATCCCCGTAGCGCTCAATATCGCATTCCGCCGCATCCCCCTGGGACTTCACCAGATTCTGTATCCGCTCATTCTCCGCATAGCAGCGAAACAGTCTCTCCTGGGCCTCCTCGCTCATCTCGTGATGCTCCAGCAGATAATAAAAAATCTCCTGCCCTATGCGGATGTCCTCCATCTCATATGCCATAATCCTCTCCCGCTTTCCGGACTTAACGTCCCCAGTCTTCCCCGCGCGCACGCCCGCGCAGCCGGCACCTACTGCCCATACCGCTTTCAAGCGCCATGCCCCGGCGCCTAGAAATTCCCTGCCCGCTTCACCTTGTGCGGATCAGCACATTGGAACAGCAGATGTTTTTATACCTGCCCGTCTGGTCCGGCACGTTTTCAAAGGAAATCACCTTTCCGTCCTCTATCCGGTATACCGTAATCCGGTGTATCGGCAAAGCGTGCTCTTCTATCAAGTTCAGCAGCATCTCATTGAGCTGAAAGCCCCCTGAGAATTCGCCGATAAAATTGCGCCTCTCCTCCCGCAGGACCTGGATATCGATCTCTCTGCCGCGCAGCAGCTCCACCATAACCTCCTTAAAGATCTGCACATTCGGAAAGAGCCGCTGAAACTCCTCTCCGCCCTCTTCCATACCCTGTCTGATTGCCTCCAAAGAGATCTCTTTTTCCTCTGCCGCCATGGCTTTCTGCAGGAGAGCCAGGAGGCAGTCCTCATATTTCGCCAGCTTCTGCTGCCTGAGTCTCTCTTCCTCCTCCATCCAGATCTCATCGCCGAACTCCAGTACAGCCTGCGACTCCTCCTCTCCCTTTTTACGAACCGGCTTTTGCAGCTCCGTGGATTTCGCCAGATTATAGATTTTCTCGGGTGTATTTCCAAACAGGGGCCGCAGGAAAATCTCCATGCGCGACAGCCCCTCCGGGCTTTTGAGAATCTCCTCGTACAGTTCGCTGCGCAGGGAAAACCTGCGGATAAAGGACATCTGGGACAGCTGCTCCAGTTCCCGGGTATACAGGGATTTCAGATCGAAATGACTGCTCAGGATTTTCTGGTGCTCATCAATGGTGCGGTTTAAGTAACTCTCAATGACGCCCAGATTTTTCAGCTTCTCCTCTTCCTTTTCATCCAGCCGCCTGACATTCAGGTTCATCTCCTCAAGCTCTTTGGCCCTGCTCTTCACCAGCTCCCTGTAGCTTTGAAATTTCTGCTTGGTGTCACTGATGGTGTCCAGATTGGCCTCTAATACAGACTCGTAGTCTGCCACGGAATAGCTCAGGGCATTCCTGCGGATTCTACCCATGGCTTCCTCAATCCTCTGCAGCTGGATGCGCAGCAGATTGAACACGTTTTTGATGTCATCCACGGCCCTGTCATAGCTTTGCTTCTCCAGATGCATCCGAAAGATCATCTCATGGATGGTGATCTTCATGTTGTTCTCGATCTCCAGCGTGGACAGCAGCAGGTTGTAGCCGTCCTCGGTGAGATAATAGGATGTCCTGCGCACCTCGGAATCCAGATAGACGATTTTGTTGGCCACATAGCTTATGTTCATGCTCTGGTACTGCCTCTGGTCGAAATCATAGCCGTCAAAGTACATGGCTTTCCCCTCATTGGAAAGTACCACATTGATGATGAAATCCCCCAGACTTTTGCAGTCCTCATAGCTCATATTTCTCTCAAAATAGCGCATATTCAGGCTGTCTACATACGCGCCGATGTCGTCAATGGTGCAGTTCTCCTCTTTCAGGGACTGCTCCATAAGATACAGCAGCACGGCGAAGATGACATTGACCTGCTCGTCCAGCTTGAGAAAGCCATACTGCTTCCAGATGGTCTTCTGGCTGCTGCCCGCGAACAGAAGCGCATATGCCCCCACATGCTTCATCCGCCTGGGGAAATGCTTTAGAAATTCATATTGCATGCTTACACCCCTTGCCCGCTCCGGCAGGCGTTTCATAATCCGTTATCGTCACAATTTCCTGGGGAATGTATCTGTTCTCCTCCAGGAAGCGATTCATGTCTTCTTTCGCCCGGCGGGAAAAGTACCCGAAGAACCGGCCGGAAAGGTGATGGTTCTGCTTCTCGCTCATCTGCGGCAGAAAGTCAATTCCATAGTCATTTGCCTTTTCTATCATTTTTTCGTATGCCGGGATAAAAGGTTTGATGGTGTGCCCTTTCTCTTCCTCCTCGGCAAACAGACCGGCCAGCCGCTCATAGATGCCTATGCCCTCATAATCCAGATCGCCGAAGTACAGGATTTCATTGTCCGGATGGTTGATGTGGGGCTCCACACAGAACCGGAAATCTTCGGAGGACCGCAGGATTCCCTTGCCCGCGCCGTAGATCAGCGTACCGATTTCGGCGCCGAATATCTTCCTGGGGAACGCCTCGGAATCGTTTTCTCCTGTCCCGGCGGCGCAAGGCAGTGTGCCCTCCGGTCCGCCCTCACCCATCAGCCACCGTCTCATGGTGTAAAAGGTATCCTTGTTCTCCAATATCAGTATGGTCTGCGGCACCTGTCTGGTGTGGGAGTAATAGGCCAGCGGCTCCGTGGTCCGGTAAACATGGAGCTGCTCTAATCCCACGCCGCAGTGGGCTAGGATTTTCCGTCCCTGCTCCCTCTGGAGGAATTTCTCCCTGCCCCATATCTGAAAGCTCCTCTCATTCAGGGACACATAGGGCAGAGTCCCCATATCCTCCCCGGACCGGTCGCAAAAAAAGCGGTTCAGCAGCCTGACCCACTTTCTTTCCTCCCGGTAGATTTCCGGATGGCTCAGGTAATAATCCGTCCGGATGACGGGCATGGTCCGAAACTGCAGCTCCTCTATCTCCTCCGTGTGGTCAGGGGCCTCCTCCGACAGCCAATAGCTTATGTGGAGAGCAGGTTTTTTGCCGTTCAGAGGAGAGCTTTTCACCGGTATGATGTTTCCGCTTTCCATTCCGGCGCATATATAGCGGTACTGCTCCGGATAGGACTCGGTCCCGCTCTCTTTCAGCAATTGCTCCAGCGAAATCTTTTTCATGCCTGCGCCGCCCTCTTTCTCATTGTTATTTGAACCTTAATCTGTCTCGCTTTTTCCGCCGCTCTCTCCACTCTTTTCCCACGGCTCCGCGCCCAGGATTCTCCGTATTTCAGTCAGCATGTAATCGGCAAAGCGGCTCGCCTCCACGGCCTGCACCGCCATCTCAGCGCCGTCTCCATAGCACATAAGCGCTGTCCCGATTATTCTGTGGAATTCTTCCGGCAGATATTTCAGTCCCCACTGGCCGCCGCCCTTTTTTGACAGGATAAGCGGCTCCGCACAGGCCTCCGTCCGGCATTCCCCGCCTTTCAGATAGGCCAGCACTCTGCAAAGGTTCAAAATCATGTACACCGGATTCTCCAAAATATCCTCTCCGGCATTCTCAATGTCAGCCACAATGCTGTCGATATAATTCTCCCCGGGAACCGGTCCGAACACTTCGTCCACAGGCTTTCCGTACAGCGCTATCCCGTATCTGCCGATAATTGTAAAATGCGCGGCCAGGTCCCTGTCCACGCCTTTCATCCTGTGTACATAATCCCTTGGGTCCGTCCGGTACCACCCAAGGTGTGTCTCTGAAAAATGCAGTTCAAAGGGAGTTGGATACACAAAAGGATTGCAAAATTGCCTTTTTACAATGCTTAGCTCAATTCCCTTTGCCGGAGCCTCCTCATTCCATTCCGCCACATGCCCCATAAATGCCAGCTTCAGAGCATCCGAAACATCCCGCTCCACCACCAGGATTATATCCAGGTCGCTTTTCTGTGCCTGGAAGCATCCCATGGCAGCGGAGCCGTGGAGGTAGATTCCTGTCAGGTTGTCTCCGAAAATCTCTGCGCTCTTCTCCGTGAAGCGCTGCAGCAGATCTCTGTAGTCTGTTTTCCGTTCCGATTCATGCATTTACCTGGATTTCCTGTCTTTCTTATCTAATCATAGCATCAGATATCTTTTCACGCAATCAAAATTTCTGCCATGCTCCTTTTTTCAGACATTTGCGGAAAGTCTGCGAAAAGATTCCGTTATCATGTCCCTGTTCATCGGAGCATGCGCGGGAGAAGTGTCTCCTCCCGTACAGGCAGCTGCTCTTTGCCTTTACAATAAATATAACACACATTCATGGGATTGAAAACATTTTCGGAAAAAAGTGGAAGAAAAACATCATGGACCAACACTTGATGATGTTATGGCATGGGCAAAAGAAGAAGCATATGCCCCGTAAGACTACGGGGCATCCAAATCTGTTATCGGTTATCTACTTTTTCGGGATACATGTCATGATGGGCGAGACGGTCAAAAGCCATCTCCTCCCATTTTGTCCCTTTCTTTCCGTAATTACAGT
>JAAWOU010000009.1 GCA_022799755.1 Lachnospiraceae bacterium
CATGGACGAGGCCAGCCAGTGCAACACGGCGGTGTCTCTGGTGCCCATCCTGCGGGGGGAGAGCCTGATGCTGGTGGGGGATCCCCAGCAGCTCAACCCTGTAATCCTCCTGGACGAGGCGCCCAATCAGAAGCTGCGGAAGAAGTACAATGTGGCCGAGGAATACGATTACTGCAAAAATTCTATCTACAAGACATTCCTGGCCTGCGATGCGGTCAGCGACGAGGTACTGCTGCACAATCACTACCGCTGCAACAAAAAGATCATCGAATTCAATAACCAGAAGTATTACAACGCCAGGCTGCAGATCTGCTCCGAGAGCAAAGAGCCGCATCCGCTGATGTACGTGGACGTGAAGAGCCAAAAAGAGGCATTGCGCAATACGTCCCCCGGGGAGGTGGAGGAGATAGTAGGCTATGCCAAACGCCACAGACAGCAGAGCATCGGAGTCATCACGCCTTTCGTGAACCAGAGGAAGCTCATCGAGGAGGCCCTGGAGAGGGAGGGGCTTTCCAATGTGGCCTGCGGCACGGTGCATGCCTTTCAGGGAGACGAAAAGGATGTGGTGCTGTTCTCCACCGCCGTCACCGACCAGACCCAGGCCGGCACTTACGAATGGCTGAAGAATAATAAGGAGCTCATCAACGTGGCCACCTCCCGGGCCAGGGACCGCCTCATTGTGCTCTCCGACTCAGCGAATCTGAACAGGCTCCACAGGCAGGGCGATGAAGATGACCTCTATGAACTGGTGGAATATGTGAAGAAGAACGGCGAGACCCAGGTCACCCGCAAGACGGCAAACTCCAGAGCTTTGGGGGTGAAGCCTTTCAGCACGGCCACCGAGGAGGCTTTCCTGGAGAATCTGAACCATGCCCTGGAAAATATCTGGCTGTCCCAGAACCGCTTCACCATACAGAAAGAAGTAGCCATTTCCCAGGTCTTTTCGGACAACGTAAATCACAGCGACCTGTTCTATTCCGGACGATTCGATTTTGTGGTCTATGAGAAACAAGGGCAGGCCGACTTTCCCGTCCTGGCCATTGAACTGGACGGCAAGGAGCATTTCGGGGATGAGGCGGTGAAGAACAGAGACCGGAAAAAGAACGAAATCTGCGCCGCCCACCACCTGCAGCTGATCCGGGTGGAGAACTCCTACGCCAGGCGGTACAGCCATATCAAAGAGATTCTGATGAACTATTTCTCGGTAAGGCACTGAGGGGATTTGTTCTCTCGGTGCTTCTTTTTATGCACACAGTCACCCAAAGGAAATGTGTCAGCGAGGCTGACGGATGCCCGATTCACCAGGGGCAGATGCTATAAACGGATGTGAAACTTTATCGCTTGAGAGTATATTCCCGAAACAGATCGGAAAGCGGAAAACAAGCTTGCAAATGGCTGCAAGTGAATTTCCACAAAATACTAGGCGTAAAATTGTCTATAATGTACAAGATTTCAGGAGGGCGGAAGAAGCTATTGACAATGGATTTTGAATAGTATAATATTGCCAGTAGAAACGTTTCGACAACGTGAAATCATATACATGGACAGGAGCGGACAGACAATGGAGATATGGAAATATAGAGATTCGTTGATTCGGATAAAGGACAAAAAGGCGGAGTATTCTTTTCTGGAAAACGGTAATGCCCATGAATTCTCAAGAGAAGCTTTCGTGATCACGCAGATCCCCACAGGCCTGACAGAGGAGCCGGTGGGAGGGATTTTCCTGCGGATTTTCCGGGGAGAAAGCGTTGAAAAAATATATCGTCTCAACGGAGCCGGAACGCAGATGAAAGTATCGGAATCCTCTCTGGAGTTTGAGAGGGAGGCAGAGGGGATATCCTGTAAAGTAACCTTTCGCCCGGCCGGGATACCGGATGGCGGGGAGGACGCCTCCGCCTGGATCTGGAACGTATCTCTGACCGGAAGCGGAGAAAAATGCGACCTGGTATATGTGCAGGATATCGGTGTGGCCGACAGGGGAGCGCTTCGGGCCAATGTACTGTATCAGAGCCAGTACCTCGGACATCATGTGGCAGAGACCGAAGAGGGCTTCGCCATCGCCTCCCGCCAGAATATGGACCAGGGCGGCCGCCATCCCATGCTGCAGCAGGGTTCTCTGGGGATCAGGACCATCGCCTACGCCACGGACGCTTTCCAGCTATATGGCAGGGAGAGCAAGAAGAACAGGCAACTGCAGGCCCTGAAAGAAAGGATGCTTCCCTCAAAGGTCTATCAGTATGAATTGGCCTGCATAGCTCTGCAGACGGAAAAGTTTGTGCTGGAGGGAGAGCGCAGGGCAGCTTTTTACGGATATTTCCTGCCGGACTGTGAGGAGCCGGACAGGCAGCAGGAGAGAAGCGCTGTCGTAAGAAAGGCATGGATGGCCGGGGATTGGAGAGACGGCAAAGGGGAAGCGGTCTGCATGCTGGGGCCCGCACAGGAACTGGGAGAGCCCTATGCCGCGGACGCATTGGGAAGAGAAGAGACGGACAGACGGTTCCCGCAGCGCAGACTGGAAGAGTACAGCGACGGAAAGCTGTTTAGCTTCTTTACGGAGAATCACCGCCATGTGGTCATGCAGGAAAAGGAGGTGGCAATGGAGCGCCCCCACGGCCATATCCTGCTCAGCGCCATGTCGGATGAAAAGGTAGATAAAGAGCTTTTGGCGGTGACAAACTATATGTACGGCGTTTTTGCCAGCCAGCTGGTGGTAGGCAATGTGGACAGCAATCCCCTGCTGGACGCTGTCAGGGATACGCTGAATCTCCACACTCAGCACGGTATCCGCATCTATGTGCGGATGGGGGGAAAATACCGGATGCTGACAATGCCGTCAGCCTATGAGATGGGACTGAATTTTTCCAGATGGTATTACTCTCTTCCGGAGGATATGCTGGTGGTCACCGCCTGGGTGGGCCGTGAAAATGTCTTTTTCCTGCAGGCCGAAAGCGAAAGCGGAAAAAGCTATGAGTATCTGGTTCAGGCCGGACTGGCTCTGGCCGGGGAGGATCTGCGGATCCGGTTTGACCCGGACAAAAAGGGAGTGTGCCTTAAGGCCGGAACCGGCAAGGCTTCTAACGAGTATTATCCCCAACTGGAGTACCGGATGGTATTTCTGGACACGGAGGGGAGCTTTGGGGACGACGGGCTTTTGTACGGGGACGGTCTGGCCAGGAGCGCGGATCTGCTCCTTGGCAGGGCGAGAGGCGCAAGGATGACCTTGTTTGTCAGCGGAACCCTGGGAGAAAAAGCGCCGGCGGCGGAGAGGCTGTGCGGACCGGAGGAAGCGGAAAAGTGGTATCTGAATTTCTACGAGTCATTCCTGGGGGAGATTCGGTTTGACCATGCGCAGAATCCGAAGCTGGAGCGGATGAACGAGATTCTGTTTTGGTATCTCCACGATGCCATGATTCATTTTGCGGCGCCCCACGGACTGGAGCAGTCCGGAGGCGCGGCCTGGGGGACCAGGGATGTCTGCCAGGGGCCCATGGAGCTTTTCCTGGCCACGGGGCATTTCAGTCTTGCCAGGGAGACGCTGCTGGAAATTTTTGCCCATCAGAACCGGGATTCCGGAGAGTGGCCTCAATTCTTTATGTATGACCGTTACCCCTATGCGGCGGGGGACTGTCACGGGGATGTGGTGTTCTGGCCCTTAAAGAGCATCGGAGACTATCTGGAAGCCAGCGGCGACCTGGCTCTTTTAGAGGCGGAGGTCCCTTACCGGGACGGAGGGCCGGAGAGCATTCTGAAGCATATTGAACGTGCGGTTGCCAGTGTCAGAGAGCGGATGCTGCCGGGCACGCATTTGGTCAACTATGCGGGAGGCGATTGGGACGATACCCTGCAGCCCGCCAGGCCCGAGTGGAAGAAAAAACTCTGCAGCGCATGGACCCACGCGCTGGCCATCCAGGTCATGTCCGGGCTTGGCAGGCAGCTGGAAAAAGCAGGGCTGCAGACAGGGGCGCGGCTGTCTGAGCTCACGGAGGCGATGAAAGAGGATTTCAGCAATTACCTGGTAAAGGACGGCGTCATAGCCGGATTCATCCTGATGGAGGACGATGGGGAGATTCAGTACCTGCTGCATCCGTTAGACGAAATGACGGGGATCCGCTACAGGCTGCTTCCCCTGACCAGGAGCATCATCGCAGGAATCGCGGACGATGCACTTGCCGCCGCAAACGAGGAACTGATCGAAAAGGAACTTACATTCCCGGACGGAGTCAGACTGATGAACCGGCCGGCCACGTATAACGGCGGGCGTTCCGTATATTTCCAGAGAGCGGAGCAGGCGGCAAATGTGGGAAGAGAAATCGGTATCCTCTACGTCCATGCCCATATCAGGTATCTGGAGGCCATGGCGAGGCTGGGAAGAGGGGAGAAGCTCTGGAAAGGAATCCTCCAGGCCAATCCCATTCTCCTGACGGAGACAGTACCCAATGCGGCGCCCAGGCAGTCCAACACGTATTTCAGCAGTTCGGACGCGGATGTGGCGGACCGGTATGAATTCAGCAGCCGGTTTGAGGAACTGAGAAAAGGCGAGATCCTGGCAAAGGGCGGATGGAGGCTTTATTCCAGCGGCCCCGGCATATATCTAAGCCGTGTTATCAGGGATATGCTGGGAATCCGGATGACTGCAGACTGGGTGGAATTCAATCCGGCACTGCCTGCGGAATTGGACGGTGCGCAGGTAACGGCCGCATTCGGCGGCAGGACGAAGACAATCCGCTATGTGGTTCGGGAGAAAGGCTGCGGAGCGGCGGCGCTTTGGGCAGAGGACAGAAAGCTGCCTCTTTCCCCGGGAGAGGATACCTACCGCCAGGGAGGCATAAGGCTCTCTAAGGAGCAGTGGCTGGAACTGCCGGATACGCTGACGGTTGAGACCTGGTAAGAGGTGCGGAGAATCTTATATTAAGAAAAGATCACTAAAGGGCAGGGGAAAGTCAGGCAAAGGTCTATACAAGATTGGATTGCCATGGAGGATAGCGGGACTATGAGAGTATGGTATAGCCGGGGAGGCTTTTTGAAGAGGCGTATAGTATGTCTGCTGCTGGCGGGTACACTGCTGTTGGCCGGCTGCGGCGCGGAGCCGCCTGGGGATGCCGCCCAAGAGCAGGGAGCATCCGCCGTCCAGGACGGGGAAGAATCCAAAAACCAAGAGGCATCCGTCGCCCAAAATGGGGAAATTTCCGAAGGGGATGGGGACGCCATAGCCCAGGACGGAGAGCCCACAGGCGGCGAAGCCCCCATCCTCCCGGACCAGGAAGTCCTGGAAGAGGCAAAAGGCTGTTTCCTGTATCTGTGGGAGCAGGTACAGACAGACGAGGCCAGCGGCGCTTACGGAATGGTGAGAGACCGGTATCCGGGGGCGAAGAACGTGTCCAGCATCGCGGCTACAGGCTTTGCCCTGGCGGCTATTCCCTACGGCATTGAAAAGGGCTGGATTACGAAAGAGCAGGGAGAGGAAAGAGCGGACAAAACCATGGACACGCTGCTTTCCCTGGAACAGAAAGAGGGATTTTTATATCATTTCATCAATATGCTAAACGGTGAGCCCGGCACGGGAAGCGAAGTCTCCGTCATCGACACGGGGATCCTGCTGTGCGGCGCTGTTACGGCAGGAGAATACTTCGGCGAATCGGTGCAGGAGAAAGCGAAAGAGCTGTACGAGAGAGTTGACTGGAATTATTTCCTGGACGGCTCCAGGAACATGTTCTATATGAGCTGCTCACCGGAGGGAGAGTTCTCGGGACATTGGGACGTCTATGCGGAGCAGCTGATGCTCTATGTGCTGGCAGCAGGCTCGCCCACCCATCCCCTGGACAAAGGGCCTTATGAGGCTTTCGGCCGGCTGAAAGGCAGGTATGGGGAGTATGAGTTCATCCACTCCTGGTTCGGCTCCATTTTTACCTATCAGTTCTCCCACGCGTTTCTGGATTTCAGGGGACTGGTTGATGAACAGGGCACGGACTGGTATCAGAATTCCGTGACGGCCACTTTGGCGGCAAGGCAGTTCTGCATAGAGGAGCAGGATACCTGGGAGACCTACGGCGAGAACGCATGGGGGCTTACGGCCTGTGACACGCCGGAGGGCTATAACGGTCTGCTGGGCGCTCCGCCCTCGGGTACGGACAACAGGGCTCACGAATCCTCGGGAACCATCGCCCCGGCGGGTGCCATCGGCTCCATGCCCTTTACTCCGGAGGAATCCACGGCGGCGTTAAAGCACTATAGGACTTTTCCGGAGCTTTCCGGGGAGTATGGGCTAAAGGATGCCTACAACTTGGACCGGAACTGGTTCGGTCAGGACTACATCGGAATCGACAAGGGGATATCCCTGCTTATGATCGCCAACTATGAGGGAGAATTCGTCTGGAAGTATTTTATGGAAAACGAAGCTGTCCGCTCAGGCCTGGAGAAGCTGGGATTTTCCGCGAAAGAATAGAGGGAAAAGTCAGACAGTGTAAGGGCGGCCTGGGGCCGTCGCAAAATCAGGATAATTTTCCTGCCGCGTACAGCGGCGGGGGATTATAAAATTCATATTGAATAACAAGGAGGATGCTATGAAAAGAAAATTTTTGGCAGTGCTGCTTACGGCAGTGATGACGGCAGGTGTTGCGGGCTGTGGAAATCCGGGTACCGGAGAATCTTCTTCCGCCCAGGATTCTTCTTCGGGGGGGCAGAAAGAAGAGCAAAGCTCAGAACAGAACCAGGAGCAGAGCGCTGAGAATTCCGATGCCCAGGACGAGAGCGCAGACGGCGACCAGGTTACGCTCCGGTTCGCCAGCTGGGCATTGGGTACGGCCGAGGAGAACAATATCGAGCGCCAGATGATCGCCGCTTTTGAAGATTCCCATCCCAATATCAAGATTGAGATCGCCGAGGAGATCACGGGCAGCTGGAACGAAGCGCTGGCTACGGCTGCAGCAGGAAACTCCCTGCCGGACGTGTCCCTGATCGCCACGCTTCCCACTGCGGTATCAAGCGGCTGGGCCCTGAACCTGAATGACCTGATCGCGGCCGACAGCGACTGGAATATGATCCCAGAGTCTCTGAGAGAGTCCGGCGCCTATAACGGAAAAAGCTACGGAATTCCCACGTCCATGCATCTTGCTGGAATGTTCATCAATACGGAGCTGTTCGGCGAGATGAACGTAACGCCTTTAACCTATGGCTACTCCTGGGACGATTTCATGGCGGCGGTTGAGAAGCTTCACAATCCCTCACAGGGAATCGCGGCTCTGAAGTATGTCAATGATTTCCCCAACTTCCTGCCCTATATCTGGGATGAGAACCAGGGGTGGTACACCTACGACGGCACCCAGGTGCATCTGGACAGCCCGGAATTCATCCGTGCGGTAAAAGAGACCCAGAATCTGGCAAAGTATTCCTGGGCAGGCCTAAGCGACGACCAGAAGAATATAACCGCGGGCGCGGAAGCCGGAGACTACGATGCATGGCTTAAGGGCTATACGGCTATCTGGTATGACGCCAGCTACTGCTGCGGCGGCTATACGGACGGCACAGGCATCACCTATAATGTAGAGTATGTGGGACTTCCCGACGGAAAGAACGCAATCATCCCTGACTATTGCTTTATCTCCGCCACCACAGAGCATCCCCAGGAAGCCTGGGAGTTTGTGAAGTTCATGTTCTGGGGCGTGGACGCGGCAGTGAACCGCATGGACATTGACGCGGCGGATGATTCCGTGAGCTGGGTCGCGCTGCCTATTACTGCGGACGAAGAGGTGCTGAAGCGCTACTTTGAGGCTTTCCCCGTGAAAGGCGTGCAGGAGGCTTATGAGAACATGGATGCCAACGGTACTGTGGTTGAGGCTTTCAAATTTGCTCCCGCATATGAGTTTGTACGCTGGAACGGCACCACGGGCATTGAGCTTGACGGCGAAGAGGCCACCATGGGCAAGATTCTTGACAAGTGCATTTTGGGAGAGCTTTCTATCGATGATTACGCTTCCCAGTTAAATACCCTTGCCAACAACCTGATCACCACGGAGAGAGCGGCAATTGACGCGGCTACGAAGTAAAATCCATGGCCCGCGTGTCGCCCTGGCGGTAAGTTTTCATATGCGGGCCCGGGGATAGATAAGTGGGAAAGGCCCGGAGCGGCCTTTCCCACAAATTGTATCAGATGTATTTGTATGGCAGACGGCAGGATTGGAAGGACATTGGATATGGCGAAACGGATAGGATGGATAAAAGGAATAGCCGCGGCGTTTCTCATGGCGGCTGTGTGGAATGTGTCGCCGGCTGCGGCAGCTGCCGCTGAGAACCAGGGGGAGATTCCTTACAGCCAGGTAATCGAACAATGGCGCGGGGAGGGATTGCAAGAGGTAAAAGACGCTTTTTACGTAGTCGATCCCGCTGCTTTTCCCCAGTCGGAAGCTATGGTGGCGGAGGACTCTCTGGGGTACGATGGGGAAGCGGTCCGGCTGGAAAAGGGAGATACATGTAAGCTTACGGTTTCCGCCGGGGAGAGCGGACTGTACAGTATTGCGGTGGACTATTACTGCCTTGCGCAAAAGGCAGTCTCCCACACGGTCAGCCTGAAGATAAACGGGGCGTATCAGTTCTCGGAAGCCCGGGAATTGATACTGGAGCAGCTCTATGACACGGAGAGCTGGCCTTTCCGCACGGACTCCAGAGGGGACGAGATCACCCCGGATACCATGCTCAGGTACGGCTGGCAGTCCCGGAGGCTGAAATCCGTGAGACAGGGAGGGCAGGACGGGCTTTTCTTCTATTTAAATGAGGGTGAGAACGAAATCGAACTGACCATGGAGAAATCCTCCATACTGCTGGGAAAAGTATATGTGGAGGCCATGCAGGAAAACTGCGGGTATGAGGACTATAAAAAGCAGTATCCCCAGACCCGGGGAGGGGATGCGGTCATCCCTCTGGAAGCGGAGCGGATTTCCTGGAAAAACACCACCTCCGCAAGGCCTGTTGCCACCAGGGATATTGAGGCAACCCCTTATCAGGCCAACACGAAGCTGATGAGCGTCATCGGCGGTTCCACCTGGAATGAGAACGGGCAGACGCTGTATTACGAGTTTGAAGTAGAAATGCCTGGCTGGTACAGTGTGGCTCTGAAATACCGGCAGAACGATAAGCCAAACACAGTGGTCCGCCGTACCCTGACCATAGACGGGGAGCTGCCCTTTGCGGAAGCGGCGGGGGTGCCCTTTGAAAGCTCTGCGTCCTGGACCGTGAAAGAGTTCGGAGATGAGAACGGCGCCTTTTCGTTTTACCTGGAGGCGGGAAAGCATGTGCTGGGCCTGGAGGCCGACAGCACGGGGATGAATCCCCTGATGGATATTATTTCTGACCAGATTGACACCATAGCCGACATAGCCGTAGAGGTGAAAAAGGTTACCGGCGGAAGCGACGATGTAAACCGCGACTGGGATATTCTCTCCTATATTCCGGAGTTAAGCGATGAACTTTACGGGCTGGCGGACCGGCTGGAGACGGTTCATGACAGACTTGTGGAGCTCAATCAGGGCGATGAGGGCAATTCGGACATCTCCAATTTAAAGATCGTCATCGGCAGGCTGCGCAAGCTGGGGGACGACCCTGACGAACTGCCCAACAACCTTTCTTCGTTCTCGGAGGGCTCCAGCTCTGTGGCGCAGATGCTGGGTACGGTGCTGGAAAGCATCCAGAAGAGCCCTATGTCCCTGGACTGCATCTATATTAGACAGGCCCAGGGAGCCATTCCGGATTTTGAGGTGGGAGCGCTGCGCAAGACCTGGGAGGAGATCTGCTATTTTGCCGACGATCTGTTCTCGGGGAAATCCGCGGGGAAAGAGGAGTACGACACCGTCATCGATGTCTGGGTGAACCGCGCCGTGACTTACATCAACGAGATGCAGACCATGGCGGACGCCTATTTTACCCCCCGGACAGGGATCAAGGTCAATTTCTCCGTGATGAAAGACGAGAACAAACTGATCCTGGCCAACACCACCAACAGCCAGCCGGATGTGGCCCTGGGGCTGAGCGCGCATCTTCCCTATGATCTGGCCATTCGGGGCGTGCTTGCGGATCTGCGGGAGTTTGACGGCTTTGAGGAGACGGGAGGACAGTTCCTGCCGGGGGCTTTGCTGACCCATACCTATGAGGACGGGATTTACGCCCTGCCGGAGACTCAGGACTTTTTTGTACTGTATTACAGAAAAGACTTGATGGAGGCTCTGGGGATCGGGGTGCCCGATACCTGGGAGGAGGTGCTTGGGATCCTGCCCATCCTCCAGCGGTACGGCATGAACTTTTACATTCCCTTGGCTTCCTCCAGTTCGTTTAAGACCTTTTCCGCCACCACGCCTTTCATTCTGCAATACGGCGGTTCCGTCTATGAGGAGGACGGCATGTCCGTTGCGGTAAACGATGAGAACGGCCTGGCTGCCATGAAATTTATGACGGATCTCTTTACCATATACGGTCTGCCCACGGAGGTGGCCGATTTCTATCAGTCGTTCCGAAACGGCACCATTCCCATAGGAGTGTCCAGCTTCAGCACTTATCTTAAGCTGGAGGCCGCCGCCGCGGAGCTGGCGGGGAAATGGGACATTGCCGTGATGCCGGGGGTAGAGAACGCGGAGGGAGAGGTAGAGCGCTGGGCCACGGGCGGCGGGACCACAGGGGTCATCTTCTCCAAGTCCGAGAAGCAGGAGGCGGCCTGGGAATTCTTCCGCTGGTGGTTCTCCGGGGAGACCCAGGAGCGTTTCGGTACCCAGATGCAGCTTCTCTATGGGGATACTTATATGTGGAATACGGCAAATGTGGAAGCTTTTGCGGAACTTCCCATTACGGAGAGCCATAAGGAAGTGGTCATGGAGCAGTGGAAATGGCTGCACGAATTTGTCAAGACTCCTGCCAGCTATATGATCGAGCGCGAGATCAGCAATGTCTGGAACGCCGTTGTGTTCAACGGAGAGAATGTGAGGAGTTCCCTGGACGATGCCTCCATCCTCATGAACCAGGAGCTGAACAGGAAGTGGGAGGAATTCGGTTACATGGATGACGGAAACGTGATCAGGACATACCGGATTCCGTCAATTGAATTGATAGAGAGTTGGGTGAAGCAGGATGAGTAAGAAAAACGAACAGAAAAGAGAAGAAAGGTCAGCCTACCTGTTCCTGGCGCCATACCTGATTTTGTTTCTGACCTTTATAGTGATTCCGGTGGCCCTTGCCATGACGCTTTCTTTTACGGACTTTGATTCCGTGAATTTCCCCAAGTGGGCGGGGCTTAAGAACTATATTTCGCTTTTTACGTCGGACGCGGTATTTATGCAGTATGTGGTGCCGAATACGCTGAAGTTCTCGCTGATCGCAGGACCTTTGGGATACATCCTTTCCTTTCTCATGGCATGGATGCTGGCCCAGGTTCCCAAAAGGTCCAGGACGCTGCTGGCGCTGATTTTGTACTCGCCCTCCATGACCAGCGGCGTGGCCATGACGGTGATCTGGAAAGTGCTGTTCAACGGAGATCAGACCGGCTATCTCAACAGCCTGCTCTTAAACTGGGGGCTGATAAGGGAACCCGTGCAGTGGCTTCAGTCCACGGAATGGCTGATGCCGGTGATGATTGTCGTGACGCTGTGGTCCAGTATGGGCGTGGGCTTCCTTTCCATGCTGGCAGGTATCCTGAATATCAATCCGGAGCTCTACGAGGCGGGATATATTGACGGCGTAAAGAACCGGTTCCAGGAGATCGTCCATATTACGATTCCGTCCCTGAAGCCCCAGATGCTGTTCGGAGCGGTGATGGCGGTGGTAAATACGTTTCAGGCCGGAGCCATCGGCGTGACGCTGTCCGGCTCCAATCCCACGCCTCAGTACGCGGGGCAGCTGGTGCTCAACCACATTGAGGACTACGGCTTCCTGCGGTATGAGATGGGATACGCTTCGGCCATATCGGTGGTGCTGCTGATCTTCATAGCGGTGAGCTCCAAGGGCGTGTTCAAGCTCTTCGGGGACGGGGAGTGATAAATGGCAAAGTCGCGCAGCGATTTAAAATAGGAGGTATATATGGCATCCATACAGGGAAAGAAGATGAATCCGTCCAGGTTTCATCCCAGTCAGATTAAATTTTATGTAATATTGATTCCCATGGCAATCCTGACAGGACTGCCCATTGTGTTTATCTTTTCGCAGGCTCTGAAGCCTTTGAACGAGCTGTATCTGTATCCGCCGCGCTTCTTTGTGTCCCATCCGTCCTTAAGCAGCTTCCGGAAGCTCCTGGAGGCCATGAACAGCTCGGATGTGCCCATTTACAGATATTTCTTCAACAGCATCGTCTCTACGCTGCTGACGGTGCTGTGCACGGTGGGGATCACGGCCTGTGCGGGCTATGCGCTGTCGAAGAAGAACTTCCGCGCCAAGAACCTGATCTTTGGCATCAATACCATGGCGCTGATGTTCGTGGGGGCGGCGGTGAAGATTCCCAAATACCTGATCGTATACGGCACGGGAATGATCGATAAATTCGCCGTGCATATCATTCCGGCGCTGGCAATGCCCGTAGGGCTGTTTCTGGTGAAGCAGTTTATGGACCAGATTCCCAATGAGCTGCTGGAGGCGGCTAAGATTGACGGCGCTACGGACTGGTATACATTCCGCAAGATCGTGGTGCCCCTGTCGAAATCCTCGCTGGCCACGGTAGTGATCCTTACATTCCAGACAGCCTGGAATACCATAGAGGCCAGCGAACTGTACCTGAACCATGACAATCAGAAGACATTTGCGTATTACATGTCGACTCTGACCACCACGGGAAATGATGTGGCCGGTATCGGTATGGCGGCCGCGGCGACGCTGATCATGTTCATTCCGAATCTGATCATCTTTATCGTGATGCAGAATAATGTGATGAGCACAATGGCCCATTCCGGTATCAAGTAAGGAGAACGCGATGAGACATTTTGGAAAAAAAGCCTGCAGATGGATCTGCCTGTCGGTGCTTTTGGCCATACTGCTGCCGGCAGAAATGAAAGTGCATGGGCAGGCCCCGTATCATACCCTTACCCAGGGGCCAAACGGGTACCTGGTCTATACCCAGGATGCCTATGAGCCGGGGAGCCTGCTGAACCCGGATTTGAAGTCGCCGGAGGATTTGTTTTATTATAATGGGAAGCTGTATATAGCGGATACCGGGAACGCCCGCATCCTTGTGATGGAGGGGGAGGAAGTCGTCCAGGAGATCACGTCCGAGTATCTGACGGCGCCCTCCGGACTGGCTGTGACGCAGGAATACATTTATGCGGCGGATTACGGCGCCAGGGAGATTCTGGTATTTCACCATGACGGAAGCCTGTATACGCGCATCGGGAAGCCCCAGGAGAAAGTGTTCGGGGAAAACAGCGCTTTCTCGCCGGTGAAGATCGGAGTAGACAAGAGGGGAAATCTGTATGTGGTGTCCGAGGGCTCTACCTCCGGCGTGATGCAGCTTAGCATCGAGGGGAACTTTCTGGGGTACTTTGGCTCCAACCGGACGAACACCTCGCTGATGATGATACTGCAGAGAACCTTCTTTACCCAGGAGCAGCTGGATAAGCTTTTTAAGAACATTCCCTCCAGCGTGGCGAATATTGCGGTGGATGAACTGGGGCTGATGTATACCGTCACCCAGGGGCAGAACGCCGGGGAGCAGGGGCAGAGCATCCGCAAGCTATCCATTGCGGGAGCGGATCTGATATCTCCGGGGTATTACAGCCATGGCTTCGTAGATGTGGCAGTGGACAGGAACATGAATATCTACGCGGTGGATTCCTGGGGAACCGTCTACGAATACGACAGCTACGGCAACATCATCTTTGCTTTCGGGTATGTGGATACGCAGATGCAGAGAATCGGCCTTGTATCCAGCGCGGCCGCCATCGATGTGTCGGAGGACGGCACTCTGTATGTGCTGGATAAGGGAAAGGGCATTATACAGGAGTATGAGCCTACGGATTTTGCCCGAAAGGTCCATCTGGGGCTGTCGGACTATATGAACGGCAAATACGCGGAAGCGGAGCAGAACTGGCAGGAGATCAACCGGGCCAACACGGCGTTTCTCTTTTCCTACGAGGCCCTTGCAAAGGCCAGCTTCAAGCGGCAGGACTATACCCAGGCCATGGACTACTACCGGGTGGCGGGCAATGTATCCGGATATTCCCAGGCCTACTGGTATGCCAGAAACCAGTGGATTGAGAAAAATCTGACCTGGGTGATGGCTGCTTTGATCCTTTTGTGGGCGGCAGCCAGGCTGGTCCGGAGGCTGAACGCCAAGAAAGGTTTCCTGGCTCCGGTGGAGAAGATGGGCAGGAGATTGGGAGAGATTCCCTTTTTGCAGCAGCTAAAGGTGATGAAGCTCATGCTGCGGAACCCTTTCGATGGCTATTACACCATTCATCATGAGGAAAAGGTCAGCGTGCTGACGGCTACGTTTTTGTATCTGTGGCTCATCGTCCTGCAGATAACGGATTTATATGTGACCAGCTACCTGTTTAACCAGACGGACATTGCCTATGTGAACCTGGGGGCAGTCATCGGACGGATCATGCTGCCGCTGCTCTTGTTCGTGGCCTGTAATTTCCTGGTGAGTACCATCTCGGGAGGAGAGGGTAAGTTTAAGCATGTATACTGCGGAACCATTTATGCGCTTTCGCCCTATTTGGTTTTCCTGCTGCCCCTGCAGATCGTCTCCAATGCGCTGACGGAAAACGAGAGGTTCTTCTATGAGTTCGGCTATCTGCTGGTCATGGGCTGGTGCGTCATACTGCTCTATCTGATGGTGCAGGAGGTCCATGTATACAGCGTCTCCGAGACCATAAAAAATATCTGCGTCACAGTGGTCACGATGCTGTTATTCCTGCTGGCGGCGTTCACGCTTTATCTGCTGGGACAGCAGCTATGGCAGTTTGTGGTGAGTATCTATAAGGAGGTGGCTCTTCGTGTGTAAGAAAAAAGCATGGTACAGGGTTGCCATGGCGCTTGGGACGCTGTTAGCCGGCGGGTTGCTTGGCCTTACGGCGCCAGCCAGGGCCAGTGCCCAGGAAGCGGGCTATGAACTGGCGGCGGAGAACGACCGTCTGGAGCTGTACTATCAGCCGGAGTCCCTGGCCATCCGGATCCGGGATAAGGACGGAGGCTATGTATACGACTCCTGCGGGCCCGAGCCCCGGGAGGGCGACCTGAACGCCACCTATGCAGGGATGAGACAGTCCGGCATTTCGGTGGAATGCAGGCTGGAAAACGGGAATGTGAAGACCCTGAGCATAACGGAGGATGGCGCCAGGGTAAACTCCCAGGGGATGGAAGACGGGTTCCGAAGCACCATCGGCTTTTCGGACGGAATCAGCTTTGAGATAGAGGTGACGCTGACGGAGAACGGGATTCGGGTACTGATTCCGGAAGCGTCCATAGAGGAATCTCCGGAGAGCGCAGTCAGGCTCCAAAGCATTTTTGTATATCCTTTTCTGGGCTCCAGCTACGGATATGACAACAACGGGTATCTGTTTGTGCCGGACGGGTGCGGCGCGCTGATCTCCACGGGCACGAAGACCGTGGCCGCGGAAAATTATGAAAAGCAGATCTACGGCAGCGACTTAGGGCTGGGGGCATATAAAAGCGCCGATGTGGAGGGCATGCTAAAGCCCGCGGAAGAAATCTATATGCCCGTTTTCGGAAGCATCCTGGAGGAGGGGAAGCAGGGCATTGCGGGGATTGTGACAGAGGGGGATGAATACTGTAAAATCTTAGCCCAGGCCAGCGGAATCCGCACACCCTATAACCTGATCCAGCCCAAGTTCATCCTGCGGGAGACCTATCAGATGAAGCTCAGCCAGAGCGGAAGCAGCCTGACGTCAAACCAGGAGGAGAAAAATCCCGGAAGCTTTGGCGTCACATATGTGCTGCTGTCCGGTGAGGAGGCGGATTATGTGGGGATTGCCAAAGCCTACAGACAATGGCTGCTTGAGGGCGGAAAGCTCACGAAGCAAAACGGCGGGGATGCCGTGCCCGTAAGGCTGGAAATGGTGCTGTCCGAGCAGGAAAAGGGGCTCATCGGCTCAAAGACAGTGACCATGACTACATTGGAGCAGACCCGCGAAATCCTGCAGGAGCTTTGCGGCGCAGGGCTTTCGGATATGAACGTTGTGCTGAGAGGATACTCGGGGGACGGCGCCTCGGGGGCAGGTCCCTCCGCCTTTTCATTCAGCGGGAAGACCGGTTCCAAATCCGCCTGGAAGAAAGAGATCCAAGCGCTTACGGAACTTGGAACCAACGTATCGCTGTACGCGGATTTTACTAGGGGATACGAGGAAGTGGGCGGATACGGCAATAAGGACGAGGCCCAGGCGATCAACCGCACCATGCTGGAATCCTTTGACAATGGGGCTTTCAACTGGCTTGCGCCCTCCTACACTGCCAACGCACTGAATAAATTTGCCAAAAAGGCATCCGGCATAGGGGTGACCAGTCTGTCCTTGGACGCTTTTGGCAGAACTCCCTATTCCAACTGGAACAGAAAGGCCGTCTCCACAAGGGCGGACGCGGTAAGGCTCTGGAAGCAGGCGGACACCGCGGGAATGAGCCTGAACCTGTACGCGCCCTTTGCCTATATCTGGGAGCGCTGCGGCGCCATTTATGATATGCCGTCAGGCTCCAGCAATTACTATATTTTTACGCAGACAGTGCCCTTTATGCAGATCGTGCTGAAAGGATGCATTCCCTATTACTCGGAGGGCTGGAACTTTCATGCCAACGCAAAGCTTGATCTGCTGCAGTGCGTGGAATACGGGGCATATCCTACCTGGTATGTGACCTGGGAGGATTCGGTGGAGCTGATCGATACGGCTTCCTCCTGGATCTACAGCTCTCAGTATGCGGTGTGGAAAGATTCCATCATCCGGGAATACGGGGAGATCAAAGAGGGTCTTGGGAGCGTGTGGGGAGCGTGCATGGAGGATCGTGTGGTGCTGGCTGAGGATGTGGTGCGGGTGGATTATGACAATGGTGTCAGTATCTATGTGAACTATGGGAAGACGGACTGGACCGGCGATGGCGTGACTGTGGGCGGGGAAAGCTATTTGGTGAATACCGCTGCCGCGGCCAGATAGGAGTTGGGGTATGAGTAAAGGTAGAATTTCCAGAAGCACAAGGAACAACATTCGCGGATGGCTGTGCGAGGTTCCCTGGCTGATCGGATTTGCGGTGTTTACCCTGTATCCGATTGCAAGTACATTGAAAATGAGTTTTGATTCCGTGGTGATCTCCGCCACGGGGCTGGTCACGGAGCCGGTAGGGATTGACAATTACCGGAAAGCTTTTCTGGGAGACGTGACCTTTCCCAAGATCCTCCTGAATTATGTGGGGGAGATTGTCCTGCAGGTGCCTATCGTGATCGTTTTTGCTATTGCCGTGGCGCTGATATTAAGCAAGGAGATCCGCGGAAGAGGGATATTCAGGACCCTGTTCTTCCTGCCGGTAATCATTATCAGCGGGCCCGTCATTGACAAATTTATTGACATGGGCATGATGGCCATCCAGGGGGCGGACACCAACACGGTGATTATGAGCGTCCTTGACATGCTGCCGGAGACGGCGGGGGGACTGCTGAAGACATTGATTGATTCCTTTGTGATGACCCTTTGGTTCTCGGGGGTGCAGATTCTGCTGCTTTTGTCCGCTTTGCAGAAGATCGACAAGCCTATGTATGAGGCGGCGTATATGGACGGCGCTTCCGGCTGGGAATGCTTCTGGAAAGTAACGCTTCCCAACCTGCGCAGCATGATCGTGATCTGCATTATATATACCATTGTGACCATATCCACCTTTGATACCAATGAGGTCATCACCACCATCCAGGGCAATATGTTCCAGACCAGCCTGGGGCTGGGCTATTCTTCCGCTCAGGCATGGATCTACTTCGTGGTGCTGCTGTTGGTGATCGGGTTCTTCATGCTGCTCTACGGACCCCGCAAGGAGGCCGTATACGGGAGCACAAAAGCGGCCAAGCTGGAACTGAAACGTGCGCGCAGGCTGAAGAAAGCCCAGGACAGGAACTTAAAGAAGCTGTACCGGGAGAGCAAAAGGTACCGTGATTAGTAGGAGGTGTAGGATTGAGCAAGGCAAAAAGAAAGTCAGGGATAACATTTCGGCCTGACAGGCACAATGTGGTCAGGATAGGCACCAAAATAGCTTTATACGTTTTCCTGTGCATTACGGGATTCGTATTTCTCTATCCGCTGCTGAAGATGATCAGCATGAGCTTCATGACCTCGGACGATCTGGTGAATCCTTTGGTCAGCTGGGTGCCCTACGGCTTTGAGGTTTCAAATTTCACCCGGGCCATGGAGGTCCTGGGATACGGGAGTACGCTTGTGACCACCATCTATGTCAGCGTGCTTCCGGCTCTGCTGCAGACTTTGGTGTGCGCGCTGACAGGCTACGGAATCGCCAGGTATAAGTTCAGGGGGAAGAATATCCTGTTCGGGCTGATTCTGGCCACCTTTATCATTCCCTCACAGATTACCATGATCCCGCAGTTTCTGATGTACCGGAACCTGGGGATTCTCTACAGCCTGAAAGCCTATCTGCTGCCGGCGGTGTTCGGCCAGGGCATGAAGAGCGCGATTTTCGTGCTGATCTTCGTTCTCTTTTTCCAGCAGATGCCGGTTTCCCTCACGGAGGCGGCTGAGATTGACGGCGCAAACCAGATTGTGATTTTTACGAAGATAGCTGTTCCCGTGGCAAAACCGGGCTTCCTGATCAGCTTTCTGCTGTCGGTGGTCTGGTACTGGAACGAAACCTATCTGGGTTCTCTGTATTTCGGCGCGAATATCAAGACGCTGCCGATGAAGCTTGAAAACTTTGTGGAGACTTTCAATAAGATGATCAGCGCCTCAGAGGCCGGGACGGGAGTGACGGCCAATGAAGCCGTCCAGATGGCGGGTACTTTCCTGATCATGCTGCCGCTGTTGCTTCTGTACTTCTGCGCCCAGAGGCAGTTTATTGAGGGAATCGAGAAAACGGGTATTACAGGAGAATAGTATATAGAGGAGTGTGTATGGGCAGCATTGAAGTAAGGGACGGAAAAGTATTCATAAACGGCACGCCGGAGATCATCATCTCCGGCGAAGTGCATTATTACAGACTGAAAAAAGAGGAATGGCAGGATCGGCTGTCAAAGCTAAAGGAGGCGGGCCTGAACGCGGTGGCTTCCTACATTCCGTGGCTGTGCCACGAGGAAGAGGAGGGAATCTTTGATTTCGGGCAGGAGCGGGAGAATCTGGATGTGGAGGAATTTATCCGGCTCTGCCGGGACAACGGCCTGTACTTTATCGGCAGGCCCGGCCCCTTTATCATGGCGGAAATGAAGAATGAGGGGATTCCCTACTGGGTGGCCGAGCGGTATCCCGGGCTGGTTCCCACCGGATGGGACCACCGGACGGCTCCCACCAAGACCCTGGATTATCTGGCGCCGGATTTTCTGGCCTGTGTGGATAAATGGTATGCAAAGATCATGCCTGTCCTGGAGAGGCATCTGATCACAAAGGGCGGAAACGTGATTGCCTGTCAGCTGGACAATGAGATCGGGATGCTGTCCTGGGTCTCCAACACGCCGGATCTCACCGATGTGACTGTGGCAGGATTTGAGGACTGGCTGCGAAAGAATTGGGGGGAAGAGGAGCTGGAAAGGCGTTATCCTTTCTGGAACGGACTGCCGGACGTCAGGAGAAAGGCCTATGAGCAGCCCGGGGAGGGCTATGCCTTAGAGCTCCACAGGGATCTGGGGTTTTATATGCGCCGCAGATACGCGGAATATGCGGCGGTGCTCAAGGATATGGCGGAAAAATACGGAGTCAGGGACATTCCTTTCCTGATCAATATCCACGGAACCGGCGGAGGGCGCGGGTATACTTTCCCTGTGGGAATCAGCCAGCTGATGGAGGC
The DNA here is from genome assembly GCA_022799755.1 of Lachnospiraceae bacterium. Classification (GTDB taxonomy): domain Bacteria; phylum Bacillota; class Clostridia; order Lachnospirales; family Lachnospiraceae; genus Acetatifactor. The sequence continues at coordinate 19,960 of JAAWOU010000009.1, forward strand.
CTACGGACAGTCGGACAGCTTCTGGGCAGGCTCCGATATCTATCTGTCCGGGCTGCGCCTGGAAAATGTGCAGGATTTATACCTGATTCACTGCTATATGGAGGCGGTGAACAGACAGAACATGCCCCTGGCCAGCTTTGAATTCCAGAGCGGGGAGGCGGACTATGATGAAAGCGGCAACGGAAGACTGGATATAGCGGACGCCGACTTTACCGCCAGAATGTGCATCGCCCAGGGAAACCGCCTTATCAACCATTATCTCTTTACCGGGGGCAGGAATATGCTGTTAAAAAAGCCCCGGAAAGACGGCAACAACCGGATTGCCATCACCGGGGAGAGGCACGGCTTCACTGCTCCCGTGAACCCGGAGGGAAAGCTGAGCTATACCTATGACAGAATCCGCAGGAATGCCAGGGTGCTGCTGGCCGGCAGCAGCTTCCTGGGGGACATGAGAGAAGAGCGGGACAATGTGCGGGTAGGCTTTATCCCCGATTACTTTATGACGGAATACTGTTATCCCGGCTCCGGGCGGGAAAAGGCTATGGTGGAGGAGCTTTCAAGGCGCAGGATCGGCAGCGGATGGAACACCTTTACCAAAATGCTCTTGCAAAACCACTATGCTTTCGGCGGCGTAAACCTGCAGGAGGACGGAGACTGGACGGAGGAAAAGGGGGTTCTGTTCCTGTTCAGCGCGGACTACATGGACGAAAAAGTCCAAAAGAGGCTGGCGGACTTTGCGGAGAATGGCGGGAGCCTGCTTCTGTGCGGGCGCATGCCCGTGATGGACATGGAGGGGAGACCCTGCAGGATCCTGGCGGACAGAACCGGCATCCATGTGGCGACAGAACTGGACGAGGGAAAGCTTCCCAGCCTTAGCGTGCAGCCGGAGGGCATCTGGGGAGAGTACGCGGAGGTGCGCGTGGGAGAGGCCGAGACTTTCACGGCGGAGGGAGCGGAAGTGTTCCTGCGGGCGGCTGTGGACGGCGGTGCCTGCGGCCTGATCAAAAAGACCGGAAAAGGGAAGACAGCCATTCTCTCCGCCCCCTATATCGGAAACCGGCCGGGCATCCGGCGGCTGATGGAATATCTGGGGGCATCCTGCAGACTTTCCGAGGATGCGGAATACGGCGGTGTCTTCCTGGACATCAATGGGAACGAGAGAGGGGAAAAGTATCTCCATATTCTGAATCTGGATTTTTTTGCAAAAGAATGTGGAATCTGGTATAATGGAGAAGCATTATTTGAAAGCAGAAAAATCCGGCTGGGAGCCCGGGAAGGATTGTTGTTGCCCCTTTGTCTGAAAATAGAAGGCGTGAAGATTCTGTATTCTACCGCAGAGATTCTGGAGGCAGGGCCGGGAAAACTGACTTTCCGGCTGTCCCAGAGAGAGGATGTCATCGTCCTGGAGGGGACGAAGCTGGGCATTTCGGGGGATGACTGCAGAATAGAGGAGAAGGAGGAGAAAACGTATATCTATAGCCTGAGGGACGCAAGGTGCGGGGAGGAGACCCTTGAGATCAGCTGCGGCCCCGGTAAGGATATGCGCTGATAAAGGATGGCGGTAACGATCAAGGATGTAGCAGAGGCGGCGGGGGTTTCGATTTCCACAGTATCTTACGCACTGAATCACACAGGCCCTGTAAGTAAAGAGAAGAAACAGAAGATTATGGAGATTGTGAAAGAACTGGGCTATGTGCCAAACGGGATGGCAAAAAGCCTGAAGAACCGGAAAAACGGTTTTATCGGGTATTTTGCCAATTCCCTGTACGGCGTGGTATACGGCGAGGTGATGCGGGGGATTGAGAGCGAGATGGACCGGCACGGACAGGAAATGATCGCGGCAAAATGCGGGCCCATGCAGGACATTACCCATATCAGCAGGCTCCTTTTGGAAAGGATGGTGGACGGAGCCATCATTTTCGCGGAGAAGATACCAAACGATGTGATCAGTCTGCTGGCAAGCGCCCAGTGTCCGGTGGTGGTTCTGGATCGGGAACTGGAAGCGCCGTTTGTTTCTACGGTACTGATTGATAATGAGGACAGCGCCTTTCGGGCGGGAGAGTATATCAATAGCCTGAATCTGAAAAGGGTGGCCTGCCTGGTGGGAAAGGGATTTGACGGTGAGCGCAGAATGGCGGGCTTTCGCCAGGCTGTGGAGACCTTTGGGCTGGACTGCCCGTCCGGATGGTGTATTGAGGGCGACTGGCAGGAGGAGACGGCTTACCATAGAACCGCGGAGTTCATCAAAGGAGGGAATCGCCCGGAAGTTGTCTTTGCGTTTAACGACGAGATGGCCATCGGATGCATCAGGGCTTTGCAGGAGCTGAAACTTCGGGTGCCGGAAGATATTTCTGTCATTGGCGTGGATGATATCGAGAAAAGCGCGGTCATGACCCCCCGCCTGACTACTGTGCACCGTCCTCTGTGCGAACTGGGGGAGATCGCGGCGCAGACTCTTTTGGGAATGATGAAAGGAGAGGAGAGCAGGCGTATCCTGCTGCCCACCTCCCTGATTCAGAGGGAGAGCTGCATCAAAGCCAGGGTCTGACAAAGCCCGCCAACACGGAGTAAATATACGGAGAGAAATGATTGAATAAGGGGAAACGGGTTTGGGAACCGGGCTTGTGTGAAAGCATGACAGGCCCGGGCTGAGGATATTGGGAAAGGAAAGAGATGGACTGTGGCTTGCGGTATGGGCGGGCCGGAGGGATAATGGAACAGTATATGGAAGACAGAAAAGTAAGCAAGATTCTGGAGGAAGAGGAGAGAAAGTGCTTCGGGTTCTTCTGGAATGAGGTCAGTGAATCCGGGGAGAGTTACGGACTGATCAGGGACAATGATGTGAAGCGGGATATGTGCTCCGTGGCCTCAGTGGGATACGGGCTGGCCGGACTGGCTATAGGCGCGCACAGGGGATATGTGAGCAGACAGGAGGCGGAAAGGCGGGCTGTGGGCACCCTTGTCACCATGAAAGAACGGGCGGAAAGGGTCCACGGCTTTTTTTATCATTTCCTGCATATGGAGGATGCATCCAGATACGGCGGCTGCGAATTGTCCGTCATCGATACGGCGCTGCTTCTCATGGGCGCCATGGCGGCAGGGGAGTACTTCGGCGGGGAGTGCATGAGGCTCTGGGAGGAGCTGTATGGGGAGGTGGACTGGGACTGGTACCGGGATCCGAGGCTGAACCAGTATTATATGGGCTACAATGAGAAAGAGGGGCATTTCGGGCACTGGGACCACTATGCGGAACAGTTTATCATGTATTTTCTGGGGGTGGCCGCGCCAGAGCATCCGGTGCCTCCCTCCCTGTTTTATGACTGTCCTCTGTTCTGCGATGTATATAAGGACAGCGGACTGATCTACCACAGCTACTGCGGCGGCCTGTTTGTCTATCAGTTTTCCCACGCCTTTCTAAACCTGCAGGGGAAGCGGGACCGCAGGGGAATCGACTGGTACGAGAATTCCAGGCGAGCTGTAAAAGCGGCCAGGCAGTACTGTATCGACAACCCGGGACAGAAGAAAACATACGGCGCAGACGCCTGGGGCATGACCGCGTGCATGACGCCCCACGGCTATTCCGGGGCTCAGGGGGCGCTTCCCTGCGTGGGCAATGACAAAAACGAAGCGGACGGAACCATTCCTCCCTGCGGTGCCATTGGCTCCATGCCCTTTTGTCCGGGGGAGGCGGAGAGCGCGGCGCGGCATTATGCGTCTATGCCGCAGCTTCAGGGAAAGTATGGATTCCTGGATGCCTATAACCTGGATGTGGAGCCGGCCTGGTTCTCGGACAGGTATATCGGCATCGATAAGGGCATCAGTCTGCTGATGATTGAGAACTACCGCTCAGGCCTGATCTGGAGGCTTACCGATCAGAACAGGTACATGCAGAGAGCTTTCGAACTGCTGGAAATACACTGAACATCTGCTGATAGTTTGCAGGGGATTCCGGCAGCAGGGAAAGTCTGGCAGAGGGCAATGCGCGTAAAGCGTTATACTGCAGACTGCCGGAATTTACAGTAGGAAAAACAGGCAAAGGCGCGCGGAGAGGCTTTGGCTTCTGTGTAGCCGCAGGGCGGCTGGAAAAGGAGGAGAGAGAATGCATCTAAACGAAAAGGAACAGGCATGGGCTCTGGAGACCCTGGACAGGGTGGCCCGCAAGCTGGAAAAGGTGGCGGAGCGGTCAAAGGACAAGATTCCCTACACCACAATGCACGGCGTTCATGACGACAAGTCCGGCGAAAGGGAAATCGGCTGGTGGACCAACGGCTTCTGGGGCGGCATGATGTGGCAGATGTACGCCCTGACCGGAAAGGAAATCTACAAAGAAATTGCCGAAGACAATGAGCGGAAGCTGGACGCGTGTCTGATGGACTATGGGAAGCTTGACCACGATAACGGCTTCAAGTGGCTGCCCACGGCTGTGGCCGATTACCGCATGACCAAGAATCCCGCCTCTAAGAACAGAGCCCTGCTTGCCGCCGGAAATCTGGCCGGGCGCTTTAACAACCGGGGGAATTTCATACGGGCCTGGAACGATTGGGGCGCCGAGGATCACAGGGGCTGGGCCATCATTGACTGCATGATGAATCTGCCTCTCTTGTACTGGGCCAGCGAGGAGACCGGCGATCCCAGGTTCTCCCAGATCGCCGTGAGCCATGCCAATACCGCAGGCAAAAGCTTTGTCCGGGGAGACGGCTCCGTCAACCATATCGTGGAGTTCGACTTGGAGACCGGTGAAATGGTGAGAAGCTACGGCGGACAGGGCTATGGAGAGGGGTCTTCCTGGACCAGGGGCCAGAGCTGGGCGCTGTACGGCTTTACCTTAAGCTATCTGCATACCAAGGATCCGGCGTTTTTGGAGACTGCGGAGCGGGTGGCCAATTACTTTATCGCCAATATCCCCGAGAGCGGCTTTATTCCGGTAGACTTCAGACAGCCCGTGGATGTGGCGCTGGAGGATTCCACGGCGGCGGCCATTGCCTCCTGCGGCCTGATCGAGCTGGCGAAGCTAAGAGAGGGCAGGCAGAGCAGGATTTATCTGGAGGCGGCGCTTAAGATGCTGGGGGCGCTGGCTGAGGACAGGGTGCGCTGGAACGAGATGGAGGACAATCTCCTGGAAAAGTGTACGGCAGCCTATCATGACAAGGAACATGAATTTTCCATTATTTACGGGGACTATTATTTCCTGGAGGCTTTGATGAAGCTGAATGGGAAAGAGATATTCATCTGGTAGAAGCGCGGGAAGAAGTTCTAAGGCTACAAAGGACGTAGCCTAAGAACTTCTAGGCTCACGAGCGAACGAGTTCGCTTGGTTCGCCAGTCCCGCGCGGAAGAATGCCCCGGAGTGCGGGGCATTCTTCCGGTCTTGCACCGATTTTTCTTTGTGCTGATTTGTGTCTCTGTTCCCGCCCTTTTGGTTTGGGTCAGACTTTTGCAGGGTGTTTCAGTGGATTTTGGGGGCAGGGGGCTTGGGGCTGGCCTGAGAGGTCGGGAGGGCTGGATTTCCTTGGCTTGGGGCCTGGGCTTTCTGGGGGTGGGCAGCTATCCAGGCTTGGGCCGGGGCCGGGCCTGTGGAGTCTCTGACGATCAGGGTGGCCCGCAGCTGGATGGAGCCTATGGCCACGCGGTTCAGCAGGCAGGACAGGGCGTAGAAGCCGCATTTGCCCAGGGCCAGTCGGTCCTGGCGGATGGTGGTCAGGGGCGGCTGGGTGTGGGCGGTCATGGGCAGGTCGTCGAAACCTATGATGCTCACGTCCTGAGGGATACGGATTTCCCGGTCCTCGCATTCCGTCATGGCCGAGATGGCGCGGATGTCGTGGGAGAACAGGATGGCAGTGACGCCCTGTTCCATGAGCTTCGGGATATATTTGCGGGTGGAATCGTTCACATAATAGCCCAGGCCGATATAATTTTCGTTGATTTCCAGACCGTATTTCTCCATGGCGCTCAGATAGGCATTGTATCTGGCTTTCAGGATGTAAGATTCCAGAGGGCCGGAGAGGAGGCCTATTTTTGTGTGCCCCAGGGAGGTCAGGTGCTTGACCGCCAGTTCAAAGCCCTCCTGGCTGTCGCAGCCCACGGAGGCTATGTGGGGGTTCCCCTTGATGTAATTGTCGTAGAGGACAGCGGGAATTTTGGATGTACGAAACTCTTTCATCCAGGGATCCAGGAGGGTCAGCCCCAGGATAAAAGAGCCCTGATAGCCGTGTTCTATCATGAACACGCCATAGGGGGTGCCCCGCTGGAATTCTATGTCTATGGGGATGATGTCTACCGTCCAGCCCTCCGGTTCCGCCATTTGCCGGAAGCCCAGGATAATGTCATGTCCGAACTGATTCGGAGTCTGAAAGTCCATATTCTCTACTAAAATGCACAGGGCTTTTCTCTCCTTTTGGAGACGCTTGTTGGTATAGCCCAGTTCCACCGCGGTCTCCAAAATCTTTTTGCGCATTTCTTCGCTGACATCTTTTGCATTGTTCAGCCCTTTTGAGACTGTGCTCTTGGAAATTCCCAGCTTTGCGGCAATGTCGTTTATCGTAGCCATCAGGAAATCCTCCCGTAAAAATTTTTGTGAAAAATGACAATGATTTTATGTCCAGATACCTAGATTATAGCAAGACAGCGTTTGAAAAACAAGAGTGTCTGCGAAACTTTAAGGAAAGACAAAGTATGATATTTCGTTTGTGAAATATTTTTATTAAGTTCATAATACGGATAAAATCAGAAAATATAATGTTTCTTGGTTCGCTTTTTCGCTAATATACTGATGATAAAAAGAATTGGAAACGAAACTAATAAAAAATAGTTTCGGGAATTTGTTTCGGGAATAATTTCGAAAACCCATGCAAACTGCATAAACGCATAAATAAAATGTCTAATAATGCGGAAAACCTGCACAAACAGAGGCTTGACGCAATTCTAAAAATATGATATTTTTCTATCAACGAAATTTAAAGAAACCATTAAAAGTTTCTAAAAGCAAAATTTCTAAAAGGAGGACTTTTAAAATGAAAAAGAAAAAGATTTTTGCCACATTGCTGGCAGCGGCTATGAGCGTATCGCTTCTGGCAGGATGCGGAAACGGGGGAAATGATTCCCAGGCGTCTCAGGGCGGCGAAAATGCGTCTCAGGGCGGCGAAAATGCGTCTCAGGGCGGCGAAAACGCTTCTCAGGGCGGCGAAAACGCGTCAGGGGGGGCGGCTTCCGGTGAGACACAGGACATTGCCCTGAAAGTATGGTGCCCTCAGAACCAGATCGACAGCGGCGCTATGACCAAGATGCAGGAGGCTTTCGCCGCAGAGCATCCCGAGTACAATATCACCTGGACCACCGAAGTGGTGGGCGAGGACAAGTGCCAGGATGAAGTGCTCAAGGATGTAGGCAACGCTGCGGACGTATTCCTGTTTGCCAACGATCAGCTTCCACCCCTTGTGGAGGCAGGTGCCATCGCTCAGCTGGGCGGCTCCACTGAGGAGATGGTCAGGAACGACATGGCTGAGGCGGTTGTGGATACGGTAATGATCGACGACAAAGTCTACGGAATTCCTTTCACCCACAATACATTCTTCATGTATTATGACAAGACTCTGCTGGATGAGAATGACATCAAGAGCCTGGAGGGCATTATGGCCAAGGCTACGGCAGACGATGTGTATAACTTCTATTTTGAATCTTCAGGCGGCTGGAAATTGGGATGCTATTACTACGGCGCAGGCTGCAGCATCTTCGGACCCGACGGCAGCGACCTTTCCGCAGGTGTGGACTGGAACAACGCTACGGGCCTTGCCGTTACCAATTACCTCATCGACCTGATCAACAATCCGAAATGTGCGTTTGACGGCGAGATCACGGTAAGCGAGCTCATCGAGAGCCACAGACTGGGCGCATGGTTTGACGGAAGCTGGAACTATGAGCTGTATCACGGCGTGCTGGGCGACGATCTGGGAATGGCCGTTATTCCCACGTTCAATCCGGACGGCACGGATCATCAGCTGCTTGGTTTCTACGGCTCCAAGGCCATCGGCGTAAATGCACAGTCCAAGAACATGGCTGCAGCGGTTGCGTTCGCGGCGTTCATCGGAAACGAGGAGAATCAGCTTCTGCGCTACGAACTGTCCCAGCAGGTTCCCGCCAACAAAGCGGCAGGCCAGAATGAGAAAGTTACCTCAGACCCCATCGCAAAGGTGCTGATCGAAGAGTCCAACAATGCCAGCGTGGCACAGCCTGTAAACAGCACGTTCAGCGCCAGATACTGGTCCTATGCGGGTGCCATCCCCACCGAGATCAGAAGCGGCGAGATTACCAAGGACAACGCCCAGGCGAAACTGGATGCTTTCGTGTCGTCTATGACTGCCGAATAATATAGAAGAGTGGATTTAGGAGAGAACCGAAAACAGCGCCCGCCCATACCTGCAGACTGTAATTCATGCCGGGTGGGCGGGTGCAGAATTGGAATCAGGAGGTTTCCGATGGGACTTTTTAAGAAGAAAGCACCGCTTAAATATGACAGGCCCAGAGACGAGAGCATATCTCAGGTATTTCAGAAAGGCAATACCCTCACCAGACTTTCATTCCTCGTTTTTGGCCTTGGAAACATAATGAACAAGCAGGTGGCGAGGGGATTGATTTTCCTGGCGCTTGAGATTCTGTATCTGCTGTACATGATTTTCTTTGGGATCGGATCGATTGGAAATTTCATCACCCTGGGCACCGTGGAACAGGGACAAGTATACAACGAGGCGTTGGGGATCTACGAGTACTCCATGGGAGACAACTCCATGCTCTGTCTGCTGTACGGCGTTATCACCATTGTGCTGACGCTGGCCATTGTCTTTGTGGCATGTATGTCCGCCAAGAGCGCGTACTGCACCCAGGTTCGCATAGCGAAAGGACAGCATATTCCCACTCTGCGGGACGATATCCGCTCCCTGAAAGAGGAGAATCTGCACGCATTCCTGCTGACGCTTCCGATCATCGGCATCTTGGTCTTCACCATCGTGCCGCTGGTATTCATGATTCTGATTGCATTCACCAGCTATGACCACGAGCATCAGCCCCCCGGGACGCTGTTCTCCTGGGTAGGTCTGGAGAATTTCCGGTCTCTGGTGGCTTCCACCAGCTCTCTGGCCACCACATTCTGGCCCGTGCTGGGATGGACGCTGATCTGGGCGGTTTCGGCTACCGTGACCTGCTACATCTTAGGACTGCTGCTGGCGCTTCTGATCAACCGCAAGGACACTAAGGGCAAGGGCTTCTGGAGATTTATGTTCGTGCTGTCCGTGGCGGTGCCCCAGTTCGTCACCCTGCTGACCATGAGGACCATCTTCAATGCCAACGGACCGGTAAACGTGCTTCTGCGGGAAATCGGCATCATCGAGGCCACGGAATCCATTCCTTTCTTCACGGATCCTCTGCTGGCAAAGATTACGATTATCTGTATCAACATCTGGATCGGCGTACCTTTTACCATGCTGTCCACCACGGGTATTCTCCAAAATATCCCCGCGGATCTGTACGAGGCGGCGAAGATAGACGGAGCCAGCGCTCCCGTGATTTTCAGAAAGATTACACTGCCTTACATGCTGTTTGTGATGACGCCCAATCTGATCACATCCTTTACGGGCAATATCAACAACTTTAACGTAATCTTCCTGCTGTCAGGCGGCGGCCCCGATTCGCTGGAGTACTATTACGCAGGCAAGACGGACTTGCTGGTGACCTGGCTCTATAAGCTGACCATCACCCAGAAAGACTACAACCTGGGCGCAGTTATCGGTATTCTGGTATTTATCATCCTTGCGACTCTGTCACTGTTGACCTATCACCGTACAGGTGCCTACAAAGATGAGGGGGCGTTCCAATAATGAGATTAAAGAGAAGAATCACAAATGCAGGCTGTTATGTGCTGCTGACGATACTTAGCATTATCTGGGTTCTGCCCATCCTGTTCGTCATATTGACATCTTTTCGTGAGGAGGGCGGTTCCTACAAAACCTATATCATGCCCAAGGGGTATACCCTGAACAACTACAAAGAGCTGGTCATGGGTGTGAACAGCAAGATTTCCGGAGGCACCAACATCGACTTCACCAGATGGTTTTTCAACACGCTGATCATCGCGATTTTCAGCACTCTGCTGTCGGCATTCTTTGTGCTGTGCGTGTCGTTCGTCATGAGCCGCCTGCGCTTCAAGATGCGCAAGAACTTCATGAACATCGCCATGATACTGGGCATGTTCCCCGGCTTTATGTCCATGATCGCAGTGTACTACATCCTGAAAGGCCTGGGACTTCTGGAGACGGGCGTGCTCAAGCAGTTGTCGCTGGTGCTGGTGTACTCGGGAGGCGCGGGGCTGGGATTCTATATGGCAAAGGGCTTCTTTGACACCATACCCAAGTCCATTGACGAGGCAGCCTACATCGACGGCGCCACCAAATGGGATACCTTTATCAGGATCACCATCCCGCTGTCGAAGCCCATCATCACCTACACCCTGTTGACCTCTTTCATGGGTCCCTGGGTGGACTACATCTTCGCAAAGGTTATCATGGGCAACGATACCAAGTACTACACCATCGCCATCGGCCTGTGGACCATGCTGGAGAAAGAGTACGTGGACTACTATTACACCCAGTTCTACGCGGGTTGTGTATTGATTTCCATTCCGATCGCCATTGTCTTCCTGCTGTCGCAGAGCTGCTACGTGGAAGGCGTATCCGGCGCGGTAAAGGGCTGACGGATTCCCTGAGAAAGGGGTTTTTCTTGACAGTCCCGCATAACATGTTGTAAACTATAATTGTGCTGCTGCAGAGAATGAATGGACATTCATGGCGGACGGGAGATTCCGAGACATACCTCCCGCCCCATTGCAGCGGCATTTTTATTAGGGGAAGTGTGCCCAAAGCGGGGGCATTCTTCAGGGTTAGGCATCTGGAGGTAAGAGTGAAAGAGAATGTTGCCAAACGCCTGGCTTTTTTCGCCAGTGAAGAATTTGAGGAAAAGTTCCGATACGACGGAAAGGATTTAGGAGCGGTCTGCAGGGAGGGCAGGACGGTATTCAAGGTGTGGAGTCCTCTGGCGGAGCGGGTTGAGCTGCGGCTCTACAGGGACGGTGTTTCGGAAAGCTGTCTGAGACAGGAGATGCAGGCCGGGGAAAAGGGCGTATGGAGCCTGGAGTTTGAGGAGAGCCTGCACGGCATGTACTATGATTATGTGGTAAGAATAGAGGGGAGAGACGTCCCCACCGGGGACCCTTACGCTGTGGGCTGCGGCTGCAATGGGGACAGAAGTATGGTGGCGGACCTGCGGCTGACGGATCTGCCGGGATTTCGGGAGGACAGAGCGCCAAAACTTTGCGGGGAGCAGATCATCTACGAACTGCATATTAAGGACTTTTCCTATGACAGAGACAGCGGCATTCCGGAGGAGTACCGGGGGAAATACAAGGCATTTACCGTAAGGGGGACAGGAGGAAGCTATCCCACCTGCATGGAATATCTCAAGAGCCTGGGTGTTACCCATGTGCATCTGCTGCCTTTTTTTGATTACGGATCCGTAGATGAAGCCGGGGACGAGGGACAGTTTAACTGGGGATATGATCCGAAAAATTATAATGTGCCAGAGGGATCTTACGCCACGGATGCCGCGGACGGGCTGATCCGGATCCGGGAGTGCAAGGAAATGATACAGGCATTCCATGAAAACGGCATGCGTGTTGTGATGGATGTGGTGTATAATCATACGCACAGGGAGGACTCCTGGTTTCAGAGAATGGTGCCGGATTACTATTACCGTTATCTGGAGGACGGCAGCCTGTCCAACGGCTCCGCCTGCGGAAACGATGTGGCGGCGGGCCGGTCCATGGTGGACAATTATATCGCGGATTCCGTGATGTACTGGGCGAAAGAATACCATATAGACGGATTTCGCTTCGACCTGATGGGACTGCTCACCGTGGAGCTGATGAACCGAATCTGCAGGGAACTGGAGGATCAGTTCGGGCCCGGCGAGAAGATGCTGTACGGAGAGCCCTGGAGCGCGGACTTCTCCCCCCTGGAGGAGGGCACCATGGCTGCCGAAAAGCAGAATGCCGGATATCTGGAGGACTATATTGCCATCTTCAGCGACGACACCAGGGATGCCATCAAGGGCAGCGTATTCCGGGGGGAGGAGCCGGGCTTTGTCAACGGAGGCAAAGGCCTGGAGCAGTCCATTCTCCAGGCAGCGGCCGGATGGCGCCTGGGAGGAGCCTGCTTCCTGCCCAAAAGCTGCCGCCAGATTGTGAACTATGTGTCGGCCCATGACAATTTCACCCTGTGGGATAAGCTGGTGATTTCCATGCATCCCCAGGAGGCTGATTTTGATAAAATGTATGAGGATGTGCTGGAAGCCAACAAGCTGGCCGCTTTCATCTACTTTACCTGCCAGGGGAATCTGTTCCTGCAGGCGGGGGAGGAATTCGGACGGTCAAAGCAGGGGGAGGACAACAGTTACTCCTCATCACCGGAATTGAATATGATCAGATGGCACAGGACGGTGGAGTACGGGGACCTGGTGGAATATTACAAGGGACTGATACGGCTGCGGAAGCGCCTGCCCGGCCTGTGCGACAAATCGCCGGAGGCCGGCCGGAGGATTACCTGCGGCAGTGTCCATAGAAAGGGCGTGGTGTCCTTTCTGCTGGACAACAGGTCTGAGGGAGCGTGCGAGTGGGACGAAGTGTTCATTGTCTATAACGCTTCCGCCAGGGCGTGCCGGACGCCGCTGCCCAAAGAGGCCGGAGGCGGGCTGTGGGAGGTGCTGGCGGACGGCCTGGAGACAGACTGCAGGAAGCAGGCCCGGATCGAGGATCATTCGGTCAGGGTGCCGGCCCGCAGCGGGATGATGTTTGGGCACAGATGCCCGGGATAAGAGGGGGATGTACGCCGGTGTCGGAATGCCGGAGCTCCTTTTCAATAATAAAAGGTGTCCGTTAGAGCGGACAGGAGGTATGGGTATGAAGAGAGCGAGCGGAATATTGCTTCCGGTTGCCAGTCTGCCGTCGAAGTACGGCATCGGCTGTTTTTCCAAAGAGGCGTATGATTTTATTGACAGGCTGAAAGAGGCGGGCCAGAGCTATTGGCAGATTCTGCCGCTTTCTCCCACCAGCTACGGGGACTCCCCCTATCAGTCCTTTTCTTCCTTTGCGGGGAATCCGTATTTCATCGATCTGGAAGAACTGATTGAAGAGGGCGTGCTGACCAAGGAGGAATGCGAGGCGTGTGACTTCGGCGACGATCCGGCGCGGATTGACTACGGCAAGATCTACATAGAGCGCTTTCCACTGCTGCATCTGGCCTATGAGCGCAGCAATATCGCCCAGAATCCGGATTTTGTCCGCTTTGTGCAGGAGAATGCGTATTGGCTGGAGGACTACGCGCTCTTTATGGCCGTGAAGAAACGCTTTGACGGAGCCGCCTGGGAGGAGTGGGCGGAGGACATCAGAAAGCGCTGGTCCAATGCTATGGATTACTATCGGAGAGAGTGCTACTTTGACGTGGAATTCTATAAATATCTCCAGTACCAGTTCCATGTCCAGTGGGAGAAGCTGAAAACCTATGCCAACGAAAACGGCATTGAGATCATTGGGGATATCCCCATCTATGTGGCCTACGACTCGGCGGATGCCTGGGCGAATCCGGAGATGTTCCAGTTCGACGGGGACTTCAGGCCCCTGGCCGTGGCGGGCTGTCCGCCCGACGCCTTTTCCGCCACAGGGCAGCTGTGGGGGAATCCGCTGTACAAATGGGATTACCACAGACAGACCGGCTTCGGCTGGTGGTGCCGCAGAATCGAACACTGCTTCAAGCTTTACGATGTGGTGCGGATCGATCATTTCCGCGGGTTCGACGAGTACTACAGCATTCCCTACGGGGAGGAGACGGCCGTGACCGGCCATTGGGAGAAAGGCCCCGGGATGGAGCTGTTCAAAGTGCTCCGAAGCAGGCTGGGAGACAAGCGGATCATCGCGGAGGATCTGGGCTTCCTGACGCCTACGGTGGTACAGCTCTTGAAAGACAGCGGGTATCCGGGCATGAAAGTGCTGGAATTCGCTTTTGATCCCAGGGAGGAAACGGACTATCTGCCCCACAGCTATGACCGCAACTGCGTAGTATACACCGGAACCCACGACAACGAGACTCTGGTCCAGTGGTACAAGGGGCTGGACGAGGAGTCAAAAGCGTTCGCGGCGGAATACATGGACAATGCGTCCACGCCGGATGACGAGAAATACTGGGATTTTGTGCGCCTGGCCATGATGAGCTCGGCAAACACCTGTATTACGCCTGTTCAGGATTACCTGGGACTGGACGCCGACGCCAGGATCAACCATCCCTCCACTTTGGGCGGGAACTGGGAGTGGCGGATGGCCGCGGATCTGCTGGATAAGGCCGCAATCGAAAAGATTTACCGGATCACCAGAATCAGCAGCAGGCTTCCCGAGGAGGAGCAGCTTCGACTGAAAGAGGAGCAGGCCGAGAGGCTCGCCCTGAAAGAGCTGGAAGAGAAGAGAGTGAAAGAAAAGAAAGAGGAAGAGGCGAAAGAAAAACAAAAGAAAGAGACACAAGATAAAAAAGAGAAAAAAGAGAAGAGCGAGGTCCCGGGGAAGAAGACAACCACGGTTTTAAAAGAAAAGGCTTCGCAGGCGGCAGCAGAACAATAGAGCGGAGGGAACTTGGATGAAATTCGTGTATGGAAAACAGGACTGGAAGACTTTTGAGCGCGGCGAGGAAAACTGTTTTTTGATGACGAATGGTCTGGGCGGTTTTTCGTCGCTCACCATGATTGGCTCCTGCGGGAGGAACGACCATGCGGTGCTGATGGCCTGCGTACATTCCCCCAACCATCGCTACAATATGATTCACAGGCTGGAGGAGATCCTCTCCGTCGGGGAAGAGGCGGTGTGCATCTCCAGCCAGGACTACCTGGACAGGACCAAAGAGCAGGGATATCTGTATCAGACAAAGTTCACCTATGAGGACTATCCCCAGTGGACCTATCTGGTAAAGGGCATCGAGATCGTCCGGACCATGGTGCTGGCCCAGGGGGAGAACTCCGTGGGAATCACCTATGAAATCCGGAACCGCTCGGGAGAAGAGGCGGTTCTGGAAGTCTATCCCCATCTGGAATTCGTGCCCAAGGGCGCGCTGCTTGGCGAGGAGCAGGAGTTTGTCCTGGAGGAGGGCAAGATCAGCTCCAACGGACAGACGCTGCACTTCTGGACGGACGGGAGCCTGTGCGAACTGCCCCTGACCTTTCGGGACGGCCTGCACTACGCCTATGACGAGTGCGACGGGAGGCGGGAGAAAGGCCGCACCGCGGTGAACCACAAGATCTCGGTCCGCGTGGCGGCGGAGAGCACAGGCAGCCTGCAGATGGTGTATGGGATGATGCCCAAACTCTCCGGGCCCCGGGAGATGATGGAAGAGGTGAGACGGTACAGAAAGGCGCTGCGGGAAAAGGCCGGCTTTGGGGACGAGACGGCGCAGACGCTGGCTGCCGCCGCGGGACAGTTTATCTCCTACCGCTCTTCCACGGCCAAACAGACCATACTGGCGGGCTTTCCGTTCTTTGAGGACTGGGGTCGGGACACCATGATTGCCATGCTGGGGTGCTGCCTGGCCACGGGACAGTACGAGACCGCGGAGAGCATCCTCCAGACCTTTATGGCTTACTGCAAGAGAGGTCTGATGCCCAATCTGTTCCCGGAGGGGAAAGAGGCGCCCGGCTATAATACGGTGGACGCATCGCTCCTGTTCATGCTGGCTGTCTATGAATATTACAGAAAGACCAAGGACAGCGTCCTGGTAAAGAGCGCATACCAGACCATGGGTGAAATCATAGACTGGTACGAGAAAGGGACGGACTTCGGCATAAGGATGGATGAGGACGGTCTGCTCATGGCAGGGCAGGACTATGATCAGGTGACCTGGATGGATGTGCGGGTGGGGGACATCCTGCCCACGCCCAGACACGGCAAGCCTGTGGAAATCAACGCCTATTGGTACAATGCCCTGCGCATCATGGGAGAATTCAGAAAGTTCTTTCCCGAGGACGAAAAGGATTATGAGGCCATGGCGGAGCGGGTGAAAGAAAGCTTCGGGCAAAAGTTCTGGAACCGGGAGGCCGGCTGCCTGAAAGACGTGCTGTCCGGCACCAGGGCCGACCTGCAGATCCGCTGCAACCAGATATGGGCCGTGTCCCTGCCATTCTCCGTACTGCCCCCGGAAAAGGAGCGGGAAGTGGTGGAGGTGGTGTTCCGTAAGCTGTACACGCCTTACGGTCTTCGGACCCTGGATCCCGCCGACGAGGAATTTCACCCCTGTTACGGAGGTCCTCAGCTGGAGCGGGATCTGGCCTATCACCAGGGAACCGTGTGGGTCTTTCCACTGGGGGCTTACTATCGGGCGTACCTGAAAGTCCACGAATACTCCCGGGAGGCCAGGGCGTATGTGGAAGAGCAGCTGGAGAGCATGGGAGCCGCGCTGCGGGAGGGCTGTATCGGCCAGCTTCCCGAGATTTATGACGGGGGCAATCCGGTATCCTCCAAGGGCTGCTTTGCCCAGGCCTGGAGCGTGGGGGAGATCCTCAGAGTGTATGACGAACTGCGTTCGTGAGAACGCCGTACAATGCCTCACGGGTTATGGGCCCTGCGCCCTGCCCGTGGGGCATTTGATTTCCGCGGGCAATGAGCCAGGCGGGTGCGCCGGCATCCGTTTGGCGAATGCCGCGAGGGTGAACAACCCTGCTGTCTGCAGCGGGGGTGTCGACCGGAAAGGAGCAGTATGTATCGGAATTATATTTTTGACTTCTACGGAACTTTGGCGGATATCCGCACGGACGAGGAGAATCCGTATCTATGGCAGAAGATGAGCGAGATCTATTCGGCCATGGGAGCGCCATACGGGCCGGAGGAATTAGCGTCCGGGTTTCGCCGTCTGGAGCGGAAAGAGAAAGAGCGAATCGGCACGGTCCACGCGGAGCCGGATCTGTCCGGGGTATTCGCCGGCCTGTACCGTGAAAAAGGGGCAGCCTGCAATGAGACGCTCACGAAGATGACGGCAGTGACTTTCCGAGCGCTGTCCAGAGAGTACATCCGGGCTTACGACGGCGTGGAGGAATTCTTAGGGGAGCTGCAAGAGCGCGGGAGAAAGGTCTATCTGCTCTCCAATGCCCAGACGGATTTTACCAGGCCGGAGATCGAGATGCTGGGCCTCTCAAAATATTTCAACGGCATCTTCATCTCCTCGGAGCAGGGCTGCAAGAAGCCCTCCGCGGTATTTTTCAAAAGGCTTCTGGACACATACGGTCTGGATCCCAAAGAGAGCATCATGATAGGGAACGACGAGTCCTCGGACATTGCGGGAGCCCGCCTGGCCGGGATGGACTCCCTGTACATCCATACGGCGATCTCTCCCAGGGAGTACGGCCGGGAAGAGGCCACCTACCGCGTCATGGACGGAGATTTCCGGAAAGTGAGGGGGCTGATTGTGTCGTGAATGACGGCTTATTTTACAAGCTTACGCTCCGGGGAAATTAGTATTGCTTTTTTACGAAAGATGTGGCAGTATGAAAATACACATGGTCTTTCGACGAGGAGAGGCCTGAAAGGAGATAAGATCTATGGATAAAATGAAAGTGGCGGTCATAGGCTGCGGAACCATTGCCAACAGCGCGCACATCCCCGCGTACATGAAGAACGAGGATGTGGAGATCAAGTATTTTTGCGACATCATCCCGGAGAGGGCGGAGGCTGCCGTGGAGGAGTACGGCTGCGGCAGGGCCGTGACGGACTACAGGGAAGTGCTGGCCGACCCCCAGGTGGAGGCGGTGTCCGTCTGCACGCCCAACAAAATGCACTCCGTGATTTCCATAGACGCGCTGAGAGCGGGCAAGAACGTGCTCTGCGAGAAGCCGGCGGCAAGGAGTTACGAGGAGGCCGTGGCCATGCAGCAGGCCCAGCATGAGAGCGGCAAGGTCCTGAATATCGGCGTGGTGAACCGGTTCAACAATCAGGTGAACCGCATCCGCCAGTACATTCAGGAGGGCCGTCTGGGCGAGATATACCATGTCTACATCAGCTTCCGGGCCCACAGAAGCATTCCGGGGCTGGGCGGTGCTTTCACCACCAAGGAGATCGCAGGCGGCGGTGTGCTCATTGACTGGGGCGTGCACTATCTGGACCTGACCATGTACTGTCTGGGAGATCCGAAGGCCCTCACGGTGTCCGGGGAGACTTTCTGCAGGCTGGGCAGGGACATTAAGGGATATACATATGAGGATATGTGGGCTGGGCCTCCCGTGAAAGACGGAATATATGACGTGGACGATTCCGTCACCGCATTGGTGCGCACGGACGGGCCCACGTTTACCCTGCACGGAGCCTGGGCGCAGAACATCGGCGAGAGGGAGACCTACATTGACTTCATGGGGGACAAAGGCGGCATTCGTCTGCAGTACGGCGGGGACTTCACGGTATATACCGCGGAGCATGACGCGCTGGTGAGCTTCACGCCGCAGGGCAAGAGCGAGAATATGTTTGAGACGGAGATCAATTCCTTTGTCAGATGTATCCGCACCGGGGAAAAGCTTCCCTCCCATATCGACACCGTGATCAAGACGGCCAGGATCCTGCAGGCCATCTATGACTCCGCAGAGCAGCACAGGGAGATTGTGCTGGACTAACAGTGACGTGCAGACCTGACGCAGTGCGTGAAGCTCACTGAGCACAGCGCACTGCGTATTTGTTATGATTTACGGATATTTTGGCGGGGCGCTTTCGTGGGCATTTTGCACGAAAAATCCCGCTTATTTGATTTCCGATTTCCCGTAGGACGATTCTGTTTGCGTTCTGAACGGTCTTATTCTATAATAGAGGAAGAGTCTTTTCGAGAGGGGAGAAACACATGAAAAATTTTAAGTTTTTACTGGAATACGACGGAAGCCGCTACTATGGCTGGCAGCGGCAGCCGGAGAAGAACACCGTGCAGGGGAAGCTGGAAAATGTCCTGAAGCTCATGTGCGAAAGGGAGATTGAGCTCATTGGGGCAGGCCGCACGGATGCCGGCGTCCACGCCAGGGGCATGGTGGCAAACGCCTGGCTGGAGACGCAGATGAGCTGCGAGCAGATCCGGGATTACATGAATCGGTATCTGCCCGACGATATTGCGGTGCGGGAGGTCAGGGAGGCTTCGGCCAGGTTCCACGCCAGGTATAATGCCAAGGGCAAGACTTACCGGTACACCTGTCACGACGGGGCCGTGAAGTCCGTGTTTGACAGAAAATACTGCGTCAGGCTGGACGAGAAGCCGGATCTGGCGAAGATGCGCCGGGCGGCGGAGCTTCTGAGAGGAGAACATGATTTCAGGAACTTCTGTGTGAATCCCCGGATGAAGAAGTCCACCGTGCGCAATGTGGACAAGATCGAAATCAGCCGGGAGGGGGAGTATCTGCAGTTTACGTTTCACGGCAACGGATTTCTGCAGAACATGGTGCGCATCATGGTAGGGACGCTGCTGGAGGTGGGATACGGGCATATCTCCCTGGAGGAGGTAGAGGAAGCCCTGAAAGCCTTTGCCAGACAGAAAGCGGGCCCTACGGCTCCGGCGGCAGGGCTGTGTCTGATGGAAGTGGACTATAACTAGGCGGAGAAGTTTGAGGGAAACGCAGTTCAAACTTTTGATTCATGACAGCGGAAAGTCCGCCCGGCGCGGGGATGCGCGCGGGCGCACATAAGGCGTAGAAATATGAGATTCATATATTCTTATCTGAAGAAATACCGCGGAATGATCGCGGCGGCCATGACGATCAAGTCCATAGCCGCTCTGGGGGAGCTGATGCTCCCTTATGTTTTGGAACATATGGTGGACGATGTGGTGCCCAGGAAGAGCGGGGCGCTGCTGTTCGGGTGGGGCGCGGTGATGATCCTGCTGGCTGTCTTTGTGCGCCAGGCCAATGTGAGGGCCAACCGGCTCTCCGCCAAGGTGGCCAAGGAGGGCATCTATGAGATTCGCCGGGACCTGTTCTGGAAGTCCCTGGGACTTTCGGGAAACCAGGTGGATGAATTCGGCCTGCCGTCGCTGAACTCCCGCATGACCTCGGACTCCTACAATGTGCAGAACTTCATCCGCAGCTTCCAGGCCATGGGCGTGCGGGCACCCATCCTGCTGATAGGCGGCATCGCGATCACGCTGACCATGGACGTGGGCCTGGCGTCCGTTCTGTGCATCCTGGCGCCTGTGATGGTGGGGCTGGTGGTGTGGGTGTCCTGGAAAGGGATTCCCCTCTATGAAAAAGTGCAGCAGTGCGTGGACGACATTGTGCGGATCATGCGGGAGAACATCACGGGCATCCGGGTGGTGAAAGCCCTCTCCAAGGAGGACTATGAGATGCGCCGCTTCGGGGCGGCCAATGAGGAGATGGCGCGAAAGGACATCAAGGCGGGCATTGTCATGGCCCTGCCGGGACCGCTGATGACCTTTGTGCTGAACGTAGGGCTTACCATCGTGGTGGTGGTGGGCGCTGTCAGGGTGGACGGGGGGCTTACGAAGCCCGGGGTCATCCTGGCGTTTCTGACTTATTTTAACATGATATCCATGGGGGTCATGGGCCTGAACCGGGTCTTTATGATGATGTCCAAGGCCAATGCCTCCGCCGACCGAATCGCCGCGGTGGTGCACGCCCCGGACGAGCTGGTGCCGCTGCCGGAAGCGGAGGCCGCGGTGACGGAGCGGGAAGACTACATCGTCTTCGACCATGTGGGGTTCAACTACGGCAGATCCCAGAAAGAGGCGTCCGTGGATCAGTTCGACGGGCAGGGGAGGCAGAAGTCCCTGGACGATATCGACTTTTCCATGAAAAAAGGAGGGACGCTGGGCATCATCGGCGCCACCGGATGCGGAAAGACCACGATCATCAATCTGCTGATGCGCTTCTACGACGCGGATGAGGGCGCGGTGTTCATAGACGGAAAGGACGTGCGCACCTATGATAAGGATGCCCTGCACCGAATGTTCGGTGTGGTGTTCCAGAATGACGTGATTTTTGCGGACAGCTTAAAGGAAAACATCGCTTTCGGCCGGGACGTGTCCCCGGAGCAGATGGACGCTGCCGCCGCGGACGCCAGGGCGCGGGATTTTATCCGGGAATACGAGGATACATATGAGCACAAGGCCGTGGTCAGAGGGGCCAACTTAAGCGGCGGGCAGCGTCAGAGGGTGCTGATCGCCAGGGCGCTGGCCGCCGCGCCGGAGATTCTGATCCTGGACGATTCCTCCAGCGCGCTGGACTACAAGACGGACGCCGCCCTGCGAAAGGCCATAAGGGAGCATCATGGGGATACCACCACGATCATCGTGGCCCAGCGCATCAGCTCCATCATGAGCCTGGATGACATTATTGTCTTAGAGGAGGGGCGGATCATCGGGCATGGCACCCATGAGGAGCTGATGGAGAGCTGCCCTATGTATCAGGAGATCCATCGTATTCAGATGGGAGCGTAGGAGGAGAGGGCTTCCGGGCCTGTGGGCGAAAGGATTCGCTATTTTTCCGGGCGGAGGCGATTGCGGGGAGGAGACGAAATGGCATCTAGGGAGACAGTGCGGAAGAAGCCGAAAGACACTAGGGGGACGCTGCTGCGGCTTCTGCGCTATGTCGGGGAATACAAGTGGCTTCTGGTGTTGATCATTGCGCTTTGTTTTGTCAGCAATTTTCTGGCCCTATTGGGGCCCAGCATGGCGGGTTCCGCCATCAACGCGGCTTCGGCGGGGCCGGGCAAGGTAAATTTTGACCAGGTGTATTACTACGCCAAGAGGATGCTGTTCTGCTATGTCTGCGCCTCTGTGGTCACGATCTGCATCAATATGATGATGATGTGCATCTCGAAATGGATTGCCAGGAAGATGCGGGGGGATGTGTTCCGGAAGCTGATGCGGCTGCCGGTGGGGTATTTCGACCGGAACCAGGCCGGGGACATCATCAGCAGGGTTTCGTACGATGTGGATGTAGTCAGTACCTGCATCGCCACGGATGTGGTGCAGATACTGACCAGCATCGTGACGGTGACAGGGTCGTTGGCCATGATGATCTATATCGCGCCCACCATGTCGCTGATGGTGCTGGTGACGATCCCGGCGGCGGTGATCTACACCGCGAGGATGCGGGGAATTACTCAGCCCAGATATTCCAAGCGATCGAAAAACTACGGAATCATGAATGGCTTCGTGGAGGAAATGTTCTCCGGACAGAAGACGATAATGGCTTACGCCTACGAGGACAGGGTGTCGGAGCGTTTCGACACCATCAACCAGAACGCGGCGGAGGCGTATTATGACGCGGAGTACTACGGCGTCACCATGGGCCCCTCGGTGAACTTCATCAGCAACCTGGGGCTGTGCCTGATCGCCATGTTCGGCTCTTTCCTGTACATGCTGGGGAACATCACGCTGGGGCAGATCTCCTCTTTCGTGCTGTACTCCCGGAAGTTCTCGGGCCCCATCAACGAGATCGCCAACATCACCAACGAGCTCTACTCCGCCCTGGCGGCTGCAGAGAGGGTGTTCGGCCTGCTGGACGAGGAGGAAGAGCTGGCTGACAGGGAGACGGCCGAGGAGCTTGCTCATGTGGAGGGCAATGTGGGCCTGGAGCATGTGTATTTCGGCTACGATAAGGGGCATACCATTATCCATGACCTGAATCTGGAGACGAAAGCCGGGAAGATGGTGGCCATCGTAGGCCCCACCGGAGCCGGCAAGACTACGATCATCAATCTGCTGATGCGCTTCTACGACGTGGACAGCGGCAGAGTCCTGGTGGAGGGCAGGGAGATCCGGGACTACACCAGAGGGAGCCTGCGGGGGGCCTACGCCATGGTGCTGCAGGATACCTGGGTGTTCAAGGGGACCATCTTCGAGAACATCGCCTACGGCAGGGAGGGGGCCACCATGGAGGAGGTGGTGGCCGCGGCCAAGGCGGCTTACATCCATCCTTTCATCATGCGGCTGCCCCAGGGGTACGACACGGTCATCAGCGAGGACGGCGGCAATATCTCCAAGGGCCAGAAGCAGCTACTCACCATCGCCAGGGCCATGCTCTACGACGCGAAGATGCTGATACTGGACGAAGCCACCTCCAATGTGGACACCAGCACGGAGCGCAAGATTCAGAAAGCCATGCGGGAGCTGATGAAAGACAAGACCTGCTTCGTGATCGCCCACAGGCTGTCCACCATCCGGCATGCGGACCATATTCTTGTAGTAGACCGCGGGGACATTGTGGAGCAGGGGAATCATGAGAGCCTGATGGAGCGGAAAGGATTTTACTACAAGCTGTATGCGGCCCAGTTTGAATAGTATGAGAAGGGATTGTCAATGCTATTTTCAGGGACGCTGCGGGCCTGTGCCGCGGAGCAGGGACATAGGACCTTTTTTGGGCGGGACGCAGGAAATGGGGTCTAAAAGGCCATGTGCAACCGCCGGTTGACAAATTTCCAAGCGCAATTGGTGGTTGTCAACCGGCGGTTTTGCTACGATTGCCATATCCCGGGAGGGCAGACCGCCGGGAAATGGCACGGAGAGTGCGGAAAGGAAAAGCCGCGTATAAGCGGCAGAAAAAAGATATGATTTTGGCAGAAAAGGTTATGGCATTGAGAAAGAAGAACGGCTGGTCACAGGAGGAGCTGGCGGAGAAGCTGAACATCTCCAGGCAGTCCGTGAGCAAATGGGAGAGCGGAGCCTCCATTCCCGACATTGACAAGATTATCGCCATGAGCGGCATCTTCGGGGTCAGCACGGACTATCTATTGAAAGATGAGCTGGAGACGGAACAGGCCTCAGAGACAGGGGATGTGTATGAGGCGGCGGAAGCCAGGAGCGTCTCCCTGGAGGAGGCCAACGGATTCTTAAGTCTGGTAAAGAGGCAGTCAGTGTGGACGGCCTTAGCCTCGGGACTGTTCGTCCTCTCCCCCATTCCCATGGTGGTGATGAGCGGTCTGGCAGAGTACGGCGCTCAGGAGGGAGGACCGGGGACCGTGCGCATCAGCGAGGATATGGCAGGGGGATTAGGCATGGTGATCCTGCTGGTGATGGCGGCAATCGGTGTGGCCATCCTGCTTCTGTGGGATATGCGGGAGGAAAAGTACCGGTATCTGGAGAAAGAGAACCTGGCGCTGCAGTACGGCGTGGAGGGGATCGTACGGAAGAAGAAAGAGGCGTTTGCGGGGCGGTACCGCTTCTGCATCGTGGCCGGCGTTACCCTGTGCATCATCGGGGTGATTCCGCTGATGACCGCCGCTGCCTTTTCGGCCGGTGATTTCATCTACATCTATTGTACGGCAGCGCTGCTGGGGATGGTGGCTGTGGCGGTATTTCTGATCGTGTGGGCAGGCTGCATTCAGGGGAGCTTTGACAAGCTGCTGCAGGAGGGTGATTACACGGCGGAGGAAAAAGCGCTCCAGAAAAAGACCTCTTTCTTCCCCGCGGTGTACTGGTGTCTGGTGACGGCTCTGTTTCTGGGGGCGGGCCTGTATTCCGAGGACTGGAAGTACACGGCCTTTATCTGGCCTGTGGCGGCATTGGTGTACGTGGCGGTCCACTACACCGTGAAAGCCATGGCGAAGTCCAGGCTGGAGAAGCGGGGCTGAGGAACGTTTGCGCCCACAGGGCGGACAGCAGAAAGGAGGATGGGCCATGATCATCAGCGCCAGCAGGAGAACCGATGTGCCGGCGTACTTTTCGGACTGGTTCCTGAAGCGGATTCAGGAGGGATACGCGTATGTGAGAAATCCCATGAACGCCCGCCAGGTAAGCAGGATCAGCCTGGCGCCGGACGTGGTGGACTGTATCGTGTTCTGGAGCAAGAATCCGGCGCCTCTGGCGGATAAGCTGGAGGGGCTGGAGGGCTATGCATATTACTTCCAGTTCACGCTGAATGCCTACGGGAGGGACATGGAGGAGAACCTCCCGC
This sequence comes from Lachnospiraceae bacterium, assembly GCA_022799755.1. Classification (GTDB taxonomy): domain Bacteria; phylum Bacillota; class Clostridia; order Lachnospirales; family Lachnospiraceae; genus Acetatifactor. Next base: position 44,962 of record JAAWOU010000009.1, read on the forward strand.
CCCTGGACGAGAGAATCGATACGTTCCGGCGGCTGTCCAAGCGGCTGGGCAGGCACAGGGTCATATGGCGGTATGACCCTGTGATTTTGAACGGCAGGTATACTTTGGACTGGCATGGGGAAAGATTCGGATATATCGCGGACAGGCTTAAGAACTATACGGAAAAGGTCACCATCAGCTTTATCGACCTGTACCCGAAGATTGCGGGCAGCATCCGGGGAAAAGAAATCTCCGCGCTGTCCCATGGCCGGAAAGAGGCCCTGGCAGAAAGATTTGCGGCCATCGCCCATGCCCAGGGGCTGGACATAGACACCTGCGCGGAGGATATTGATCTGGACGCCTACGGCATCGGCCATGCCCGCTGTATTGATGACAGACTTGTCTCCAGACTTCTGGGCTGTGCCATGGACACGGGAAAGGATAAGAGCCAGCGGCCGGACTGCGGCTGTGCGGCCAGCATTGACATTGGTCTCTACAATACCTGCCAAAACGGCTGCGTGTACTGCTATGCCAACCACAGCCCTGACACCCGCCGCCGAAATCTCCTTGCCTACGATCCCGACGCGCCGCTCCTATGCGGCCGGGTGACAAAGCAGGACAAAGTCACGGAGCGGAAAGTAAAGAGCGAGCGCAACGGGCAGATGCGGCTGTTCCCGTGAATAATAGGTTTTCGTTTGCTATTGTACAGCCTCGGAAAGAGTGTTAAAATATAGAAAAAAGACAGCGCGAAAAAGCGCTTGAGGAGGCGTCCATGCATATAAACGAACTTACGGAGATGCTGGTGGAGTCCAGCCAGCATTTTAACCGGACCAAATTCATTCCATGGTGGGAGGGGGACCACGAGGAGGCCATCTACAGATACGAGATCTTTTCGGAGGAGACCCGGCAGGAGGTCCGGGACTGCACGGCGGAATGCGGGAAAGAGGAACTTCTTGCGCCCGTGGGCAGCATGGGGCTTAGCCTGTTCCATCTGCTGGTGTGGCACAATTTCTATGACGTGGTGGAAGAGCTGTTTGGCAGCGGAAAGTTGGGAAAGGAAGAAGTCGACATCAGGGACGGAAAGGGCCATGGGCTGACCCCGCTTCTGCTGGCCTGCGCCTGCGGGAATGCTGCCATGGTCAGACTGTTGCTGGAGCAGGGGGCAGACGATTCCGTCTGGGACGAGAGGGGGATGAACGGGTACCATTTCCTTGCGCGGCCCAGTATCCAGGGGCTGGCGATAAGCTCCTCATGCCTGGACGAGAGTGTGGAGCAGCGGGGGGAGATCGCCCGGCTGCTGACCTGCGACATCGCCCGGAAAAACAGGGACGGGCTGACGCCCTTTGAGAGTCTGCTGTCCGGGGAATACACTTCGGACTATACATGGCCGCTGGCGGAGATCTTCCTGGAAAAGGGTGCATCCACCGATTATGTGGACGAGGAGGGCAATTCTCTTTTGATGATGGCCCTGAAGCACAGCCATAGGACGGCCGCCATGCTCTTGATAGAGCGCTGTCCGGAGCTGATAGGCATAGCCGACGGAAACGGCAGGACGCCCCTGGGGCATGCGGTCTACTTCGAGAATATGGCGATGTATATCGCCCTGACGGACCACGGAGCCACCCCGGCCCCGGGAGAGAGTATGGAATTGTTTCCGCTGGAACAAATCACCAGCAATACCTTTTGCAAAGTGAGCAGGAGCAATAAGGACGAGCTGCGGCTGGCCCTTTATCTGACGGAAAAGCTGGTCCGGGAGGCGGACCCGGACGATGACGACGAGCTGGGCGAAGTCATGGGGGTCCTCCACAATGCCCTGATCTGTGACAGTGAGGCCAGAGTCCTGGAGATCTTAAAGGATGCGGGCTATGCCTTTACCATGCCGCTCCACTATCATGGAGAGAGAGGCTGTCTGAGGGATGCGTGTCTGCGCCCGGCCTACGGGATCGGAGTCATCAGAAAGCTGGCGGAGCAGGGCGTGGACATGGACTCGGCAGTGGTGAAAGGGCGGACGCCGGCCTGTATCATAGCGGCCCAGGACCGCCCCGACAGCCCCCAGGATGAGGCCTGGTTTGTAGAGGCGGCGAAAATGTTTTCCAGAGAGTCCATGGAGCAGTTAAACGACTACGGAGAAGCCGCCGTCCATCTGGCCGCAAGGGAGGGGCATCTGGGCATGCTGAAAGTCATGGCGGAGAAAGGCGTGGACATGAACCTGACCAAAGACTCCCCGGCCCGGGCAGGGATGACGCCCCTGCACGAGGCCTGCGCCGCGGGCTGTGTGGAGGCGGTGAAATTTCTCATGGCCGCCGGCGCGGATGACACGGTGAAAGATCTGGAGGGAGAGACGGCCGCCCACTATGCGCTGCAGGAGAAACGGTTCGGACCCCGGACGGACGAGGAACTAAGAGCCGGCGTCCTGAGAGAGCTCAAGCATCTGGACATCCCCGGGAATGACGGACGGACGCCTCTGATGCTGGTTGACTATAAGCACAAAGAGCTCCTACCCATCTTCCTGGACAGAGGGGTGGACGTAAACCACAGAGACAACAGAGGCAGGACCGCCCTGATGCTGAATCCCGGAAAGGATATGATAAAGGAGCTGCTCCGGGCAGGCGCGGATTTGAATCTGGCGGACAATGAGGGGGAGACCGCCCTGCACTATGCCTTGAGAGAGTACAATGAGAGCGCGGCGCGCTACCTGGTCAAAAAGGGTGCCGACTACAGCCGTGCCAACAACGACGGGGAGACGCCTGCGGACATAGCGGCGGAAAAAGGTTTCGACGCCGTGCTGGAGCTGATGGTCTAGCGGAAACAGGCGGATATCCGCAGGGCGGACAATGAAAGCGGAGAGAACGGAGGGCTTATATGATCATCGATTTCCACACACATGTATTCCCGAAAGAGCTGGCCGGGCGGGCTACGGCCAAGCTGGCCGCCAGCTCCAGGGCCAAAAACTACCTGGACGGCACAGCCGGTGCGCTGCGGGCCTCCATGAGAGAGGCGGGGGTGGACTATTCCGTACTGCTGCCCGTGGCGACCAAGCCGGGGCAGCAGGGGGAGATCAACCGCGCCGCCATAGAGACCAACCGACATTCCGCGCAGACCGGTCTGATCTCTTTCGGCGGCATCCATCCGGAGAATGAGGATTACAGGGCGATTCTGCGCGGGCTTGCGGAGAGCGGCGTAAAAGGAGTCAAGATTCATCCTGTTTTCCAGCGCGTGGGGATTGATGACATCCGGTATCTGCGCATCATAGAGTGCGCCTGTGAAAATGACATGATTGTCATAACTCATGCGGGCTTTGACATTGGCTTCCCCGGGGAGGATTTCTCCTCCGTGGCCCGGATCGAGAGAATGCTGGATGCGGTGAAGCCCCGGAAATTCGTGCTGGCCCACATGGGCGGATGGGGCTGCCGGGAGGAGGTGGAGGCCCGGCTCCTGGGCCGGGACCTGTGGCTGGACACGGCATTCTCCCTGCTGCCCATAGAGGCTGCGCCGGGTACGGTGCGAGAGCCCGGGGAGAATCCGCCGCTGTCAAGGGAGCAGTTCCTTGGGATGGTGAGACGGCATGGAGCGGAGCGCATCCTTTTCGGCACGGACAGTCCCTGGAGCGGCCAGCGGGAGATGGTGGCGGCCGTCAGGGACAGCGGGCTTGACGAGAGGGAGCAGGAAGCCGTGCTGGGAGGGAACGGGGCTGCACTGCTGGGGGCGATTCCCTCCCCTGATGCCCCCTGAAGATCATGGGCTGCCCGCGGGAGAGAGGTGTGGAATATGTACCGGATTATGATCATAGAGGACGATATGTCCATGGCGAATGCCATGAAGAAGCAGATTGAGGCCTGGGGAAACCAGTGCATGTGCGCAGAGGATTTTCAGAATATCATCCCTGCCTTTGCGGAGTACGACCCTCACATGGTGCTGATGGATATCATGCTGCCTTTTTTCAACGGCTATCACTGGTGCAGCGAGATCCGCAAGATTTCCAATGTGCCCGTGGTGTTCCTCTCCTCCGCCTCGGACAAGATGAACATCGTCATGGCCATGAACATGGGCGGGGACGACTTTATCCCAAAGCCCGTAGACCCTGAGGTGATGACGGCCAAGATACAGGCCGTGCTGCGCAGGACCTATGACATGGCCGGGATGGTGCCTGTGCTGGAGCATAGAGGGGCTGTGCTGAACCTTAACAGCGCCTCCATGACATACGAGGGGAAGAAGATCGAGCTGACCAAGAACGAATTCCGGATTCTCCAGACGCTTCTGAAGAACAAGGGAAAAGTGGTCAGCCGGGACACCTTGATGGTAAAGCTCTGGGAGATGGATTCCTATGTGGAGGAGAATACGCTCACTGTCAATGTCACCAGACTGCGCAAAAAGCTGGAGAGTGCGGGTCTGGGGGATTTTATCAGGACAAAGGTGGGCAGCGGCTACATTGTGGAGTGAGTGCGGGTGTGCCCGGGCCATTGCACTGACCTGTGCCGCCCCAAAGTCCGTGGAGAGAGCTATGAGAGAAGAGAAAAAGTGCCGTGTATTCAAATATTTTCTGTGGCAGCACCGCTGGCAGGGAGTCCTGTGTGCTGCCTTTGCGCTTGTGTTCGCCCTGATTTTGGGTCTGTATGATCTGGAGACAGAGGCTGTGCTGTACGCGTCGGGCCTGTGCCTGCTGCTGGGCGCAGCGGCACTTGGGGTCTCTTTCTTGATCTATTGCAGGGAGCATGGGGAAAGAGTGCAGATTTTGCGGAACGTGGAACTTCTGGCGGACAGTCTCCCGAATCCGCGCACCCTGGCGGAGGCGGATTACCAGGAAATGCTGGGGAAGCTGAAAGAGGCATATGACAGGAACCTGACGGAATGGCAGAACGAGCGCAGGGAGAGCATGGATTACTATACCACATGGGTGCACCAGATCAAGACCCCCATCTCGGTCATGCGCATGATGCTGCGGGAAGAGGACACGGAGGAGTACAGAGAGCTTCTGGAACAGCTCTTCTGGATCGAGCAGTATGTGGAGATGGCGCTGAACTGGACGCGTCTGGGAAGCGATTCCTCGGATTTCGTGTTTGAGGAATGCCCCCTGGACAAAATCGTCCGCCAGGCGCTGCGCAAATATGCGCCTCAGTTTGTCAGGAGTAAAATCAGCCTCTCCTACGAAGCCACGGACATCACTGTGCTGACTGACGAAAAATGGCTGCTCTTTATCATCGAACAGCTTCTGTCCAACGCGGTGAAATACACCAAAAAGGGAAGCGTGTCCATCACGGTGACGCCGGACAAGGTACTGCGCATAGCCGACACCGGAATCGGAATCGCGCCGGAGGATGTGCCGCGGATCTTTGAGAAAGGCTTCACCGGGTACAATGGCAGGGCGGACAGGAAGTCCACGGGTCTGGGCCTGTATCTGTGCCGCCTGACCGCGGACAAGCTGTCCCACAGCATCGACGTGGAGTCCCGGGTGGGGGAGGGCACTGTATTTTTCCTGGATTTACACAGCGACGCACTCTGGGTAGAGTAGACGGAATGGGGATTGCCCGGATATACGGAAAACTTACAAAAATGTCACATGAAGCGGCGAGAATGTCACCCGATTCGATGTCGGGGCTTTTCGCCTTTTTGTATAATGGGTTTATCAGTTAAAACAAGGAGGTCGATTGAAATGGTATTATTAGAGGCGCAGGGCCTTAGAAAGGTTTATACCACACGCTTTGGAGGAAATCAGGTGCAGGCGCTGACCAATGTATCCTTTTCCGTGGAACAGGGCGAATATGTGGCGATCATGGGTGAGTCAGGCTCCGGCAAGACCACGCTCCTGAACATTCTGGCAGCGCTGGATAAACCCACAGGAGGTCAGGTACTTCTGTCCGGAAAAAGCCTTTGGAACGTAAAGGAAAAGGAGCTGGCCGCTTTCCGCCGCAACAATCTGGGATTTGTGTTTCAGGATTTCAATCTTCTGGACACCTTTTCCGTACAGGACAATATTTTCCTGCCTCTGGTGCTGGGGGGAAAGGATTACCGGGAGATGGAAAAAAGGCTGCAGCCCATTGCGGATAAGCTGGGGATCCGGGACATTCTGGGGAAATACCCCTACGAGGTGTCCGGCGGCCAGAAACAGCGCGCGGCAGTGGCCCGGGCCCTGATCACCAATCCACAGCTGATTCTGGCGGATGAGCCCACCGGCGCTCTGGACTCCAAAGCCACGGACGGTCTGCTCAAGGTGTTCAACGATATCAATGAAGACGGACAGACCATCATCATGGTGACGCATTCCACCAAAGCAGCCAGCCATGCGGGGCGTGTGCTTTTCATCAAGGACGGCGAGGTGTTTCATCAGATATACCGGGGAAACAGCACCAACGAGCAGCTTTATCAGAAGATTTCCGATACGCTGACACTGCTGACAACAGGAGGGAACAGGGCATGAGGAAGATTTTTTATCCGAAGCTGGCGGCGGGCAATATCAGGAAAAACGCCAGCATATATTTTCCCTATCTGCTGACCTGTGTCATCACCATCGCAATGTACTATATTATCAGATCCCTGTCCCTGAACCCGGGGATACAGGAGATGCTGGGCGGAAGCTTCCTCAGCGAGCTGATGTATTTGGGAAGCAGGATTGTGGCGATCTTTGCCGTGATCTTTTTGTTCTACACCAACAGCTTTCTGGTGAAACGCAGGAAAAAGGAATTCGGCCTGTTCAATATCTTAGGCATGGAGAAACGGCATCTTTCCAGAATGCTGGGCTGGGAATGCATCTATATGACATTGATCAGTGTCCTGTTCGGCCTGTTTTTCGGCATTGCGCTGGATAAGGCCATGTACCTGGTGGTGGGCAAGGTGATGGCCCAGACCGTGGCGCTGGGATTCTTCGTCTCACGGAAAGCCATAGGGGAGACCGCCGTGCTGTTCGGCCTGATTTTCCTGTTCATCTGTCTCTCCTCCGTCCGGGAGGTCTACAAAGCGAATCCCGTGGAACTGCTCCGGGCCGGAAACGTGGGAGAGCGGGAGCCCAGGACGAAGTGGTTCATGGCCCTGGCGGGGCTTATCGCTTTGGGCAGCGGCTACTATATCGCCGTCACTGTGAGAAATCCCATTGCGTCCATTTTACTGTTCTTCGTGGCAGTGATATTGGTCATCATCGGAACCTATATGCTCTTTACGGCCGGGAGCATTGCGCTGCTTAAGACACTGCGCAGGAACAAGGCGTACTATTACCGGACCAGGCATTTCGTCAGTGTGGCCGGCATGATCTACCGCATGAAGCAGAATGCCGTGGGACTGGCAAATATCTGCATTCTGTCTACCATGGTACTGGTGATGGTATCCACCACCACCTCTCTGATGATCGGCATGGAGGATGTGGTGAGAGAGCGCTATCCGGCGGATATCATGGTATACTTCAGGGAGGATACGCCCCAGGGAAACCAGGGGGATATCGAGACAATCCGGGCCCTGCAGCGGGAGAGGGGGCTGACCGTGACGGAGGAGATGGCTTATTTGTACCTGGGCCTTTCCGTTTCGCAGGAATTTCAGTATGAGGAGCGACATGAGGCACAGATCACATCGGACCTGGACTCCATGACGGAGCTGTTCTTCATCACGCTGGATGACTATAACGCTGTAATGGGAGAGCAGAGGACTCTGGCGGAGGGTGAGATTCTGCTGTACACCGGCAGGAGCTCCTATAACCACGGGACGTTTCGGCTGTTCGGCAGGGAGTACAGGATAGCGCAGAGGCTGGATTCCTTTGTGGGCAACGGTCAGTACTCGGCCAATATCGCAGACACCTTTTATATCGTAGTTCCGGATCAGGAGACATTCCAGGAGATTTATCGTACGCAGAAAGAGCTTCTGGGGGAGAATGCCAGAGGCATCCAACAGGTCTATGGTTTCAACATGAAAGGCGGCGAGGAGGAGCAGAATGCGTTTTACAGCGCCCTGATAGACAGCTTCGCTCAAAACCGGATCAGCGCCCTGACAGAGGGACGGGCAGAGGCCAGATCTTCTTTCATCTCCTTGTACGGAGGGCTGTTCTTCATAGGCGTGTTCCTGGGAATACTCTTTGTGATGGCTACGGTACTGATCATTTACTATAAGCAGATTTCGGAAGGGTATGACGACAGAGAGAGATTTGTGATCATGCAGAAAGTGGGGATGAGCAGAGAAGAGGTAAAATCCGCCATTCATTCCCAGGTGGTGACTGTGTTCTTCCTGCCGCTGATCGTGGCGGGGATCCATGTGGCGGCGGCATTCCCGCTGATCTCCAGGCTGCTGATACTGATGCAGCTGACCAATACGAAGCTTTTCATCGCCTGCACCGGGGCATGCTTCCTGCTGTTTGCGGTCATGTATGTCTTTGTGTACAATCTGACGGCGAAGAATTATTACAGGATTGTCAGCAGATGAGGCCGATGCCGGCATGCAGCGAAAATAAGAGACGAAAAAAGAGAAAGGAATAGAAAGATGACAAACGGGAAGATGAGCGAAAAAGAAAATATAAAAGAGATCAGAAAAAGAAACCTGAGGAGGGCGGCGGCTTTTGTGCTGATCGGGGCTTTCCTATACAGGCGTTTCCTGGTCAGGCGCAGGAGAAAAAGGGCGGCGGGACAGACCCCATGAGAAAAGGGAGAACCAATCGGTTCTCCCTGATTTAACTTTCGCTCTGGGCTTCCAGCACGGCCCGGACGGTGTGTTCCAGCACGGTCATATCGATGGGCTTGGAGGCATGGGCGTTCATGCCGGCCTCCAGGGCGGCGCGGACATCCTCTGCGAAAGCATTGGCAGTCATGGCGATGATGGGAATTTTAAGGGCCATGGGATGGTTGGATTCCCGGATGGCGCCGGTGGCCTCGTAGCCGTTCATCACAGGCATCTGCACATCCATGAGAATCACCTGATACTGTCCCGGAACCGACTTCTCAAAGGCCTCCACCACCGCCTTTCCGTTGTCGCAGATCTCGCAGGTGGCGCCGGACATCTGAAGCAGCTCGCTCAAAATTTCCGCGTTGATTTCGTTGTCCTCCGCCACCAGCAGATGCATGCCGTGCAAGACGCTCTGTTCCCTGTGCTCCTGGGGAGAGGAGGTTTCCCCTTTCCGGCCCAAAAGGCTGTCTATCCTCTGCCGGAAGCCTGTGAGGAAGAAAGGCTTGGAGAGAAAGGCGTCTATGCCGGCTGCCCTGGCCGCCTCCTCGATTTCCGGCCAGTCATAGCCGGTGAGGACCAGAATGGGCATGTCCTCGGGCATCCGGCTGCGGATGCGCCTGGCGGTTTCCAGCCCGTCCATCCCGGGCATCTTCCAATCCAGCAGGACCGCGTGGTAGGGATGTCCCTCCTGGCCGGAGCGGACCGCCATGTCCACGGCAGTCTGTCCGTCCAGAGCATAGTCCACGGCGACCCCGGTGCCCTCCATGGCCGTCCGGATGTTGAGACAGACGATCTCCTCGTCGTCCACTGACAGGATTCTGCCGATGCCGTGATTCTTCCAGAAGTCAGGATCCGCATCCTCTTGCCCTGCCTGCAGTTCCAGCTCCACTGTAAAAGTGGTTCCTTTTCCCTTTTGACTCTCCAGAGAGATGGTTCCGCCCATGAGATCCAGCAGATTTTTGGTGATGGCCATGCCTAGGCCTGTACCCTGGATTTTGCTGGTGACGCTGTCCTCCTCCCTGGTGAAAGCGTGGAAGATTTTCTGCTGGTATTCCTGGCTCATGCCGTAGCCGTTGTCCGCCACCACGAACCGGAACCGGAGGAGCTGTCCGGTGAGAGAGGGCAGCTCCTGGACGGTCAATGTCACATGGCCGCCGTCGGGAGTGTACTTGACTGCGTTGGACAGGAGGTTCAGCAGAATCTGATTCAGCCGCAGTTTATCCATCCGCACCTGCTCGTGCCGCAGATCTCTGCTGTAGATTTCAAACGTATGGCCCTTTGCTTTCATCTGGGGCCGTATGATGGAGTCGAGGTTTTCGATCAGCTCCACGATACTTTCATCCGACAGGTTCAGGGCGGTCTTGCCGGCCTCGATTTTGCTGATGTCGAGAATATCGTTGATCAGCCCCAGCAGATGCTGGCTGGAGGCGGTAATCTTTCTGGTGTATTCCATCACTTTTTCCGGATTGTTCACATCCCTGGCCAAAAGGGCCGCGAAGCCTACGATGGCGTTCATGGGAGTGCGGATGTCGTGGCTCATATTGGAGAGGAAAGAGCTCTTGGCCCGGTTTGCCTCCTCCGCCATCCGGAAAGCCTGTTCCGCGCTCTCCTTGGCCTGTGCAAGCAGGGCGTTGGATTCCGCAAGCTGTCCGTTTACGGCTTCCAGCCGGCGCAGGCTTTCCTGCTCCTGTTTGAACAGTTTGGCGCTGTTGCGCTGCCTGGTGATGGAGATGACGATCAGAATCAGCATGGCAACTAAAATCACGGCCAGAATCAGGAGCATTCGGATTACGGCCCCCACCATTTCCACCGTGTCGGAGGCGACGTAATCTGCAGGAATCAGAAAGAGAACCAGCATGTCGTATTGCTTCACGGATGCAAGGCAATAATAGTACTGTGTGCCGTTGTAGGTGAAATTCGCGCTGACGGTATCCGCGTCCCCCAGGGCGGCCCGGATGTCGGTGTAGCGCTGCCCCTCCATTTCCTGCAGCACCTTGAGCACATTGTAGGCCTGGATGGTACTGCCCCGGGAGATATCGTCATGAAGTCTCGTGCCGTCGCTTTTCAGTACATAGGTCTCGTTCTGGCTGCCGTAGGCGGCGTTTTGGTAGTATTCGGTCAGCGTGTGCATATCCTTTAACAGCACCGCGTGGGAGAAGCTCTCCCGGGAGGATTGCGGTGAAAGCGGCCGGGGCAGCTCCTGCACAAAGGCCCAGTAATTGCCGTCCCCGGTAATGCTTTCGGCTATAAAGGTACAGCGCTCCTCCCCGCCGGCGATCATGTTGATGCCGTGCCAGACGCCATGCTTTCCGTCTGCGTCATAGTAATTTCCGTGGCTGTCCAGGAGCATCAGCGAGGAGCTGTAATTCTCCATTTCCAAAAGCGCCTCCGTCTGACGGATGCCGGCAGTCAGATCCTGCGCGGTGCCGTATTCCTCCCGCTCCAACAGATTTACCGCGGCGGCCAGATAATTCCAGTGGGAGTCCAGAGAGCTGTCCAGATTGGCCTGTACCTGGGACGTGATCTCATTGAGCTGTGTGGTGCGTTCCTCAAAAATTCGATTCTGAAGATATCTGTTAAAATACATGCCTCCCACTACCAGAAAAAAGAGCATGCACACTGCCAGGACCGGAAAGATAACGCTGTGTATTTTTTCGTTTGCTTTCAAAGGAACATATCTTCTCTTCATGGATTTTGCCGTTTGCTATGTTATTCTCCTATATTATATTTCCGGACTTGGTTCATTGCTCCCAGGGGTTTCCGTCCGGGGACACGCTGCGCTGCTCCTGAAGCCACGTCCGCAGGAAAGTGCGCAGGGAACCCTGGATAATTTCGGCAGAATAGGCGTCCGCAGTCTCCTGGGTATATCCTTTCTGCAGGAAAGCTATTTTGTAGACGGCGTCGTCTTCCAACTTTCCGCCGCCTTTGACCACCAACAGATAGGGGAAAGGATTGCGGTCTCCCTCAGGGTCGAAGCCTGCTTCTGCCAGCGCCTTTGCCTGGGCGCCGGTCATAGTCATCACCGCGTATTCTCCGCTGTTGGAGGGCGTGATGGCGGCTACCGTATCCGCGCTGACCTTTCCTGCGTAGAGCTTTCCGGTGACGCAGCTTTTGGACTCAACGCCGTCATGGAATTCTCCCAGGGGGACCATCACCGCGTCCGTGTCTGCGGCGGTGCCCAGGGCTTTCCCTATGAGCTCCGCGGTCTGCTCCAGGGTGAAGTCCCCAGTGCTCTCACAAAAATACAGCTGATCGGAACTGTCCAGCCATGCCTGGCAGAGTTCGTCCATGCGGGCAATGGATTTAGGGCCGTCCATCTGGTTCTCGCCCCGGAACCACTCCTTGAAAGCCTGCCCGATATCGGCCAGGATGCTTTCCCAGCGGGCATAAGTCATCTTGAAAGCTCTGCCCTCCCCGAGCGCCTGTCTGGCATCATAGATCAGGGCATCCTCCGGCAGCGGGACATTGTCCAGCACGCTCATGACACAGGGTGTGCTCTCATCGATGAACGCGTTCTGCCCTTCCGGAGAGTAGAGCAGGGACAGAAGCTTTACGGCATCCTCCAGCTTCTTTTCGTTTCCGGGCTCGGTGAGCCTTTTGCTGATACCGATGTAGCAGGTGGGAGAATACATGTAAATATTCTTGCTGCCGTCCTCGCTGAGAAAAGGCATCATGCCCAGCTTGTCGCCGGTCTCCGGAAGTTCGGTGATGTTCACAGCCAGGACCGTGGTACAGAATACGGCTTTTCGGTTGCCCAGATAATCCAGAAGTATGGTGGGGTCATTCCGGTCCTGGGGATCCGTATGGAACATGCCGATATCGATATAGCGCTGCACATAATCCATGGTATGCTCCCATCTGCCTTTGGCCGTGGCATTCCCGGAGAGAAACGCCTGCTCCCAGCCGATTCCCTCCGGCGTGGTGAGCCAGTCGGTCTTGGCCAGGTTGAATACGGCGGAGAAAGGATCTCCGGTGAGCATGGTCCCCGCCACGCCGGGAAGCAGTCCGGCCTCCTGTATCTGACCGCAGAGTGTCTCCAGCTCCTCAAAGCTGGCAGGCACCTGCCAGTGGTTTTCCTCCATCAGCGTCTTATTATAGAAGATACCGTACATGGAGTAGTCGGTGGGCAGCAGGTAAATGCCTCCGTCGATGGATACCTGATTCAGGACGGCGTTGGAGAGATCTCCGATAAAGGGATAGGCGGACAGATCCGCCAGGCGCTCCGTGACCAAGTCTTCATCGAGAATCTGGGTGGTGATGAAGATATCGGGGATGTCGTCAGCCTGCATCTGGATCCAGCTGTAACCGGTGGCATTGCTGCCCGTGTAGGAGATGAAGTCCAGTTCTATCTCCGGATAGGTTTGGTCCAGCAGCGTCCACAGCTTCTGAAATCTGCCATAGACGATTCCGGTGCTTACGGTTAAAGCGCCGCCGCTGTCAGCCGCGCCGTCTGCACAGGCGCAGAGAAAGAGGACGGCAGCGAGAAACGGGAGAAACAGGTGGCGTAGAGCTTTATACATCATAGAGCATTGGTTCCTTTCTTGCTTTTACTCTTTCTATTGTAGCATTTTCGGGAGATAAGAACAAGTCGCATTTTGAAGCCTCTCTTGCATTTTCGGCTGTTTTGTGGTATTTAAATAGAGGAAAAAGGTGCGGATCGGCAAAAAGTGCAGGATGTGCCTGGGAAAGGGGCATACAAAATGCCGGGAGGAGACAGGTATGGGAGACATAGGGGAACAGATAAGGGCGCAGCTTTGGGAACTGCAGGACGAGGCGTACCGGGATTTTCATGCCAGGCTGATTCCAACGGTGGCTTTGGAGAAGATCATCGGTGTGCGCACGCCCCAGGTGCGCCGTCTGGCGAAGAAGTGGGCGAAAGACCCGCAGATTGGGGAGTTCCTGGAGCGGCTTCCCCATGCGTATTACGACGAGAACAATGTCCATGCCTTTATTGTGGAGCAGTTTAAGGACTATGGGGAATGTCTGGAACAGACAGAGCGATTCCTGCCCTTTATCGACAACTGGGCCACCTGCGACATGATGGCCCCCAAAGTGTTCGCCAGCCATACGGCGGAGCTTCTCAAGCCCGTGCGTCGCTGGATCGGGTCCCGGGAAACCTATACGGTCCGCTTTGGAGTGGGGATGCTGATGCGCTTTTATCTGGACGGGGCGTTTCGGCCGGAGTACCCGGAATGGGTGGCGGGAATCCGCTCGGAGGAGTACTATATCAATATGATGCGTGCATGGTATTTTGCCACAGCCCTGGCGAAGCAGTACGATGCGGTGGTTCCCTTTCTGGAGAGCAGACGCCTGGATGAGTGGACGCATCGCAAGGCCATTCAGAAAGCCTGCGAGAGCAGAAGAATGACAGCGGAGCAGAAGCTGTACTTGAGGGGATTGAAAGTGTAAAGCCATCTCCTGCGGGGAGTGACGCGTGTTCCGCGCCGGTTTTCTGCGGAATTTCAGTGTTTTCCGAAAACGGTCACAATGGGGTTTGGGCGTCAGGAAGCAGTATTTTAAATTTTACGGGGAATTTTACAAGGAATATCGAAAATATGTTGACAACACATCTGCAAGTGGCTATAATGAGATAGCGTGCCTGCGGATGTGTTTTTTGTATAGCAAAAAGGGCAAAACGCTTTCCTGCGGGGCACAGCAGACGATTCATACCAATTTCAGAAAGAGGTGAAACAGAATGCCAACATTTAACCAGTTAGTAAGAAAGGGCCGCAAGACTTCCGCGAAAAAGTCTACGGCGCCGGCTCTGCAGAAAGGGTATAACTCTCTTCACAAGAAAGCCACGGACGCACCTGCTCCTCAGAAGCGCGGTGTGTGCACGGTAGTTAAGACACTGACCCCTAAGAAGCCCAACTCGGCTCTGAGAAAGGTGGCCAGGGTGCGCCTTTCCAACGGAATCGAGGTCACCAGCTATATTCCCGGTGAAGGACACAATCTGCAGGAGCACAGCGTTGTTCTGGTACGCGGCGGCAGGGTAAAGGACTTGCCCGGTACAAGATATCATATCATCCGTGGTACCCTTGACACTGCAGGCGTTGCCAACAGGAAGCAGGCTCGCTCTAAG
>JAAWOU010000099.1 GCA_022799755.1 Lachnospiraceae bacterium
GAAATAGGGGGAATAAGAGAATTGCATCACATGACTGAAGCAGACAATCCCCGATTTTCAAGATCGGCACGGTTAGTGATGTTTCGTGAAACAACCCTGATTGGACGACTACTGGAATAAGATTGCGCTGGATATTGCCGGCGGCGCCGAGTATGATCTGGCCTGGGCACATTCCAGCACGCTGTCCGACCTGGTATCCAAAAAAGTATACCAGCCCATCACACCGGCCCTTGATTCCGTAGGGCAGGACCTGAAAGCAAAGACACCGGAACATGTGCTGAAAGGGGGCACGATCGACGGCGAAATATACGCGATTCCCCGTGTCATCCCTACTACCGGTTTCAACAACACATTTGACGTCAGGAAAGACCTGATGGACAAATACAACATTGAGAAGATTACTACCATTGAAGAGCTGGAAGCCTATTTCCAGGCAGTTCTGGATAACGAGGAGGGCATGTATCCCTACAGCGGAAGCAACATCTCCCCTATGCTTCCGATCTTTGCCAACTATCATTATATCCTCGGAGACGGAATTTCTGCAATGTATGTGGACCCTGAGGATCCGGATCTGACTGTGAAGTCTTTCTGGGAGTCCGACGAGTTCGTGAAGATTTTTGAAAAGAGAAAAGAGTGGGCGGAAAAAGGCTACCAGATGTCAGACACCAGCACCTTTGAGAACCCTGATCATGGCTTTGAGTACGGCATGGTAGCGGCGGTGGACTCCAATGTCATGCGCGTGTCCGAGCGTGTGGACGGTATGAAGAAAACGCTGCCGGAAGCAGAGCCTTATACCATTTATCTTGAGCCCGAAACCCGCTGGATTTACAGCGCAGGCGACAATATGCTGGCGGTTCCCAGCACCAGCAAGCATGTGAACGAAGCGGTTCAGCTGATGCAGTGGTTCAAATGCAACCAGGAGAACTATGACCTGTGGTCTTACGGCGTGGAAGGCGTCAACTACGAGAAGAACGGCGAAGCCATTGACGTATCCAACATTGCCGCGGAAAATGTATGGTCTCCCATGGTGTGGATGTGGAACGATATGGACGTGGCCAGATTCTCCGCGAATTTCTCTCAGGACGCGATCCAGAGACTGAAAGACTGGGACAGCCAGTCGCAGGCATCTCCGCTGTTGGGCTTTGTGCTGGACCAGAGCAACATTAAGGCGGAGACAAGTCAGATTACAGCCATCATGACCGAGTATGCGGACAACCTTGCCAAGGGAGAACTGGATGTCAATGAAGTCAGAGACGAGATCATCGGAAAGATGAAAGCCGCAGGCATTGACAAGGTAATCGAAGAGACCCAGAAGCAGGTAGACGCATTCGTAGGTAAGTAAAAGTCTGCAGGCATAAATCCGGGAAACCGGACAGCGCAGGAGGAAGAACGGCAGCCATACAGTATTATATGTATGTATTACGGGCTTCCCCCTGCTTTTTTTGCGGAAAAATTCGGTAAAAAGTGACAGGAGTCAGTGAAAGGATCGGAAATTTATGGGGAAATACGAAGCGGTTATCTTTGATCTGGACGGCGTAATCTGCCACACGGACAAGTACCATTATAAAGCATGGAAGACCATAGCGGACAGGCTGGGAGTCTATTTTGACGAGACCATCAACAACAGACTCCGGGGCGTAAGCAGGATGGAGAGTCTGGATATCGTGCTGGAACGCTATGAGGGGACTGTGACCCGGGAGGAAAAAGAGCGCTGGGCAGAGGAAAAGAACGAGATCTACAGAGGGCTGCTGGGTGAGATGAGCACGGAGGATCTGTCAGAAGAGGTGGCCTCCACCTTGAGAGAGCTAAGGGCCGGGGGATACAGGCTTGCCATCGGCTCCTCCAGCAAGAATGCGAAATTTATATTAAGCAGAATCGGACTGGGAGACTTTTTTGACGCGATTTCCGACGGAAATAATATCAGCCGCTCCAAGCCGGATCCGGAGGTTTTTGTAAAGGCTGCGGAATATTTGGGAATCGCTCCCGGGAACTGTCTGGTGGTGGAAGACGCTCAGGCCGGCATACAGGCTGCCAAAGCCGGAGGAATGGACTGCGCTGCAATAGGCGACGCCGCGCAGTGCCGGATTGCCACATATGATTTGAAGCGCTTTCAGGATTTACTGGAAATCGTTTAGGGAAGAGGAATGGGAGAGAATATGCATAGCATCAGAGTGGAGAGTCCCGGCAATAAGCCCTATCTCATATCGGGACACAAGCTGTATATGATCGGAAGTCAGGATGGTCTGTTTCCGGAGCGGGGAGAGCATCTTCCGTATAAAATGTGGGGAGTCTGGGCGCCGCCGGTGAAAGTTTTGGGAGGATTTTGGCTGAAAGTGGACGGCGAACTGGTTCGGGACGCCGTCGGCTACGAGCAGCTGCCCTACGGCGCGGTCCATTTCTTTGAGAAAGAGGCGCAGTGGAAGCTGGAGCGCTTTCAGTATGTACCCCAGGAGGAAAAAGGCCTGGTGCTGGAGGTGACTCTGGAGAATCTGGCCGGAGAGAAGAAAGAGCGCAGGCTGACGCTGGGGCTGGAGTCAGACCTGATGCCGGTATGGCTGGCAGAGCGGGCCGGAATCGTGGACGGGGCCGACGAGGGGAGCTTTGACAGCCGGACGGAGATTCTGCGGTTCCTGGATACGCGAAACGGCTGGACTGCGCTGGCCCGTGCATCCGAACCCGCGGAGTGGAGCGAGGACCCGCGGATACCAGTGGAAAGAAAGGAGAACCCCAACTCCTGCTACCGTGAGATATCCTGCAGGCTGGCTCTTATGCCGGGAGAGCGGAGAAAGGTAAGGTTCTGCATAGCCTTTTCCGAGCATTCGCAGGAGAGCGCTCAGGAGACCCTCGCCGTGCTGGAGGCGGAGAATGAGGCGCTGCTTGAGCGGAAAAAGGAGGTTTACGCCCGGATTGACGACAGGGCCGTACTGAATCTGCCGGGCAGGCGGATCCTGCAGGAGATGTACGACTGGACTAAGTACATTAACGACTGGATCATACGGGATGTGGAGGGCGTGGGCTGCGGTGTGGCGGCGGGATACGCGGAGTTTCCCTGGTGGTTCGGCAATGACACCAATTACATCGTGCCGGCTCTGCTGATGCAGGGAGAGTATGAGGTGTGCAAGTCCACCCTGCGGCTGCTCAAAGAAAAATCCATGGAGTGCAACGGTAACGGAAGAGTGGTTCACGAGATCTCCACCAACGGCAAAGTCTACTACGAGGGCATGTCCACGGAGACGCCCCAATTTGCCGATACCGTGTGGATGGTTTATCAATGGTCCGGGGACTATGCATTTTTGGAGGAAATGTATGATTTCTGTGCGGCAGGCATGGAGTGGATCGATTCCATCTGCGAGGACGGCCTTCCCACAGGCTACGGCATCAGCGAGATTGCCGGGCTTGACTGCTTCTGCTGCGACACGGCCCTGCTGGCGATCCGGGGGTATGAGATCCTTTCACTGATGTCCGGGGCGCTGGGCAAAAGGGAAGCGGAGGCAATGTACGGGGAAAAAAGGCTGAAAACCTGGGAGCTGTTCCAAAAGGAGTTCTACCTGCCGGAATATGGTCTGTACGGGGACATGGCCGCCTACAAAGAGGACATCATTCCCAGAGCGGAGACCTGGAAATACACGCTGCGCAGCTTCCCCATTACGGAGGAAGAGAAGATCATGGGGGAATCCAGCTGCCGCAAAGACAAATCACCGGAGGATGCGGCGGGAAAGGAAAGGCTCAGGAAACGGATGGAGAGCGTCCTGCAGGAGGCTCTCCGGATGGAGGACGGAAGCAGAAAGGCTTTCTACCTGTTCGGGGCGGGGCATTCCTTTGTGCCCGTGGAGCTGGGCTATCTCAGAGGGAGAGAGGCGGAGGCGCTCCTTGCGGCCAGAGAGGCCGACAGAGCGCGGGGAGAGTCCGTCACGGGAGACATGATGCCCATAGGCCTCGGCAGGGAAATCATGGGTCTGGGCAATATAGGGAAACTGGATCTGGTGCTGGAGGATATGGAGAAAGTGGCGGAGGGGTTCGGCAAAGTGATGCCCGGGGCAACCAATGAGATCTATCCGGAAAAAGGCTGCTTTGTGCAGGCCTGGAACAGCCTGGCCACCATGTGGCCCTATGCGGGCAGCCTGTTCGGGATCCGGCCCGACGCCCACAGAAAGCATGTCCTGCTGGCGCCCTGTCTGGGAGAACAGATGGACGGCCTGTCACTGACCAATCTGCCCATAGGAGGCGAGGCATTCGACTTTTATTACGAGAGAAATGATGACAAAGATGTGATTCGCGTGCGGAAGCCCTCTCCGGAGTGGACGGTTTCTCTGGGGGAAACAGAAAACAACATAGAATTGATAGCAGAGGACAGATAGAGATGAAACAGTATATTCTGAATGATTTTGCGCTGGACAACGACAGCCTGAAGCTGGGGGAAACCATTTTCCACAATGCCAACGGCTATTTGGGTGTCAGGGGAAGCTTTGAAGAGGGCTATCCGGAGGGATATGACTCGGTGAGAGGCACCTACATTAACGGCTTCTATGACTTTGCGGCCATGCCCCAGGCGGAGAAGCTGTACGGACTCATTGAGGAAAAACAGACCATGCTGAATGTGGCGGATACCCAGGGCATCGTGCTCTGGGTGGATGGGGAGCGCTTCTCTCTGTTCGAGGGGACGGTTCTTGACAGGACAAGATGTCTTGACATGGAAGCGGGCGTCACCACAAGGGAGATTCTCTGGAGATCTCCCTCGGGCAGAACCGTGCGGATATCCGTGAAAAGAATGGCGTCTTTCTGGCTTCTTCCGCTGTTTTTGGCGGAGTACCGGGTGGAAGCCGTGGATTTTTCGGGAGAAATAAGGCTGTGCAGCTCTCACCGGGGAGACGTGAGGAACTACTTCGATCCCAAGGATCCCCGGGTGGCAGGGGAGGCTTTCCGGCATCTTCTGGTGGAAAAAACGGAGTGGGAGGGGGATGTATCCTATATTACTTCCGTCACCTCCAAATCGGGACTGCGGGCGGTGAGCGCTGTCCGCAACAGGCTGCAGGCGGAGCATGTGCAGAAAACCGCGGTCAGAACGGAGGACACCGTGGAGGAGCGCTTTTCCTTTCCCCTGAAAGAAAAGGAAACGGCGGTTCTGTATAAATATACCATTCTCTGCGACAGCATCCGCAGCGGGGACGTGCGGGGAGAGGCGGCAAAGCGTATGGAGCAGGCTCTGTCCGTGGACGTGGAGGAGCTGTACCGCCGTCAGCGAGAGTACCTTGCGGGATTCTGGAAGAACTGCGCGGTGGAGGTAGAGGGGGACAGGGATCTGAACGAGGCGCTTCACTATAATATGTATCAGCTGATACAGTCCGCGGGCCGGGATCCTTACTGCAATATCGCCGCAAAGGGACTGAGCGGCGAGGGATATGAGGGCCATTACTTCTGGGATACGGAAATGTATCTGCAGCCCTTTTTCATCCTGAATGAAAGGGAGATTTCCAAAAACCTGATTCGCAACCGGTACTCCATACTGGAGCATGCGAAAGAGAATGCCAGGCTGCTGGGCCATAAAAAGGGAGCGGCATTTCCCTGGCGGACAATCATGGGAAAGGAATGTTCCGGGTATTTTCCCTCCGGTTCGGCGCAGTACCACATCAGCGGGGATATTGCATACGCGGTGGTCTCTTACTACCTGGCTACCAGGGATCTGGATCTTCTGGAAGAGAGCGGGGCAGAGATTTTGCTGGAGACAGCCAGGCTTTGGATGGATATGGGAAATTACTATCAGGGGAAATTCCATATAAACGCAGTGACAGGACCGGACGAGTACACCTGTCTGGTCAACAACAATTACTATACCAACGCGCTGGCGCAGCACAATCTGCGCTGGGCCTGCAAGGCGGTGGGACTGCTTGAGGAGGCGCACCGTGCAGGGAGAGTGCTGGAGAAGACCGGAATTACCGAAAAGGAGCTGGAGGAGTTTGCGCAGGCGGCGGAGGCCATGTATCTTCCCTACGACGAGGAACTGGGAATCAATCCCCAGGACGATTCCTTTCTGCAAAAGGCTGTCTGGGACATTGCTTCCATCAGGGAGGAAGAGAAGCCGCTTCTTTTGCACTATCACCCCATGTATCTCTACCGATATCAGATATGCAAGCAGGCGGATACGGTGCTGGCTCACTTTATTCTGGAAGACGCCCAGGACCTGGAGACCATCCGCAGATCCTTTGCCTATTATGAAAAGGTTACCACCCATGATTCCTCTCTGTCCACCTGTATCTACAGCATAGTGGCGGCAAAACTGGGAGACATGGAGAAAGCGTGCAGATATTTCGGGGAATCGGCAAAGCTTGACCTGTTCAACACACACAAGAATACCAAGGACGGAATCCATACGGCCAATATGGGCGGAACCTATATGGCGGTGGTCTACGGATTCGGCGGACTGCGCATCAAAGAGAGCGGCTTATACCTGCATCCCCGGATTCCCGGACAGTGGACTGCCTACCGGTTCCGCTTCCGGTATGAGGATGCCGTGGCGGAAGTGAGCGTGGATAAATCCGGGTGTACAATCAGCTTGCTGGAGGGAAATCCCAAAGAGATCCATGTGTACGGCAGGGAATGCCGCCTGGAGGCAGAGCGGGAAATCAGAGTGACACAATAAAAGAGCGGAGTTTGTCAGAGGGCCGACAATCCTGAGAGGGGGGATTGCCGGTGTGCCGCTGACATTACGAGATCTCCACCTCTACCAGCTCCACCCGGGGGCCTCTGGCGGCGACTGTTTGCCTGCGGTCATAAGTAAGCGGCCGTCCTTTCAGGTCGCTTACAAATCCTCCGGCCTCCTCCACGATCAAGGCCCCGGCGGCATAATCCCAGGGACACAGCGTCAGCTCGAAGAAGAATTCCGCCCTGCCGCAGGCCACCATACACAAATCCAGAGCCGCAGACCCGCTTCTGCGCAGATCCTCTGCCCGGGACAGATAGCGGTAGGCGATTTCAAAGGATTTTCGGGTCAGATCCGCATGGTAAGGGGCGGTTCCGAACAGAATCAGCCCCTCATCCAAGGTCCGGTCCGAGGCATGGATCCGTTCCCCGTTCAGATACGCGCCCTGTCCTTTCAACGCGGTAAATGTCTCCTTTTGATAAGGATTATGCACCACACCCAGAATGGGGAAACCGTCCAGTGCCAGTGCCACGCTGATACAGCTGGCATGATAGTTTCTGGTAAAATTTGCTGTGCCATCGATGGGGTCTACGATAAAAGCATATCCCTTTGAGATATCTGTACTGTCCATCTGATCCTCTTCGCCGAGAAATACTGCCTCCGGAAGCAGCTCAAGCAGACGAGACTGCAGGATAGCCTGCACTTTGGAGTCGTAATCAGTGACAAAATTCCCTTTGCCGGTTTTGCGATGGATTTTCCGTTCCATATCGGTAGCGCTTAACAGAATGTCCTCGCAGCTCTTAACGATATCTGTCATTTCCTGAAGTAGATGTTCTTTCCGCATGATTTTCCTCTCTGCCGCAAATGTCTGGAATTTCCTGAAATATAGTGGTATTATAACCAATATTTTCATTTTGCGCAAGGATTTTTAGGGTTATTGACTTTTCGGGCAGATTCACTATAATGGGTTTTAGGGACGGGACACAAAGTGGCTATAATGAGGGCGGAGATTCATGGGAAAAGCAAGGCAACTGGGGAGGCTGGTGAAACGCAACAGATGGGCGTTGGCAAAGTTTGAAATCACATTCAAGCTGCTGACGTTCCTGGTGGCTGTCCCGCTTTTCTCCGGCAGTGTCCGCCTGGTTATGAAGCTGACGGGATATGAATATCTGACCGTAGAAAATGTTGTCTCCTTTGCCATACATCCTCTTACAATCGTGTCATTTTTGGCATTGCTTTTGCTAATGACGGCATATGCCATGTTTGATATTACCACAGTTGTCATCATATTGGATCAGTCCTGTCAGAACCGGAAAGCCCGTCTGCAGGATGTGATGCGCCTATCTGCCCGCAAGTGCGGGAAGCTGTTTCGTTTCAGAAGCCTTTCTCTGGCATTTCTGATTCTGTTCCTGATTCCTTTCCTTAACTTAGGACTGGCAACCGGAGTGATTTCCACCATACAAGTGCCTGGATTTATTCAGGATTATATCCTGCAGAACCGGATATTGCTTGTATTGTGTAGTGGGCTGGTGGCTTTTTTGGCGGCGCTGTTGCTGCGCTGGCTCTATTCGCTGCATTATCTGATCCTGGAGGACATGCCCTTTGGAGAGGCCAGGAAACACAGCTGTCGGCTGGGAGCCGGGAGGCATATCAAAGATCTGTTTTCCCTAGTGTCAATGCAGCTTGTCATATCACTTGTCTTCCTTGGCTGTGTCTTGATGGGAATTCTGCTGATCATGGCAGTGGATAGTCTGTTGGAGAACCTGACGCTGCTAAACAGCTTTGTATCCACGATCATTTGGATGTTTATTGCTCTGTCTGCCGCGGTTTTTATGTCCCTGTCCATGCCCTTTGGCTATGCGGGCATCAGCGTCCTGTTCTATGCCCATAAACAGGAGCTGGGGGAGGAAATCCGAAGCCTTAAGCTGGAGGATGGCGGCAGGGGAGCGAAAAATAACTCCCGCATGTGTGCAGTTGGCTTTGGAATCGTTATAGCTGCGCTGGCCTTAGGAACGGTATTTACTTACGGACTGCAGTTGGGAAAATATAACCTGAACATTGAATATGCCCGTACTACAGAGGTCACTGCCCACAGAGGGGCGTCTGTAGATTACCCGGAAAATACCATGAGCGCCTTTCGGGGCGCGGCGGAACTTGGGGCAGACTGGATTGAGCTGGATGTACAGCAGACACAGGACGGCCGGATCATTGTCATCCACGATACCAATTTCAAGCGTACCACAGGGGTGAATAGAAATACCTGGGAGCTAACCTACGAGGAGGTCAGCAGGCTGGACGCGGGCAGCTTTTTCGGTCCGGATTATGCGGGAGAGCGGATCCCGCTGCTAAGCGAGGTGGTGGAGTTCGCCAGGGAAAACCTGATCAAGCTGAACATTGAGCTGAAACCTACCGGTTATGAGAGGGATTTTGAGAAAAAAGTGGTGGACATTGTCACAGAGCAGGATTTTCTGGATAAATGCGTGATTACCTCCCAGGTCTACCAGGTGCTGGAAAATGTGAAAGAGTATAGCCCGGAGGCTCAGACCGTGTATGTCATGAGTCTGGCATACGGAAATATAACCAAGCTGGAGGCGGCTGACCACTTCAGCGTGGAAGCGGCCAATGTGACGGAGAATCTGGTGGACAGGGTTCACGGAGAGGGAAAACAGCTGTATGCCTGGACTGTGAATACGGAGTCCGGCATCCGCAGGATGGTGGAACTGAACGTGGACAATGTCATCACGGACAATGTGATCCTGGCAAAGGAAACTATTTACGCGGAGAAGACCAGCGATTTGATCAGTGAATATGTGAAGCTGCTGGAGAAGATTTTCTAAATCGTCTTGGCAGTATAACAGAGGAACGATACTGTAGCAGATGGGATTGACGGTAAAGCAGTATGCCGGGAAGTCCCGACGCTTTACGGATAAGAGCTATGGAATGAGAGCCCCCAGGGGCGGGTATAAAGGGAGGTACAGATATGGAGAATGTACGTTATGGGATCGTAGGCATCGGCAACATGGGGAGCGCCCATGGGGTGCAGCTTTTTGAGGGCAGGGTCAAAGGGGCCAGGCTCTCGGCAGTGTGCGACTGCATGGAAGAGCGCCTGAAATGGGCCGGGGAGCATTTCCCGGGCGTGTCGCTGTACGAAGATTACGAGGCGCTTTTGGACAGCGGTGAGGTGGACGCCGTATTGATTGCCACCCCTCATAAGCTGCATCCGGTGATTGCCGGGAAAGCCTTTGAGCGGAAGCTGCACGTATTGACGGAAAAGCCTGCGGGCATAGACACCGTCAGCGTGGCGGGAATGAACCGGGCCGCAGCAAAGAGCGGTACTGTATTCGGCATCATGTACAACCAGCGCACGAACCGGCTCTACAGGAAGCTGCACGACTTGGTGCGGGAGGGCGCTTTGGGAGAAATCAAGCGCTTTGTCTGGATTATCAATAACTGGTACCGCACACAGGCTTACTACGACTCCGGCGACTGGCGGGCTACATGGAACGGAGAGGGCGGCGGCGTGCTGCTGAACCAGTGCCCCCACAACCTGGACATCTGGCAGTGGATCCTGGGGATGCCGGTAAAGGTGCGGGCATTTTGCAAAGAGGGACAGTATCACCGAATCCAGGTGGAAGACGATGCCACCATCTATGCGGAGTACGAAAACGGAGCCAGCGCGGTATTCATTACCTCTACCGGGGAATATCCCGGTACCAACCGCATGGAAATAAGCGGTACGCTGGGCAAGGCGGTGGTGGAGAACGGCTGCCTGAAGCTGTTTCTGCTGGAGAGGGATGAACGGGAAATCTGCTTTACCTCCCCGGAGGGGATGCCTCATGAGAGGGTGAACTGCCAGACCATAGAGCAGGAGGAGGCCGGTGGAGGACATCTTCAAATTTTGGAGAACTTTACCAATGCAATTCTTTATGGGGAAAAACTTATTGCCCCGGGCATAGAGGGTATTCACGGACTGACCCTCAGTAATGCGGCCTATCTGTCCGCCTGGAAAGACGACTGGGTAAAGCTTCCCATAGACCAGGAGGAATTCGGCCGGCATCTGCACAAGAAACAGGAGACGGAGGAGGCAGGACAGAGGGATGTATGTCATGAGAACCTGTCCGGTGAGTACTCGGAGAGATGGAGCGTCAGGTGGTAGCCGGGGAATGGGCCGGGACATACGGATAAGTTTTTCACAAAGGGATTGCAATCCGGGAGAGATACTTTTATACTGAAATAGGAATCTGCAGGTTCGGCTTGGCAGCAGGGCTGCGCGGAGGACAGGAACGTTACATAACGCTGGAAGAGAAGGAGAAGTTTCCATATGAAACAAGATTTAATTGTAATTCTGGATTTAGGCAGCACACAGAACACGGTTCTTGCCAGGGACATCCGTGCCCTTGGCGTATACAGCGAGATTCATCCCCATGATATCACTGTGGAAGAACTGAAAGCGCTCCCCAATGTAAAGGGGGTCATATTAAACGGAGGGGAGAACCGCATTGTGGACGGACAGGCTGTTGTGGTCAGGGACGAGCTTTATGGGCTGGACATCCCTATGATTTCCGTTGATTATCCCCAGTCTAAGTGCGAAGTGAAATATGACGGGCTTCCGGGACAGGAGGATTTGAAGAAATTTCTGTTCCAGGGATGCGGCGCCCAGGCCAACTGGAACATGAAGAATTTCATCGAGGATCAGGTGGAACTGATCAGGCAGCAGGTAGGAGACAGAAAGGTGCTATTGGCTTTGTCGGGCGGCGTGGACTCTTCCGTAGTGGCAGCCATGCTGATTAAGGCTGTCGGAGACCAGCTGACCTGCGTGCATGTGAACCATGGCCTGATGCGCAAGAACGAGTCCGAAAGCGTAGTGAAAGTGTTCCGGGATCAGCTCCATGCAAATCTGATCTACGTGGATGCAGTAGAACGTTTCCTGGGAAAGCTGGCCGGCGTGGCAGACCCGGAGCAGAAGCGGAAAATCATCGGCGGGGAGTTCATCCGTGTCTTTGAGGAAGAGGCCAGAAAGCTGGACGGCATTGACTTCCTGGGACAGGGCACTATCTATCCCGATATCATCGAGAGCGGGACCAAGACAGCGAAGATGGTAAAATCCCATCACAATGTGGGAGGTCTTCCGGAGGATTTGAAATTCGAACTGGTGGAGCCGTTAAAGCAACTATTCAAGGACGAGGTGCGGGCCTGCGGCGTGGAACTGGGGCTGCCCCATGATATGGTATACCGCCAGCCGTTCCCGGGTCCGGGTCTGGGCGTAAGATGTCTGGGCGCCATCACCAGGGACAGGCTGGAGGCTGTGCGGGAGTCCGATGCCATTCTGCGGGAGGAGTTCGCCAGGGCGGGTCTGGACAAGAAAGTCTGGCAGTATTTTACGGTGGTGCCGGATTTCAAGTCTGTGGGCATGAAGAACAACGCCCGGGTGTTCGAGTATATGGTGATTATACGGGCGATTAATACAGTGGATGCCATGACGGCAACTGTGGAGAAAGTGGACTGGGAGGTGCTGGAGCGGATTACGAAGCGGATTCTGGCGGAGGTGGAGAATGTGAATCGGGTTTGCTATGATATGAGTCCGAAACCGCCGGCGACGATAGAGTTCGAGTGATGAAATGGGATTTAAGAACCTAGTATTTATGCGGGTTGCAAACAAATTTGTTTAGGCACTGGCAACGATTTGGCAACATTTTAGGTATCACTCACTGAATAAAAGAATACTTCAATAACAGAAAAACCTTACTGATTTTCAAAAATGACAACTGAAAATTGGTAAGGTTTTTTGCGTTCATTTTTTCTTCTTGCGTTTTGTTTCTTTCTTTTCTGCGCTTTCGGCTTCCTTAGCCGCTTCATTGATGAAGTCAAACAATTCTTGCGGAGGAACCTTTGCCCAGATTTGGTGGGTGTCAAGTTCTGGATATTTGTACCGCCACTCATCATATTCT
>JAAWOU010000010.1 GCA_022799755.1 Lachnospiraceae bacterium
GAAAACAGTGTCAAATTGCTCGTTGAGCTTTGCCAGGAGCTCGGCGCGTCAAGGGATGCTGCCGTCCGGAGCCTTATGGATAAAAAGAATATGAGCCATGAGGAAGCCTTGAAAAAAACAGGACTCTATTGGAAAGACAGCTCTGAATCCTAGATTAATTGTTATGAACAATGCCAATCAGTTAAGAAGTCTCGTGATTTTCGTGCAAAAGGCGCACGAAAACACCTCGCGGAACTACCCGTGAACAAAATAATACGAAAAGAAATGGGGAAACTATGAAAGAGACAAATAAACAGGAGCAAAATACGAAAAGGAGTTCCAGACAGATCGTGGCCATAGTCGGCGTCGTTCTGCTGGTACTCCTGTATGTAGTCACCCTTATCACCGCCATTTTGGACAGTTCCCAGTCCGCGAAATGGTTCCGGATCTGCCTGTTCGCCACGTTCGCCCTGCCTCTGGTCATCTGGATCTACTCCTGGATGCACGGCAGACTCACCGGAAAATCCGCCATCGGGGATCCTGCTGCCATGAATCAGGCGCAGGCCTCCCACAGCGATACGCCGCAGAATTCCCATCCTGCGCAGGCTTCCTCCGGCACCAAGTCTCCGGAAAGCGCTGCCCCCCTGGACAGCACTTCCCGCAAAACCGGCGAAAAGGATGCGGACTGAAAAACTCCGGCAAGGCTCGCGGCATTCAGCAAACTCCCAGCCCTCGCAGTTCTTCCTCCGCCTGCTCCTTTGTCCGAAAACAGATGCCGTAGAGCCCCAGCGCTCTGGCCGCCTCTACATTCGAGGCGGTATCGTCGAGAAATACGCTCTCCTGTGCCTCCAGAGAATACCTGGAAAGCAGCAGCCTGTAGATTTCCGGGGCAGGCTTCACCATCTTCTCCCGGTAGGAGAGGATGCCGCCGTCCATATAGGGGATAAAGTCCAGGGCATCCGCACAGTCCTCATAGGACTTTTGAGAAAAATTGGACAGATAGAACACCCTATACCCTTTTGATTTCAGCTCTTTGAGCCAGGGGATGGCATAGTCCCGCTTTGTCACCATCCCCGTGACATTGTCGTAGGCTCTTCGAAGCTCCTCTTCGATCTCCGGATCCTGGTCAATGAAAGCCTGCATCAACTGCTCCAGGTCCCAGACCCCGCGGTCTATTTCGTCCCAGACCGGGGACTGCACCGAAGCTTTCGCGATCCGCTCCGCCATTGCCTCGTCGAATCCCTTGTCCCGGAGAAATTCCCGCCAGCGGAAATTCGTCAACACATTGCCGATATCAAATATAATATTTCGAATCATATATCTCTCCTGTTCCGTTCCTGTCTGCGGCAGCTGCCGCCTTTTTCTTAATCTGCATGGCGCTTCCCGAGCAGCAGAAAATCTTTTCCTCCTACACCCGCTGCCAGTCCCGGGCCCGTGCAAAATATGCCTCTCATTCCCGGCCTCTGCGCATAATTTCCAAAAGCTTTCCGGCCGCCACGCCCAGAGGCGCCTTAGAGCTGGTGACCACACAGAACTGCCTTTTGGGTATCATTTTATTGAACATCAGCTCAAACAACAGCCCGGAATCCAGGCTTTCCGTGGCAAAGTCTCTGACCACACAGCCTATGCCTAAATTGCGCAGCGCAAACTGCACGATCATGTCGCTGGTGGACAGCTCAAACTCCGGCTGCACTGCCACGCCGTTCTCTGCCAGATAAGCGTCCATGTAAGTTCTGGTGCTGGTATTTCCCTCCAGGAAAATAAGCGGCAGCTTCTCCAATTCCTGGAGATCCAGCATCTTATTTTTATAAGAAGTAAATCTCCGTCCAGCTACAAATACGTCTTCTATTTCTCTCACCGTTTCTGCTCTGATATCCCCCTCCCGGGCAAAGGGCGTACTCACCACGCCGAAATCAATGGCGCCGGTGCGCAGAAGCTTCAATGTCTCAGGTGTGGGCGCATTGGCCACCATGACCTTGATATCCGGATACCGCTCATGGAATTCCTCCAAAAAGGGCAGCAGATAAAAGCGAAGGGTCATGTCGCTGGCCCCGATGTGTACCTCCCCCAGCTCCAGGTTCAGCATCTGCCTCACCTTTTCCACGCCCCGCTCTATCTCCTCGTAGCCTTTCTCCACATAGGAGTACAAAAGCTCCCCCTCACCGGTGAGCCGGATTCCCTTGGAGGCCCTTTGGAACAGGGTCACGCCAAGGCTCTTCTCCAGAGCTTTCAGGGACTGGC
This sequence comes from Lachnospiraceae bacterium, assembly GCA_022799755.1. GTDB lineage: Bacteria > Bacillota > Clostridia > Lachnospirales > Lachnospiraceae > Acetatifactor. The sequence continues at coordinate 2,221 of JAAWOU010000010.1, forward strand.
TCACCGCAGGCTGGGAGATAGAGAGCTCACTGGCCGCCCCTGTAACGCTTCCCAGCTTGGCGGTATAGTAGAACACCTTGAAATATTCCAGATTCCCAACCATGGCACCTCCACAATCCAGTTCCGACGCACGGAATTGTCCCGCTTCGGCACAGCCAAAGGTCCGTTTCCCGCGTCAGCGGCAATTCTCTGCAGCAGAAAGCGCTTTCGTCCCTCAACGTGCCAGCAGAGACTCCCTGTAAATAATGTTCTCTCTCCCCGGCCCGTTGCTGACCATCGTGATGGGATATCCGATCTGACCCTCTATGAACTCAATGTAGGCCCGGCAGTTCTCCGGCAAGTCCTCATACCTGCGGATGTCCCTGATCTCGCATTTCCAGCCGGGCAGCTTTTTGAGCACAGGCTTTGCCTTGGTTAGTTTGCCGGTCACCGGAAAGTCCGTGGTAACCTCCCCGTCGATCTCATAGCCCACGCACACAGGAATCTCGTCCAGATATCCCAGCACGTCCAGCACGGTAAAGGCCACGTCCGTAGTCCCCTGCAGACGGCAGCCGTATTTGGATGCCACACAGTCGAACCATCCCACTCTCCTGGGCCGTCCGGTGGTAGCGCCGTACTCACCGCCGTCTCCGCCTCTGCGGCGCAGCTCCTCGGCCTCGTCCCCGAACAGCTCGGACACAAAAGCTCCCGCACCTACGGCGGAGGAATATGCCTTGCACACCGTCACGATCTGTTTGATCTCATAGGGAGGCAGACCGGCTCCGATGGCGCCGTAAGCAGCCAGCGTGGAGGAGGACGTCACCATAGGATAGATGCCGTGATCCGGATCTTTCAGGGTGCCCAGCTGTCCCTCCAGCAGTACTGTCTTGCCCTCTTTCAGGGCTCTGTCCAGGAATGCGGACACATCACACACATAAGGCTCCACCATATCCCTGTAGGAATGCAGCGTCTCCAAAAGCTCTTCCGGATTAATTACAGGTTTATGGTACAAATGTTCCAACAGTGCATTCTTCAGTTCACAGACCCTCTGTGTCTTTTCTTTCAACACTTCCTCGTCAAAAAGTTCACTGACCTGGAAGCCGATTTTCGCGTATTTGTCAGAATAGAAAGGCGCAATACCGGACTTGGTGGAGCCAAAGGACTTTCCTCCCAGCCTCTCCTCCTCGTACTGATCCAGCAGAATGTGATAGGGCATCACGATCTGCGCCCTGTCGGACACCAGCAGCTTCGGACTGGGAACCCCACGCTCCACCAGAGACTGCACCTCCCCAAGCAGCAGCGGGATGTTCAAAGCCACCCCATTGCCGATGATATTCGTGGTATGGCGATAGAACACACCGGACGGAAGCGTATGCAACGCGAATTTCCCGTAATCATTTATGATGGTGTGGCCGGCGTTTGCGCCGCCCTGGAACCGTATTACGATATCCGCCTCCCGGGCCATCATGTCCGTGATCTTTCCCTTTCCCTCATCGCCCCAGTTGGCCCCTACAATTGCCTTGACCATAAATCTCCTCCATTCCCTGCTCTTGCGCGGCAGGATGTCATTCATGAAAATAGAATTCCCGCCAAGCACGAATTCTATCATCTTCTTTTACGATGCCATTATACTATATCCCGCATCATAAGTAAAATCAATAAATATTATATTTGTTATAAGCAATACTTATTATCACTGTCCACGGGTAGTTCTGCGAGGTATTTTCGCGTGCTGTGAGTATTCTGTTCCGTTTCATGGATCAGTCTCTTCTGTGCCGGCTTCAATCGGACAATTGCCGCTTCAGCGTTCGCTCACTTTTCTTTGAAATAATGTTTCATCCCTTCAGACATCTCGAGCTCTCCGTCAGCCATAACAAAGAGCGCCTCCGCCCCATACTCTGCGGCCAGAGCCATGCCTTTCTCCGGTCCCAAAATGTAACAGGCCGTGGACAGGCCGTCGCCCAACAGACCGTCTTTTAAGAGGATCGTCACGCCCCGCACATCGCTGACGGCGGGCGCTCCGGTACCGGGGTCCAGGATGTGGTGATACCGCACTCCGCCCGCCTCCACATACCGCTCGTAGTCTCCGGAGGTGGATATGCACCACTGCCCCTCCAGGGTCAGGATGCCCAAGCTGTCCGATGTGTCAAAGGGATCCACGATCCCCACCCGCCAGGGCCCGCCGTCCGGTTTGCTCCCATATGTCAGTATACTGCCGCCCAGGGATATCACCGCTCCCGTCACGTCGGACCGCTCTTCCAGCAGCCGAATCAGCTTCTCCATGGCAAGTCCCTTTCCCACAGCCCCCAGATCAAGCCGCATACCCTCCGGCAGAAAGAGGCGCAGTCTCTCCCTCTGTCCGCTTTCCCCGTCCAAGAGAGCAGACATTGCCTGCGAATCCTCTCCCGGGGCGCCGCTTTCGGTGCCGGATGTTCCCAAGTCCTTTACCAGGCGCATCTTCCCGCTGCCGCATGTGCTCAGGGCTCTCTCCAGCGCCTCCTCACCGGGAATCCGAAAGCCCTCCTGATCGCTCTCCGCGGCCCATTTGTCTATGTCCCACAGACGCGTCACACTGCCCAATGTCACATCGAATGTCCCTTTCGAGCGCTCCCACAGAAGCCGGCAGTGCGCCAGAAGCTCCGACAACTCCTCCGACAGCAGAAATCCCTCCTCGCTGCCGGCAGAGGCATTGGCCCGGTACACCTCGGAAGTGTCCAGCCTCCAGGATATCCGTTCCCGCTCCAGCTCCCACAGCAGCTCCATGGTTTGGACGCAAAACGCCTGAGCCGTCTCCTGATCCGATGCGTAGATTGTCTGCTGTACCACGGTACCCATGGCCGTGTCCGCATACTGCCACGGGGAGCCGGCCTGTTGTCCTGCGCCGGCTGCGGGCCCGCGCTCTTCCTCTCCGGGCTTTCTCCCAGTCTGCCCCTTGCTCCCCGCCCCCATGTCCGCACAGCCGCAGCACAGGACCGCCGCCAGCAGGGCAGCTGTGAATGTTCTCAAAAAAAGCTTCATTTTCCGATTCCTTTTTGCTATACTGATTTTAGGAAGCAGACCGCTCTGCTTCCCGTATGCCATCCGCAAGGCGGCCCAGGGCGCGCCTCCACATTTCATTGACAGAAAGGGCCTTTCCCGTGAAAAAGAACTCATCCCGGCGTAAGCCGGCAGCCATTATTACAGCCTTTCTTCTGCTGCTGTCCGCGGCAAGCATACTCTGTCTGCTGTCCGGCAAAAGCGGAAACGATTATGCGGCGGATATTTTCCAGGACGGTATCCTGATAAAAAGCATCCGTCTAAACGACTTTTCTCAAACCGGCACCTTTACCGTACAGGGCAAGAACGGCTGCGTCAACGAGATAGAAGTCCGTCACGGCAGCATCGCCGTCATCTCCGCGGACTGCCCCGACAAGCTCTGCGTGCACCAGGGCTTTATCAGCGACTCAAAGCTCCCCATCACCTGTCTGCCCAACCGGCTGGTGATCCGGCTGCGGCCCGTATCCGATTCTCCGCAAACCCCTGCGGCGCCGGACGGCGTCACGTACTGACATGCGAAAAGCGCCATGTCTCCCTGAAAATCCGAAGCCCTCGCCCCTGTGCGGCGCCCCCACAGGCAGACAGCCGAGAGCACATGGTTTCGGCGCCGCACACAGACCGCACAATGCCCTTACAGATCCCCACACAGCAGGACAACCGTATCAACGCATGCCGCCGGAAAGGAGAAAGTCATGTCCGTCCGAAAAACAGCCGTTTTAGCCCTCTTTGCCACCCTGTCCCTGGCCATCTTCGCCGTCGAGAGCGCCATTCCGCCCCTGGTGCCCATCCCGGGCATCAAGTTGGGTCTGGCCAACATTGTCACCTTGATTCTGCTGCGGCGCTTTTCGGTCAGAGACGCTCTCTTGGTGCTGATCTCCAGGATACTGCTGTCAGCCTTTTTGTTCGGACAGGCACTGTCCCTGCTCTACAGCCTGGCCGGAGGGCTTTGCAGTCTGTGCGTCATGGCGGCAGTAATGGGACTCCTGCAAAAAAAGCTGCTTTTCCTTACGGGAGCCATGGGCGGACTGACCCACAATCTGGGCCAGCTGGCCGTGGCTTTCGCGGTAACACGCACCGGCGGCGTAATCGCCTATCTGCCTTTTCTTGTCCTAAGCGGCATCCTCACAGGACTTTTCACAGGACTCTGCGCCGCATTCGCCGGAAAGCTGCTGCCGCCTGTTCCGTCGGATGTTTCCTGAAAAATATACTCCGGCCCCACAAGCCTAACGGACCTGTCCCGGAAAAAGCTCTCCGGCCCCGCTTCCTTTCCCACTTTGCTTTCACACTTTTTAGGCTCAGTCTTTTGCAGACAAAGAAGAGTCTTCCAGCTGTCTCAAAAGCGCGGCAATCGTCTTGCCGCTCACGGGATGGCAAAAATGCGGTGCAATCTCCGCCATGGGCTTTAGAACGAACATCCTGTTCTCCAAATCCACATGCGGAATCGTCAGATTCTCACTTTCATAGCATATCCTGTCATAGAACAGAATGTCCAGATCCAGCGTCCTTGGACCCCAGCGCACTGTGCGCTTCCGCCCGGCCCCATTCTCTATCTCATGGAGAGCATCCAGCAGTTCCTCCGGCTCCAGAAGCGTCTCAATCTCCAGAGTGCCGTTCAGGAAATCCTCCTGTTCCACCCCGCCGTAAGGCTTGGTGACGATCATTTCGGACACCTTTTTCAGAACGATGAGAGGATGCTCTTTCAGCGCCTGGATCCCGCTTAAGATATGGTTCCTCCTGTCTCCTAAGTTGGAGCCCACGGCGATGAACGCCCTGTGCCAGCCCCTGCGCACTTTCACGGACACATTGCCAAAGGGCTGACGGATGGGCGCATGGGGCTTGCAGATCTCCAGTTCCAGTGCGGCGAGAGCCCTGTACTCCAGAAGAAGCGCCTGCGACAGCCTCTGCGCCACCGCCTCCAGCAGCAGGCAGGTGTTCTCCTGCATCCAGTACGTTATAAACCCACAGACTGTTCCGTAATTTACGGTGCTTTCCAGCGCATCCTCTCTCCCCGCCCTATGCACATCCATGTGCAATACCGCATTTACATAAAAATACTGGCCGTTTTTCGTCTCCTCCGGATACACCCCGTGGTGCGCGAAGACCTCCAGCCTTTCAATCCGTATCTCGTCCTTTGCCCACTCTGAATACATGGCCTCTCCCTCGTCTTTCGCCTGAATCCTACTCTTTCAAAATCGCCTCCGCCATCCGCACGGCCCTGACATTCTCTTTCACATCGTGGACCCGCACAAACATGGCCCCTTTCATGACACCCAGGACAGTCGTCACCAAAGTGCCCTCCACCCTCTGGTCCGCGGGCAGGTCAAGTGTCAGCCCTATAACGGACTTTCGGCTGCAGCCTAAGAGCAGCGGACAGCCCAGGCGGTCAAGGACATCCAACCGCCGGATAATCTCCAGATTCTGCCGGTAGTCCTTGGCAAATCCTACGCCGGGATCTAAAATAATCTTATCTCTGGAGATGCCCGCCCTTGCAGCCAGATCCAGCGTCTCCTCCAAATCCCCCGCCACATCCCGGAGGAACTCACCGTAGTCCGTATCCTTTCTGTTGTGCATCAGACAGCAGGGCAGTCCGCTCTCCGCGATGACCTGCGCCATTGCGCTCCCCTTTTCCCTGCCTGTCCCGCCGTCCGGCATGTTTATCCCATTGGCGGACCCGTCATCGTATTTCAGTCCCCAGACATCATTGATCAGGTCTGCCCCTGCCGCAATCCCTGCCGCCGCCACCCGGACCTTGTAGGTATCCAGAGACACCGGCACGTCGAACGCGGCTTTCACAGCCTCTATTATAGGAAGCACCCTGTCCATCTCCTCATCCGCGGGCAGGAACGTATGCCCGGGGCGGGTGGACTCGCCGCCGATGTCGATGATATCTGCGCCCTCCGCCAGCATCTCCTCCACATGTCGAAGCGCCCTGTCCCTCTCGTTCCACTTCCCGCCGTCCGAAAAGGAGTCCGGGGTCATATTCAGAATGCCCATTACGTAGGTATGTCCTTTGGTCTGAAATTCTCTGTTTCCGATTATCAAATATTTGTCCGCCTTTCTTGATCCTGTTCTTAGCACCTTAAATGCGCGTCCTCTGTGCTTCGATCATATATCAGGTTAAAACTGCCCTCCCCCGCAAACCGCCTACATCCGCAGCATCTGAAAAAACCGATTTTGAAGCGCCATGTCATCCTCGAAGACCCCTCTGGCAGCAATCGTAACCGTCCTGCTGCCCGGCTTTTTCACCCCCCGCATGGTCATGCACATATGCTCTGCCTCCAGCACCGCCATCACCCCCCGGGGAGCCAGATATTCCATCATGGCATCCGCGATCTGTCCCGTCATCTTCTCCTGGATCTGGAGCCTCCTGGCATATATCTCCACGGTTCTGGCCAGCTTGCTAAGGCCCAGCACCTTGCCCTCCGGGATATATGCGATATGCGCCTTGCCGTAAAAGGGAAGCATGTGGTGTTCGCACATGGAATAAAAGACAATGTCCTTTTCCAGGATCATCTCTCCTGCAGAACTCCATTTTCCTACATCTTTGTCTTCCAGAGAGCATCCTCTCTCCTTATGCTCCACCGACTCCAGCGCAAATACTTTGGACAGGGGTTTGGACACGTCCGCATCCATGCCTAAGAACAGCTCTTCGTACATTCTGGCCACTCTGTCCGGCGTGTCGACCAGCCCCTCCCTGTCCGGATCCTCCCCGATTCCCTCCAGGAGCAGCCGAACCGCTTCCTTGATTTTCTCCTGATCTACCATCTTAAACTACGCTTCCTTTCCCTCCGCTTTTCCGATGATCTCCATCATCCTCCCCAGGTAGGACAGGGAGCCGAAAGCAACGATGACATCCTCTCTGCCAGCCAGGAGACGAGCCATTTCCACAGCCTCCTCCAGACTGTCCGCCGCAGTCACCTCAGCGTGCACCGCGGCAACCGCACCGGCCAACTCGCAGGCCGACAGTGCCCTTTTATTTTCAGGGGGCGTCACCGTAATGATCTGGTCAGCCAGTCCGTGGGTCAGCCCGATTATTTTCTCATATTCCTTGTCCCGCAGCATTCCCATGATATAGATAATTCTCCGGTGGGAAAAATAAAATGCCAGAGACTCTGCCAGTTTCCCTGCGGCGTCCGCATTGTGGGCTCCGTCCAGGATGAACCAGGGCTTCCGGCCCACTACCATAAAGCGCCCCGGCCAGCCTGCCTGAGCCATGCCGGCCCGAAGTTTTTCCTCTTTTACCGGGAATCCGCAGCTTCCAAGGGCTTCCAGCGCCTCCAGCGCTATCACCGCGTTCTCTATCTGATACTGTCCCGCCATGGTGATTTCCACCTTTTTCCGCTGTCCGTAGTCGAATCTCTGCTTTTCCAGGCCGAAGCGCACATGCTCTGCCCCTCTGACATCTGCAATCCTCAGAGGACAGCCCGCCTGGGCGGCTTTCCCGGCAATCACTTCCATGACCTCCGGCCGCTGCGCCGCGGTCACCACATGGCAGCCTTTCTTGATGATCCCCGCTTTCTGGGACGCAATCTCCGGCAGCGTCCTCCCCAGAAAGCCCATGTGGTCTTCGCTGACAGAGGTCAGGACCGCCACACAGGTATCCTCCACTATGTTAGTCGCGTCTAACAGACCTCCCATCCCTGTCTCCAGCACTGCGATATCACACTTCTTCTCCCGGAAATACACAAAGGCCATGGCCGTCTTCATCTCAAAGGGCGTGGGATGGGGCAGTCCCTCCGCCGCCATCCCATCGCACACTGCCTTAAGCCGCTCCACCAGGCGGCTCACCGCTGCTTTTGTGATATAGCTGCCGTTTACCTGAATCTCCTCCCGCTCGTCCACCACCGCGGGTGAGGTATACTTTCCCACCCGGTACCCCCCGCACTGCAGCACCGACGAGATATAGGCGCACACGGAGCCCTTACCGTTGGTGCCCGCCACATGGACGAAACGCAGGCCTTTCTGCGGATCTCCCAGCCGCCTGCAAAGCTCCCGGATACTGTCTAAACCGGGCACGATGCCGTACTGTCCTATCTGCTGCATATAGTCAAGTGCTTCTCTGTAGTTCATCCGCTGCCTATATCTCCTATCTGTCCGGCCGGAGGCCAAACTCGTTTTCCTGGCGAATCCTCCCATCGGATCCTCCAAAAGCTTTTATCACAAATCGCTATAACCTGTCGTCCCAGTACCCTTGCAGCATTCGCCAAACGGGTGCCGGCGCAGCCGCTTGTCTCATACCCGCGGGACAACTGCTGCCTATGAATGCCCGGACCGGGAGCGCCAAGTGACACAGTCCGTGGAACCGCCATCCGATTTTGATCCCACAGAGAGCAATTCCGGAATAGCTTCCCCTGTTTCGGGGCATACTGATACCGGCATTCCCTTTCGGCCGGACAGCCAAGACCACAGACAGCAAACCAACAAGGAGCCTCTCTTATGAAACAAAGCCTGATAAATTTTGCAAAAAACTTCCTCAAATGCGGACTGGCAGGCTGGTGCCTGGAAATCCTCTTCACTTCCATGGACTCTCTCCGCCGCCGGGACATGACTTTAAAAGGGCGGACTTCCCTCTGGATGTTCCCCATCTACGGAAGCGCCGCCATCCTGTCCCCCGTAAGCCGCCTGCTCCGGGGAAAGTCCGCTGTGACCAGAGGCCTCACTTACATGAGCCTGATTTTTTCCGTCGAATATCTCACCGGACGCCTGCTCTCCAAGCGCAGTTCCTGCCCCTGGGACTACAGGCGCAGCCGCTGGAACATAGGGCGGGTCATACGCCTGGACTTCGCCCCCTGGTGGTTCTGTGTGGGGCTGTTGTTCGAACAGCTTCTCTCCCCGGACCGGCAGGAAAATCCGGTCTGACCCGCGCCGTCCCCAGCCCTCTGTAAGCCTGCCGCGCAAAACAAATCTCCTCCCAAGGCCAGGCGAAACCGCCCCCGGCACGATGCCTGTCGAAAAAGCCTCCGCCGCCTGACAATCTTCCCCCGCGCTGCCGTGAGGCTCAAGCGTCCGTATCGTCCATATCGTCCATCCCGTCCGACCCGATATCCAGCATATTCACCGTGCGCCTCTTCAGCCTTGCCTCCTCGGATTCTTTCAGGATAAAGTCCTTGATCTCCCTGGATTTCTTGATATGCTGCAGTATCAGCTGCGGGTGGGTGGTATCACCGGTATAGCAGATCACCGTGCCCAGCCCGAACAGCTTCTCAACCAGGCTGGCGCTGTGGGTCACGTCCTGCACCTTATACATATAGCAGTCGTTCTCCACCGTCCTGAAGAATCCCTCCGCCACCGTGATCATATCCTCCCTCACCGTATATTTCGTAAAAGTAAAGGGAAGTCCGAAAAACATCCATCTCTTTCTCTCTACATATTCCATCCTGCGTACCGTCCTTTCCTGTATGCTGAAAGAATCTCTTTGGATTCTTCTCACCCTAGTATAGTTGATTTTTTTCCAAAATACAACTGTTAAAACTTGAAACCCGGACGCGGACGTGGTATCATATTACTGTACACGAGGGGTTCCGCCATGTGGTTTCGTGCGCATTTTGCACGAACAATCCCAAGCAGTCGCTTCGATTGCTCCGGCAGCATACGCAAACAGGAGGTTTCGTGTACATCATGTTGCCGTAAGCGGCGAATCCGTGAACGGTGACGTATCCCGGAAAGCAAAAAGGTTCATTTCCGCCAAATACCAAAGGAGGTTCGCACATGACTGCAAACGAATGTATCAGAGGCCGCAGGAGCATCCGTAAATTTACCGACCAGCCCGTGTCCCATGAAGTGCTGGCACAGATTGTGGAGACAGCGTCTTACGCCCCCAGCTGGAAGCATACCCAGATCGTCCGCTATATTGCGGTGGAGGGTGAGAAAAAGGCCGCTCTGGCCAAGTGTACCACTATTTTCCCCGGCAACGGACAGATCATGGAGAACGCGCCTATGGTCATAGCCGTCACCATCATCAAGGGCCGCAGCGGCTATGAGAGGGATGGCTCTTTCTCCACATCCAAGGGAGACAGATGGCAGATGTACGATGCCGGCGTGGCCGGAGAGGCATTTTGCCTGGCCGCTTACGAGCAGGGCCTTGGCACCGTTATCATGGGATTGTTCGACGAGGAGGAGGCGACGAAGCTGCTTGGGCTTTCTGAAGACAGAGAGCTGGTAGCTCTCATTCCCATTGGATATCCCGCAGAATCTCCCGCCGCTCCCAGACGCAAGGCGGTGGAGGATTTATTATCTTATCAGTCATAGGCAGGAGTCGAAGAGGCAAAACTCTTCGACTCCTTTTTCGGGTCGGCTTTACACAAGCGCTGCCCCGCCCCGAAATTTCAATGTGTGTTCCGTAAGATCCGCTTACCCCACAGTACCCCACGAAATGGCGGCGCAGAAAAGAGGTTACCCTATGAGACATCTGATGAGTCCTCTGGACTTCACCACAAAAGAGCTGGACAGGCTCTTCGACCTGGCAAACGATATCGAACGAAATCCCGGGAAGTATGCCCACGCCTGCGACGGCAGGATCCTGGCCACCTGCTTCTACGAACCCAGCACCCGCACTCGTTTAAGCTTTGAGTCCGCCATGACCAGGCTGGGCGGGTGCATCATCGGCTTCTCCGACGCGGCTTCTTCCTCCGCCTCCAAAGGCGAGAGCGTATCAGACACGATCCGCATCATCTCCGGCTATGCGGACATCTGCGCCATGCGCCATCCCAAGGAGGGAGCGCCCATGGTGGCGGCCGAGAAATCTGAAATTCCTGTCATAAACGCAGGCGACGGAGGACATCAGCACCCCACCCAGACCCTGACGGATCTCCTCACCATCCGCAGCATGAAAGGAAAACTGAGCGGTTTCACCATAGGCCTGTGCGGGGATCTGAAATTCGGCCGCACGGTCCATTCCCTGATCAATGCGCTGGTGCGCTACAGCGACATCCGCTTCGTCTTCATCTCCCCGGAAGAGCTGCGGGTTCCGGACTATATCACCGAAATGCTCAAGGCAAAGGACATCCCCTATGAGGAGGTCATCCGCCTGGAGCATGTGATGCCCCGTCTGGATCTGCTGTACATGACCAGAGTCCAGAAAGAGCGTTTCTTCAACGAGGAAGATTATGTCAGGTTAAAGGATTTTTATATCTTGAATTCCGACAAGATGGCATTGGCAAAGCCGGATATGCTGGTACTCCATCCTCTCCCCAGGGTCAATGAGATCTCAGTGGAGGTGGACAGCGACCCCAGAGCCGCCTATTTCAAACAGGCCAAATACGGCGTCTATGTAAGGATGGCCCTGATACTGACATTGCTGGAAATTCAGGTGCCATAGAGCCTGCAGCCCGAGACCCGCTGCCCTGCGCAGCCAATTCGGGCGTATGAACAATACGCCGCAAAAATACCAGAAAGGATCAATATATGCTTAATGTAGGAAAAATCGAGGAAGGCTTTGTGCTGGATCACATCAAGGCAGGAAAGAGCCTGGAAATCTATGACCACCTGCAGCTGGACAAGCTGGACTGCACCGTGGCCATCATCAAGAACGCCAGAAGCAACAAAATGGATAAAAAGGACATTTTGAAAGTGGAATGCGACATTGACATGCTGGACCTGGATGTGCTGGCATTTATCGACCACAATATCACCGTCAATGTCATCAAGAACGGGGAAATCGTGGAGAAGAAAGAGCTGACGCTGCCCCGGCAGATCAAAAATGTCATCAAATGCCACAATCCCAGATGTATCACATCCATCGAACAGGAACTGCCCCATATCTTCTGTCTGGCAGACGCAAAGAACGAGGTATACCGCTGTAAATACTGTGAGGAAAAATATATGTCCTCCGCAAAATGGAGCTAAAGAGCAGATCAAAATCCCACAGGAATCCGGAATCTCAGTCACTGTCCACGGCTTCGCCGCGCACTCAGTCCGGGTCTTTCGCGCACAAGGCATACGAAAGCACCTGGCGGAACCAACCGTGAACAGTGACGAATTTCGCCTCCCGATTTCCTGTGGGTTTTACAGTCTTGTGATTGTTCGTGCAAAATGCCCGCGAAAACACCTCACGAAACTACCTTTGAACCTTACATCTGTGTCAATTCATACTCCCGGCTTCCGATCCCCAGCTTCGCAGCCGCCTCCACAGTGTGAACGCCGTTCCTGGACTCGATGCGCTCCAGCAGATGGTCTCTGCCCGGATCGTCGGAAGCATATACCAGGTCAAGGCATGCCTGATCCAGGGCTACTGGATCCGTGCTTGCCAGAATGCCGATATCCCCCATGGCGGGATCCTCAGCCACCGCGCAGCAGTCACAGTCCACGGACATATTTTTCATCACGTTGACGAACACGATTTTCTCTCCGAAAAGCTCCATGATGGACTTGCTGGCATCGGCCATGGACTCCAGGAAAGAGTCATGATCCGAATTCCAGAAATTCTCCGTGTCCCCCACTCCATGGATATACGCTTTGCCGTAGGAGGAAGCCAGACCGATGGAGATATTCTTCAAAGCTCCCCCGAAGCCGCCCATGGGATGGCCCTTGAAATGGGACAGCACCAGCATGGAATCGTAGTTCTTGATATGATCGCCCACAAAGTTCTTTTTGATCTTCAGACCGTCCGGTATAGCCAGTTCAATCTCTCCGTCCTCGTCCAGGATATCCACCTGGGCAATATCCGTCCACCCGTGCAGTTTCATGGTCTTCTTATGAGCCTCCGTGGTGTTGCGCGCGCCCTCGTACGCGGTGTTGCACTCCACGATGGTGCCTTTCACCCGGTCCACCGCCGGCTTCATAAAGTCAGGCCGCAGGAAATTCTGATTCCCAACCTCGCCGGAATGAAGCTTCACCGCCACTTTACCCGGCAGCTCCACCCCCATCGCCTCATACATCCGCACCATGCTCCCCGGCGTAATCTCTCTGGTAAAATAGACCTTTGCCTTTTCCATACTGTACCAACCTTTCTTTCAAAATGAATTACAGTTGTCTGATCCTTATTTTACCATATGGGTCTGTCCGGGGACAAGTCCTCTTTTCAACGTTTTTTGCAATATTTTAGATCGAAGCACAGCTTATATTGCCGCAAAACACAAAGATACTTTAAAAAGGTCGCCGTCAGTAGTGACCTCCATGGTGCCGCCCTGAAGCTCCACCAGGCTCTTGGCAATGGACAGTCCCAGGCCGTTCCCCTCCATATGTCTGGATTTATCGCCTCTCACGAAGCGCTCCCCCAGTTCGGCCCCGGAAATGTCCAGCGGATATTTTGACATATTCCGGAAGATGATCAGCACAGCCCCGTCCCGCTCCTCCACGCTCAGATAGACCCTGGTTTTTTCCTGTGCGTATTTGCAGACATTGTTCAGCAGGTTATCAAACACTCTCCACAGATGCCTGCCGTCCGCCATGATGCCGGCCTTTCCCCCTGACTGGCGGGTGATCAGCTCCAGCTGCTTTTCTTCCAGCCTCTGCTGATATTCGCCCACGGCCTGCGAGAGAAGCACATCCGCCTCACAGGGTTCTAAATTCACTTCCAGGTTCCCCGTGGTGGCCTTGGAGGCCTCCAGCAGATCCTCCAGCAGCTTTTTCAGCCGCCTGGACTGGCGCAGCAGCACCTGGGCATACTCCGCAATCTTTGACCTGTCAGGCTCGTCTTCCCCTTGCCCGCCGCACGCCGTATCCGTTCCGGCACCTTGCCCGCCGCCCATGGCTTCCCCGCAGATCAGATCCGCGTAATTGATAATCGACGTCAGCGGAGTCTTCAAATCATGGGATACATTTGTGATCAGCTCTGTCTTCAGGCGTTCACTCCTTAATCTCTCCGCCACTGCCTTGGAGATTCCCTGCCCCAGGCTGTTCAGGTCCTCCCCGTGCTCTTTGAAATACCCTGCCATATGGGAAGTGTCCACCTTGTACTCTCCCTGTCCCTGGGCCAGGGCCCGGCCTGCCTCCAGAAGCTTCCTGCAGCTTATCGCTATAAAGATAATAACCGGAAACAATACCGCTTTCTCTATCGCCCAGAGAAAAAATCCAGCGCTCTCCCGGATGAACAATATGACGCCGAAGAACTCCAGAACACAGAGACCCAGATAGGCAGCCGCTACCTGATACACCAGCGGAATTCCCCGCAGCATCAAGCCAAAGCCTCTCCCCAGAAATCTGCATCCCCGCCAAAGGACCCGAAGTACCATGTAGATCACGCTGTAGCGAAAGCATTTCCCCAGCTTCAGCCGTACGGCCAATTCCATGCAGTACAGGGTTCCCAAGACTTCCAGCAGCGCTCCCGTCAAGGTCAGTAACACAAATTCCGTCACCGTGCTCAGATTCCAAACCAAATTCAGTCCCGCGAGTCCCACCAGAACTGCCACGGCCCCGAATAAAAAGGTCAGCACATCCAGGGGGATTGCCGCCAGCACTCCCGGTACGATACCCTCCCGACCGTTCTGATGGCCCGCGCCGCACATCAGGAACACAAATATAAGGATACACAAAAAGATCCCTCCCGCGCTCACCCCCATCAGCACAAACCTGGCGTCATAGCACCGCTCGACCAACTCGGCCAATCTGCGGAATTTATCCTCCACCGGAAACTGCGGATCCACATAAGCCCTTATCAAGTACACCGTATCTCTGTCCAGACTGATGCCGTCCAAAGAGATGCTCTCATCCGACTCGAAACACGTGTATATCGCGGACATATATTTTGTGTCATAGCCGTCCCATGTGCTCCAGAGAACCGTCTCCTCACCTTTACTCCCCTCCCGAATCACCTCCACATCCACATTCCTGTCCTTGCAGTAAGCAGCCGCGCCTTTGATGTCTCCAATCTCAATGTACCCTATCACCTCATACATCGCCGAGATGTTTGGTGCCTGAAGCTGCCGGGCCAGCACATCCTCCAAATTCCCCTCGTAAAAGCCGTTCTGCTCCAGAGACACGCAGGCAATCAGTCCCACGAATCCCGCGGCTCCCGACACTACCAGCAGAAAAAAAGCCGCAATCTTCACCACAAGAGACCCGGTCAGCCGAAATCTCCCTCTGCTCTTCCCTCCCCCTTTCACAGTGTCGTCCTCTCTCTCTTTCGCTTCCACCAAATCCCCGGTTTTCTCCGTATCCTGTTCCAAATTCCGTTCTCTCTCTTCCATCCCGTCCACTCTCCAATCCCTCTCTTTATCCCCCGTCTGCCACCTCAAGTCTAAGCCTACAAAGTCTTCTCGCACTTGTAGCCCTGCCCCCAGACCACTTTGAGGTATCTTGGCTCCGCCGGGTTGATCTCCAGCTTCTCCCGGATATGCCTGATATGCACCGCCACAGTATTCTCGCTGCCGTAAGGCAGGTCGTTCCATATCTTCTGGTAAATCTCCCGCGGGGAGAACACCTTGCCCGGATGCTGCATCAAAAGCTTTAAAATCTCATACTCCGTAGGCGTCAGCGCCACCTCGTCCCCGTCTAAAAGCACTTTCTTCTGAGTGTCGTCCAGCTCGATACCGCCGCACCGCAGCACCTCCTGGCGCACATTCCCGGCCCCCAGCTGCATATATCTGCGCAGCTGAGATCTCACTCTTGCGGATACCTCCACCGGATTAAAGGGCTTCGTGATATAATCGTCCGCCCCCACCGTAAGTCCCAGAATCTTGTCCGCGTCCTCGGATTTTGCCGTCAGCAGGATCACGGGCACATTGCTCTTCTCCCGTATCTTCACCATGGCCTCTATACCGTCCATCTCCGGCATCATGATATCCATCAGCACCAGATGAATATCGCAATCCTCCACGATCTTCAGCGCCCCCTTGCCGTCGAATGCCTCGAACAGCGCATAGTTGGCGTCATTGAGATAAATTTTCAGCGCGTTTACGATATCCCGCTCATCGTCACAGATTAAAATATTGTACATGTCTATCCCTTCCTCATATGAGTATCATGATGATCACAACGATATTCTATCAAAAGACACATTAACAAAAAACAGGGCAATCTATTAAGATTTCCTTAAGAGACACAATCAGGGCTGCCACTCTCGTGACAGCCCCTGCTGCGGCAGAAATATATCAGTCCTGCTCTTCATCGTCCTCTCCCATGGTCCTGCGCTTCAATTCCTCCAAGGCCTCCCTGAACCTTACCGAGGTCATACCCGGATTGGAACGCAGCAGTCCCCGCTGGAAGAAGTCCCTCAATTTTCCCAGACGCTTTCTGTCTGCCAGATTGACGGCATATTTTGTCTTCAAGTCTAAGAGAACCTCACCGATGCTTTCCCTTTGCTCCGCGCTCCATGTGGGCACAAGCGCCCTGACTTGCTCCAGCTTTCGCTCGATGCCGGCTTTAACGTCCTCTATGCGCATTGCCATGCTCTCTGTCCACTCCTCTTTGGCGGCGCCGGCGCTTTCAGTCAGGGCTGTCTTATAATTCTCCATCTCCTGGCGCGTAAGCGCAACGACCATATCCAGGCGCTTCTGAATATGCACCATCTCCTCCTTGACTTTCTCCATCTTGACCAGCACATCCCGCAGGTCGATCGCCGCCTTGAAAGACAGAGCAAAGTCCGCCGCAATGTATATGGTTACGACTATGGTTATCGTTCTCAATACCATATCCGGCAAGGAAGCGGCCAGCCCCTCCACAGGCACATGGACCACCTCTGTCATCAGAATGGTCAGAAACCCCCAGGACAGCGAAGTCCCCAGACAGATATGCCCCTGAAATTGAAATTTGTTTTTGGAATAGTCCCAATACCGCACCTTGAACAGCGCCTCCATGGCCACTCCCGTCACGTACTCCAGCGCCGTAGCGCCTATGCAGCCAGCCACATAGACCATGAATATATTGTCCTGAAAAGGCATAGAAACCACCAGCATCATGATGGCGCCGCTTCCGTACAGCGGTAAAAAAGGGCCTCTCATGAAGCCCCGGTTGGTCAGCTTCCTGGTTCTGACGGACACATAAGCGGACTCAATGCACCATCCCACGAAGCAATAAAAATAGAAGAAAAACAGCCATTCTACGATTGAATAGGAATACATACGCACCTCTTATCACCTGTATATTGCCACTTCTGCCGCCAGCTTCCCTTTTCTGGTCTCTCTGGGTTCGCCTGTCAGGATAAACTTTCCGTAACCTCTGGCGTTTACGGTCTCACCCGCTTTCAGCTGTCTGGCGTTATTCTCGCAGAGCCGCCCGTTTATATAGACCTTTCCCGCCCGAAACAGCTCCAGGCTCTTCTCCCTGGACAGATTGCAGACCTTTGCCAGCACCGCGTCGACCCGCAGGGACTGCACCTGTATCGTTCCGGGCACAGGCTCCTCCCCGGGCAGCTCCTCCGGATTCTCTGTCAGGCTGCATTTCACATGGGTGTGCTTCACCTGGCACAGATTCTCCAGGATAAAGTCTGCGATGGAATCCAGGCAGAAGAGATATGCCTGACTTTCGCCTACCTTGATATCCCCCACCGTGCTCCGCTCGATTCCCAGATTCATCAAAGCCCCCAGAAAGTCCCTGTGAGACAGCTCATCCGCAAACTTCCGGGCCAGAGGCTGTATATGGATACAGACAATGGGGAAAGGCACCTCATATCCCAGTTCCTGCGGGTTCCCGAAGCGCACCGCCACCCGCTCCGCCCCGGGAAAGCCGCCATCCAGACAGTATCCCGCATGGGCAAGTCTGCTCTCCTCCTGCCAGAATATGTCCTGCTCGCTTAAGCCCAGAAAGCCCGTAAAGGTAAAGACGCCCTGCTGAAAAGATTTCTCCGCCAGGTCGTGGAAACGGTTCCGCAGCCGATTTATTTCTTTCTCATCGGAGTTTCTTCTCTCCATCTACCCATCCTCCCTGAGGCCGTCAAAGCAATCGAAACGATTGTCTTGAATTGTCGGTGCAAAATGCGCGCAAAACACTTCGCGGAATTACCTGTGGACTGTAACCCCAGGATTTCCCTTGCCCGGAAACGCCTCGTCTCAGGAGAAGCTGATAATCGCTTCCTTGGGCGCTTTCGTCTTCTCCACACTGACGGCATGGAGGATAGGGCCCTCGCCCTTGTAGTCCTCCCAGTATTCTTTTGACACGGTGGCCGTGACCTTTACCCATTCCCTCTGCTTCAGCGCCCCGGCCCCGGCGAACTCACAGGCATAGCCCAGAAACGACATATCGTCTGCGCAGCAGGTCATGGCCATGCGTCCCGGCACAAAATAATTCGCCGGGAAATTCTCCGGTTTCAGCACCATCGCCACAAACTGCAGCTTCTTGCCCACATAGCGCTCCACATGGTCCATGGAATCCAGATACCAGATGCCATACCCCTCATTGTCCAGTACGATGGTCTCCTGGTTCAGATCATAGGGAAGATCCTCCTCAAAAATCTCGTCGATCTCACCCTGGGCATCCTCAAAGATCACATCCGCCGCCCCGTTCACCGCCTTGATATTCCTTTTATAGGAGTTCAGCTGGTCCCGCACGGTATCGCAGCGGTTGAAGATAATCATCTCCGATTTGCGGATCATTTCCGCCAGCAGAGAGCGCATATTGGTATAATACATAGGAAAGGTGGATCCGTCGATTAAGGTAATCTGCTGCTCTGTCTTCCAGTACCAGGGAAGCTTGACATTCTTAAAATTCCACATGCCGTTAAACTCAATCACGATGCGTTCCGGCTTGTGCAGCTTCTCCAGATCCGTCAGATGCGCCGGATTGAAGTCTTCCTCGTTTTCAATCAGCTCCACCTCGGTGCGGCTTTTGCGCAAGAGAGCAGGGTCATATTCGATCTCCCCCTCCTCGCAGAGAATCAAAAGCGTCTTCCCCTTGATCTGGAAATAGTTCTGCGCCAGCGTGAAAGAGATGAACTCCGTCTTGCCGCTCTCCAAAAATCCGTTGATCATATATACTGGCTTCATCTTCGCTCCCATCTGCCCGGCTGCACGGGCGCCTGTCCGGCTTTTACCGGAACAGTTCTTCCAGCTTATCCTCTTTCAATTCCGCGCCGATGACGCAGAATTTTCCCGTGACCTCCGGTCTTCCGGTCCTGATATCATGCTCCTCGGGCACATAGTCGAAGTAGACCCATGTGCCGTCCTCGGCAGGTACCATCCCCTTTGCACGCAGAATAGCGCCGTACGCCCCGCTGTCTAAAGCCGTTAAGATGCTCTCGATTCTTTCCGCAGTAAACTTTGCGGGAGACTCCTTGCCCCAGCTGGTGAACACTTCGTCCGCGTGGTGATGATCTCCGTCCTCGTGATGATGGCCGTGTCCGCAGCATTCGCCCTCGTGGTCGTGGTGATGGCCGTGGTCGCAGCACTCACCCTCGTGGTCATGATGATGGCCGTGCTCGCAGCATTCGCCCTCGTGGTCATGGTGATGACCGTGCCCGCAGCACTCGCCCTCGTGGTCATGGTGATGACCGTGCTCGCAGCACTCACCCTCGTGGTCATGGTGATGACCGTGATCGCAGCACTCGCTCTCGTGGTCATGGTGATGGCCGTGATCGCAGCACTCGCCCTCGTGGTCATGGTGATGGCCGTGCCCGCAGCACTCGCCCTCGTGGTCATGGTGATGACCATGCTCGCCGCACTCGCCCTCGTGGTCATGGTGATGACCGTGTCCACAGCACTCATCCTCGCCCTCATGGTGGTGGTGATGCTCATGCTCCTCTTTCGCATGTTCCAGCATCTCCCGCATCATCTCCTCCAGGGTGTCGGCTCCCTCTATGGTCTCCAGGACAGCCCTGCCCTCCAGCTGGGTCAACGGCGTGGTAATGATTACAGCCTTATCGTTGTGCTCCCTGATCAGCGCCACACACTCCTCCAGTTTCCCGGCATTGACCTTGTCCGTCCTGCTTAAGATAATCGTCCCGGCATATTCGATCTGGTTGATGAAAAATTCGCCGAAATTCTTGATATACATCTTCGCCTTGGAGGCGTCCACCACCGCCACGGCGCTGTTCACCTGCACATCCAGGTCAGCCGCCACATTCTCCACGGCCCGCAGCACATCGGACAGCTTACCCACGCCTGAGGGCTCGATGAGAATCCTCTCCGGCGCATAGGTCCCTATGACCTCTTTCAGGGAAGTGCCGAAGTCGCCTACCAGCGAACAGCAAATACAGCCTGAATTCATCTCCTTGATCTCAATTCCGGACTCTTTCAGAAAGCCGCCGTCTATGCCGATCTCGCCGAACTCGTTCTCAATCAGCACGGTCTTGCTGCCGTCCAGCGCCTCCTTTAACAGCTTCTTGATCAGAGTGGTTTTTCCCGCCCCTAAAAATCCCGAGACTACATCTATCTTTGTCATCTTTACGCCATCCTTTCTCCGGGCCCTGCGCAGGACGGTCCGCCAAAATATTCCGTCCGCTCCCCAAACCCGTCTTTTCCTATTTTCCTCCAAAAGAGAACGCTTGTCAATAAGTTGAGACAAATTTATAAGTGACATACGCTTATTCGTTACTGTTCACGGCTTTGCCGCTCACAGCAACGTGATGCCTTGAACAATAACCTTTACTACTTTTCTGTATAGGATTACTATTGACAGATTGTGGTCAAAAGCTTATTGTATGATTAGAACCATACAATACTCTCGGGGAAAGGATTATTACCATGGACAATACAGCGAACAACACACCGGAGGCTGCTCCTCTCTATGCCGGCCAGGGCTGCTTAAGCGGCAGTACCGTCAAAATCATTGCAGTGGCTGCCATGTTCATAGACCACGCCGCGGCAGTGGTGATCGCCCGATATCTCATAGACGGCATACAGACAGCCATAGCATCCGGAACGGCCGGCGCCTGGGAACGGGAGCATCTGGCGGTCTACAGCGTCTATCATCTCATGCGGGATATCGGACGGCTGGGATTCCCGATATTCTGTTTTCTGCTGGTGGAGGGATTTCAGCGGACCAGGAATGTGCGAAAATATGCCCTGCGCCTGTTTATGTTCGCCCTGATTTCAGAACTGCCTTTCAATCTGGCCATATGCGGTCAAATATTTAACTCCAGTCATCAAAACGTATACTTCACTCTCCTGCTCGGCCTGCTCGCACTCTGTTCTTTCCGGTTCCTGGAAAGCCCCGGAAATATGCAAAAGCTGCCTGCCCCGCTGCGGATGGTATTCTTAGTCACAGGCGTGCTTCTCCCCGCCGTCTTTCTGCGCATTACCGATATGACGGCGGCCATGGGCCAGGAAAAAAGGTTCATTGCCTGCGTGCTTGCGGTGGGGGTAGTCCTGACGGCTCTCTTCTCATGCGGCATACGCCACGGCCTGAGGCAGGCGGAAACATTGGGCGCGCATCTGACGGCTCTGGCGCTTTGCATGACAGCCGCGGACCTCATGTGCACGGACTATGCCGGCATGGGCGTGCTGACCGTCTGGGTGATGTATCTGTTTCGCAGGTACAAGACATTGGCCATGGCGGCGGGCTGCGCGGTGCTCTCGTTGATGACCCTGACGGAGCTCCCGGCCTTTTTCGCCCTCATCCCCATTGCCCTTTACAACGGCAGACGCGGCCTGAAGATGAAGTATATCTTCTATGTGTTCTATCCGGTGCATCTGCTCTTACTGTACGTCGTCGCCGTGCTGACGGGACTGGGCAACGTGGCGCTTCTGTAGTCAACGCCCCCGCTGCAAGCAGCAGGGTTGTTGACCCTCGCGGCAATAGCCAAATGCGCATGCAAGCATGCCCACTTGACTCATTGCTCGCGGGAATCAAAGCCCGGAAAGGGCAGCGCTTTTGTCCCGGAGCGTAAAGGGGCAGGCGAATCTGCCCGCGGATATCAATCACAACAGGAGGACATGAATCATGCTGGAAGTCATTCATTTATCCAAAAAATACGGGAAGACCCTGGCCGTGGACGACGTGGGCTTCACCGTGCCGGACGAAAAAATCGGCATTCTGCTGGGGCCTAACGGCGCCGGGAAGTCCACCGTCATTAAAAGTATCGCGGGACTTCTGCGGTTCAAGGGCGTGATCCGCATCCAGAGTCTGGACTCACGCACCATAGAAGCCAAGAGACATTTCGCCTATGTGCCCGAGATTCCCTATATGTATGACGCGCTCACGGTGCGGGAGCATATAGAGTTCATCTGCAGAGCCTACGGCGTATCCCCATCGGAGGAAGAGGTAAAAGCGCTTTTTGACAGGTTCGAGCTCTCGGACAAGCAGGATAAACTGGGAAATGAGCTCTCCAAGGGAATGATGCAGAAAGTCAGCATCTGCTGCGCCCTGATCATCAAGCCGAAAGTGATCCTGTTGGACGAGCCTATGGTAGGGCTGGACCCGGCCGCCATCAAAGAGCTGAAAGCACAGATTCTGGCCTTGAAAGAATCCGGCTGCACCATACTGATCAGCACGCATATGCTGGAAATGGTAAAGGAACTGTGGGACGTGACCTTTGTGATGGACAAGGGCCGGGTCCTTGGAACTTACACAAAAGACTCTCTGGCCCATGAGGATCTGGAGGAGCTTTACTTCACCGTCACAAAACAGGCCAAACAGCCTGCCGCAGAGGGGAGGTAACCCATGAGCGCTATCGGATATCTCTACAAAAGAATATTGATCAACAGGGTAAAGATTGCCCTGCGCAAGCCGGGAACATATTTCGTGCTGGCCTTCCTGCTTTTCTACTTTATTGCGGTTCCGGCCTCCTTGAAGACCCTGGTTCAGGGGACAGGAATCGACAGTCCGCAGGGCATGGCAGGCGCCTTGACGCTGCTGGCATTCTGGCTGCTTCCCGCCAATCTGATCACCTACGCAAAGCGCAAGGGCCTGGTATACCGCAGCTGCGACGTGCATTTCCTCTTTCCGTCGCCGGTCCATCCGAAGCGGGTGCTGCTCTACGCCCATCTGCGGACCCTGTTCATGGCTCTTCTGCTGAATCTGTTCGCCATCGTATGCGGCAGTACGCTTTTTCATGTGGAGCGCTGGCGGCTGGCAGTCTACTTTGTGTATTCCATTTTCATAGAGAATCTCCTGGAGGGAAGCATCATGCTCCTGCTCTACGGGTCGGAACGCATGCAGGAGAAACAGCGGCGCCTGGTGGTAAAGGCAGCTTACGGGCTCGTAATCATTCTCCTGCTGATGGTTGTCTACACCTATCTGCAGGAGGGCCTTTCCGTAGAATCCGTATCCCGCTTCCTCCACAGCGACATGATACAGACAGTGCCTTTCATCGGCTGGTACATCGCCGTCATACATCTGCTGTTTATGGGTCCCACAGCGGTGAGCGTGGCAGGATCCGTGTGCTACGGGCTGCTCTTGATCGCCGTGCTGACGGCTGCGTGGCGCATGAAATGCACCGGGGACTATTACGAGGACGCGATGAAATTCGCAGAGGATTATGAAGAGGTTCTGGCCAGCCGCAATCAGGGCAGCGGCCTGAAACAGATCGGCAAAAAAGAGAAATTCACCAAAGCCAGCGTCCGCTGGCGCGGAAAAGGAGCCGCCGCCCTGTTTTACAGGCAGCTCCTGGAATACAAAAAGAGCAGGCACTTTATCTTCGATCTCAACACCGTGACGGCAGTTCTGGCAGGCGCAGGCGTCGCTTATCTGTACAGGAACGAGGGCGGCTTTGGCGCTCTGGAGCCCTTTCGCCTCCTTGTGCTGCCGACTGTGGCGGCTTATATCATATTCATCTTCACCGGCTTCGGCGGAAAATGGGCAAAGGAGCTGAAATCTCCTTATACCTATCTGCTTCCGGCGCCGCCTTTTTGCAAGCTTATGGCAGCCACCTTGATGCAGCATGTGCAGAGCCTTGTGAACGGCTGTCTGATGACGGCGCCCTGTGCTGTCGCCCTAAGTCTAACCCCCATTGAGATTCTGTCCACGGTACTGTTTTATATGGCCGTGTCAGCGGTGAAGCTCTACTCTCTGACCGTGGCGCAGATTGTGGCGGGCAGTTCTCTGGGCACTGCGGGCAGGCAGCTGATACAGATGCTGTTTTTATCCATGGCTCTGTTCGCGTCCGTCCTGGGAGCCATCCTGGGCATGGCCGTCGGCGGCGTGCTGCTCTCTCTCGGAATCATGAATCTGTTCCTGATACTGTTCACCATGATCTATATGGTGATAGCCTCGCTGAATTTCTACAATATTGAGACCTAAGTCTGCCTGTGGAGATGCTGCATATATTTCACGAAATCCACCACAGTGGCCTGCGCGCCCTCATCCAGCGACAGGACGGTGTTGACAATGTCCTGTGCCGTATAGTCCAGAGCCACATAGCAGTTAAGGACCTCCGGAGGACAGCGGTATTCCGTGCGCCCCAGCAGATAGTCCGTGGTGACGCCGAAGAATTCCGCCAGCCTGCACAGCGTGTCCAGGTCAGGGGAATGCACGCCGTTCTCATAGTTGGAAATCGTACCTACAGACAAATTCAGCAGAGAGGCCATTTCCTTTTGGCCAAGTACTTTTTCTTTGCGTAGATTTGCCAATATATCGCCGATTCCTTTCATGGAGCGCCTCCCTCTTCGTATCCGGATATCGGTATTATTTTAAAAGATTCCAAAAATTATAAAATATGGTTTCACGAATACAATAATTTTATTCGTACATTTTAGATTTCCTAAATCAGGCTGCGATTCCCGGCTTCGCCGCCCACAGCAGCAAAATGCACACAT
Organism: Lachnospiraceae bacterium; assembly: GCA_022799755.1. Lineage (GTDB taxonomy): Bacteria > Bacillota > Clostridia > Lachnospirales > Lachnospiraceae > Acetatifactor. The sequence goes on from JAAWOU010000010.1 coordinate 26,799, forward strand.
ATTGTTTCGGAATTGTTCGTGCAAAATGCGCAGGAAAACACTTTGCGGAACTACCCGTGAGCAGTAACAACTGCAAAACGCCATGCATTGACTTTGGGTATGGGGAATGATAAGATGATGGTAAGAAAAATGCGTTCCGACACTGCGCAGAAAAGAGGTAAATCATGATCAACAAATTGATTGCAAAGATCCGGAAAACGAATGCACCCATTGTGGTAGGCCTGGACCCTATGCTGAAATTCGTACCGGAGCATATCCAAAAATCCGCTTTCGCCGAATACGGCGAGACCCTGGAGGGCGCCGCGGAGGCCGTGTGGCAGTACAATAAGGGCATTGTGGATGCCGTCTGCGATCTGGTGCCCGCGGTGAAGCCTCAGATTGCAATGTATGAGCAATTCGGCATTCCCGGGTTGGCTGCTTTCAAGAAGACCATAGATTACTGCAAAGAAAAAGATCTGGTGGTCATCGGCGACGTCAAGCGCGGAGATATCGGCTCTACCTCCGAGGCTTATGCCGTGGGACATCTGGGCCATGTACAGTTGGGGGACCAGAGATATTATGGCTTCGACGAGGATTTTGCCACCGTGAATCCCTATCTGGGCTCTGACGGCGTAAAGCCTTTCCTGAAAGTATGCGCCCAGGAGAAAAAGGGAATCTTCGTGCTGGTAAAGACATCCAATCCCAGCAGCGGCGAACTCCAGGACCGTCTGATCAAAGACGGCGATGTCCACAAGCCTCTCTATGAGGTCCTGGGCGGCATGGTAGCCGACTGGGCACAGGAATACATGCCGGATGAGGGTGATTACAGCTATGTGGGCGCAGTTGTGGGTGCCACCTATCCGGAGCAGGGCAGAATTCTCCGGGAGATCATGCCCAAATCCTTTATCCTGGTGCCCGGCTACGGCGCACAGGGCGGCAAAGGGGCTGATCTGGTCCATTTCTTCGACCAGGACGGCCTGGGCGCTATCGTTAATTCCTCCAGGGGCATCATAGCGGCATATCAGCAGGAGCAGTACGCCCGCTTCGGCGGCGAATGCTACGCGGACGCCTCCAGGGCCGCGGTGCTGGCTATGCGGGAGGACATCGCAGCCGCTCTGGGCAGGCTGTAATGGCTGCTCTTCTGATCTTTTGTCTGCTTTTGTCCCTGACAGGCTGCGGACTTTCGGAGGATACGGTTCTTACATACCTGGTGTCCGTGACTGCCGAGGACACAAGCGGCAGCGGTATCCTGTATGAGACGGACGAGAACTGTCTGTATGTGCTCACCGCCGCTCATGTGTTATCCGGCTCAAAAGAAGACGGAAGTGTCGTTGTTCGTTTTTATGACGGATGGGAGATCTCCTGCGGCAATATCCGCTTTTCCCAGACCTCGGACCTGGCCTTGATCGAGATTGCGGCCGACCAGGTTCCCAAACGGCAGCGCTATTCATGCGCTTCCTGGGATAAGGAGAGCTTTGACGGGCTGCAGACCGGGGCCGAATGCACGGCGGTGGGATCGGTGAAAGATTCCGGATGCGTCCGGTACGAAGGCCGTATACTGGACCCCTGGATATACATGGAAGACTATAACCAGTACATGATCTGGGCAGATGCGCATGTACAGCCGGGAATGTCCGGCGGCGGACTGCTTGACGGGGAAGGACGGCTTCTGGGAATCCTCTCCGGAGGCAGCGAGGACGGGGAACTGGCGGCAGTTCCCCTGAGCCTTGTACTGCAGTTCATGACCGATCTGGGCAGATAACGGCAGCACAGCGCTGTGGAGATTTTACGAATAGGGGAGAGATAATCGTGCATCGGATACAAGTATCACGTCACACATACCGGCTCTGTCTGCTGCTGATCTTTGGGGCGGCGCTTTTTTTGAGGGCATACCGCCTCACCGAAATACCGGACATCGTGCATATCGATGAGGCCGGGCTGGGGTACAACGCCTGGTGTCTGGCAAATTTCGGTATTGACCGGTATGGGAATGAAATGCCTATCTATCCGGAGAATTTCGGCGGTGGGCAAAGTCCTCTGTATACTTATCTTGTAGTGATTTTGATCAAAACCGTCGGCGGAGGCTCTCTGTCCCTGACTCTCCTAAGGCTCCCGGGGCTTCTGTCCAGTATGCTGGTGGTGGTGCTCGGCACAGCCCTCATTTCCGCCGTATATGAAAACAGGAAAGTCACCCTGACGGCGGCTCTCCTGCTCACTTTCTGTCCCTATTTCATCATGCACGGGCGCTATGCCTTGGACTGCAATCTCATGTTGGGCTGCTCCACGGCGGCGCTGTTTCTGCTGGTCCGGTATGTCAAAAGCGGCAGACTCTCCCACCTGGCCGCGTACAGCGCGGCTTTCGGACTTGTGATGTATTCCTATGCACTGAGCTATTTTGTGGTGCCCATTTTCCTGTGCCTAATCACCCTCTACATGCTCTGGTGCCGTAAAATCACATTCCGGCGGGCCGTCCTCTCAGCCCTGTGCGTGTGCGCCGCCGCGCTTCCCATCCTGCTATTCGTCTGTATCATGCTCTTCGGGCTGCCGTCCGTAAGCTTCCTGGGCTTCACCCTCTCTCCCACCGCAGCTTCCCGGCTGGCAGATATATCACTGTCGAATTTCCGAAACAATATAATCGATATCATCAAGTACACGCTGACCCATGACGGGCGGCCTCTGGATGCGCTGGACGGCTTCTATACCATGTATGCCGTGTCCGTTCCCTTTATCCTGATCGGAATCGCCGCCTCCTGCCGCCGCTGGCTTTGGGATTTCAGATCGCGGACTTTTCGCTGGGAATTTGTCTTTTTTTCCTTTTACGCGGCCGGGCTGACGGCAATCGGGCTTTCCCACGGCTACCTCTACCGCGCCAACTACCTGTTCATCGCCTATCTGTACTTCCTGGTATACGGAATCGTGTCCGTATACCGTTTCGTCCGTTTTCTCCGGCCTTACTTCATCGGCGGGCTGGGGGCCGCCTATCTGGTCTCTTCGGTCCTGTTTATCAGGTACTACTTTGTGTCCTACTCCCCGGCGCAGACCATCCCCCAGTTTGTACCGGCCTGTGAAGCAATAGAATACGCCCGGTCTAAACCGGACGTACGCGACATTTATATTGACTACTCCGGCGTGTCGGAATTCTACACGGCCTTTTTCCCCCAGTCCCCCTATGCAATCGCCGAGACTGCCCATGAGGACGGCTTTGGGAATCTCCATTTCTCCGTCACTGCCGAGACGCCCCTGAACCCGAAAAGCGCCTATATCGTCCTGAAGAATAATCAAGCGTTCCTGGACTGTCTGAAAGAATCCGGGATCACATGGGAAATCGTGGAATATTCCAGCCACTGTCTCTACTGCGCCCCATGATCATCCCACCTTATATCCGTTGCCCCACACCACTTTCAGGTATCTGGGCTCCTTGGGATTCTTCTCAATCTTCTCCCGGATATGACGGATGTGTACCGCGATGGTATTGTCCGCTCCGATGGCCTGCATATGCCAGATATTCTCGTAAATCTGGCTGTTGGAGAACACCTTGCCTCTCTGCTGGACCAGGAAGCGCAGAATCTTGTACTCAATGGGCGTCAGGCGCACACTCCTGCCCTCCACGGTGACTTTCCTCTGTGTATCATCGATGACAAGATCGTCTACCTTATAGATTCTGTCGATATTCGCGCACATATTCACCAGCTGGGTGTATCTGCGCAGCTGGGATTTGATTCTTGCCAAAAGCTCCAGCGGATTGCACTCTGTAGTCACATAGTCATCTGCTCCCGCCTCAAGCGCCATAATCTTGGCCGTCTCGGCGGACTGGGCGGAGACTACGATCAGAGGGATACTGCTCTTCCCCCGCAGACCTGCGATCATCTCGATTCCCTTATCCCATCCCTTGTCGTTCAGCTCTACATCCACCAGCATCAGATGTATCTCAGATTTCTCTAATATCGTGTACAAGTGATCCAAATCCGCTGCCACCAGCACGGAAAAGCCTTCCCCAATCATCAAAGGCGCCATTTTCTCCGCGATTCCTGTCTTATTGTTATACACCAGAATATTTTTCTCCATCGTATTCTCCATCCTCTCTCAGTCCGCCGTCCGACTGTTAATCCTGATATCATATTGATCATAATCCTTACATGATCTTACTTACTGTAGTACACCGTCAGATCCAGGCTGTTCAGAACCCGCTGAATCTCACTCTCCTCAAATCCCCCGAAGCTCACTGTCAGATCCCAGCCGTTTACGGAGATGACCGCGTGGACGGACTGAAGCTCCCCCGCCTCGTCCACTATGTCAAACATGGTATAATTCAGTCCCTGGCTGTTCGTAAAGTTTCGCTCATTGCTGCTATGTCCCATGTAGGATGTGGCCGAGCTGTAGCTTTCATACTGCCTGTTGTCCGTCTGATGCAGAGAGAAATAGGAATCCTCATTGGCGAAATCCATATAAATATCCTCTCCCTCACCCAGGACATAGATGCGTTCACGGGTAAATTCCTCCGAAAGCAGATTCTTCTCCGGAATCACCATGACTGCGTCCTCCGCAGCCAAAAACGCCTCCAGGGAATCATATTCCGCCTCCTCGATCTCTATGCTCTCCGTCTCCCCGTCAGGGATAAGGTCCTCTATGGGAGATACCCCCCCTATTTTCAAATTGGAAGCTGCGTCCTGAATGGGCTCCATCTCTCCGGCCAGAGAGAGCGGCTCGGGCAGCGCCTCTTTTGCCTGGCTCTCCTTGGAGGCGGTAATGACGAATCCGTTCTCCCGCATGGAAATGACGCTGTCTCTGTAGCTCTTCGCAGCCACTGTCCCCACACCGCACAGGAGAAATACCGCAGCCGCGGTACAGCCTCTGGCTATCATGGTTCTTCGTCTCCGGCGCTGTATCCTGTCATGGCGCTGTCCATCCCGCACTTCCTCTGCGCTGATGGAGATCTGAGGCAGCTCCTTTGAAGCTTCTCGATATGCATCCCGAAATTTATCCAAAGTCATATTCCTCCCTCAATGACTTCCGCAGCAGTTCCCTCCCTCTGGTCAGTTGGGAAGTGACTGTCGACTGTCCCCGGCCGGTTATCTGAGCAATTTCCTTTACCGAAAGCTCCTCATAGTAGAAAAGGTGTATCACATCCCGGTATTTCTCCGGCAGCGCCAGCACTGCCTGCAGCAGGCGGCGGTTCTCCTCCTGTCTGAAAAATCTCTCCTCCGGCTCGTGGCTTGCGCTTTCCGCACCCGACGCCTCACCGATTCCGGCTTCCGCCGGATCATCGCCGTCCCCGTCCTGCCACGGCGTCCGGTGCCGCCTCCATGCGCTGCGCCAGATTTTCCTGCAGCCGTTCAGGGTAACTTTCAGAAACCAGGCTTTCTCGTGTTCCGGACTCTGAAAAGTCCGGGGATTCTTCAGATACTGGTAGAAAACTTCCTGCACCACATCCTCCGCGTCCTGCATGTTCTGCAGACGCAGATAGCTGAGCTTGAACAGCATGTTGCCGTAAGTGTCAATCTTCAGTTGTAGCTCCCGGTCGTCCACGTCTGCTTTTGTCATACCAGTCAGTCTGCACCAAACCTCTTCTCTACTATTAATATCCCGCAGCATATCCTTTTACTGCAATTATTTTAAATTATCTTTGTATCAAAGTTGCATAAATCTTTTAAAAATTTAAACACAATGTCAAAAATAATAGAGAGTGCGTAAAACACTCCCTATTTTTATAGACTGTATTTCTCTGAAAAAAGTTTCAAAAAACCGCAGAATATTTTTCATTCTTCTTTGCTTTGCGGCGGTTCCTGTGCCCGCAGGCTTTCCCGGGCCAGCATTTTGGCTGTCTCTTCGTTGCTCCGATTCATCTCCTCCACCTCTGACATGTCCTCTTTGTTTAGCCTCCGGAACCGATTGATGCCTGCGGTCAGGATCAAAATGCTGTTCTTCGTGGTGTCGAATGCGCCCTCCTCGTACAGAGAATACACAAGAAGCCCCAAGGGTACGGCCAGAATCATCCCCAGAACGCCACCCAGCTTATATCCGATATAGAGCAGAAAAAGGGTCGGCAGCGGAGGTACTCCGATGGAGTCCCCCACGATTTTGGGCTGAATCAACTGTCTCGCCAGCTGCCCCACCCCCCAGATGATCAGCAGGCCTATGGCGGTCTTGTACTGGGCTGTCAGAATCCTGATCACCGCCCATGGAAGCAGCACTGTCCCGGTGCCCAGAAAAGGGAGAAAATCCAGGAAAGCGATGCCCAGGGCGATCAGGCCGAAATAATTCACCCGCAGAATACCAAGGCCGATTAAGAGCAGGAAGTACATCCACACCTCGATCTTTAACTGAGCCTTAAAATATCCTCCAACGGACTTTCCCAGGCTGCGGCGAACGATCTGAAAGCGCATCTGCACGGACGCGGGCATGTACTTCCGAAACCAGTCGTTGAGCTGATGCCTCTCTGCCACGAAGAAATAAGCCGACAGCAATGCCATGATCATGCCGATGAAGAAGCCCGGCAGAACCTTGGCCAGATTTCCCGCAGCCTCAATGGTAGGTGAGCCCAAATGCCCCAGGAGATCCCCCAGATACTCGTCCAGCTGCAAACTGTCCATGTCTAAGTTCAGCTGTATATCGCCGGGCAGCCTGGCCAGCAGACCGTTTAGGCTTTTCCCGATGCTGTTGAAATCCTCTTCGACACCCTCCAACATTTCGGGCAGTGCGCCCAGCAGCCCGGAGAGCTGCTGAAAGAGCTGTGCACAAACCACATAGAGCAGCAGCACCACCAGCGCGATGATGACGATGATGACAAAGGCACTTCCTGCTTTCCGCTTCAGCTTAATCTTCTCCTCAAAAAAACGAACCAACGGCCCTGCCATCAGCGCCACGATCCAACCTGTCACAAAAGGCATGAAAAAGACGAATGCCCTTGGCAGGAGAAACAGGACTGCCGCCAGGATAGCCGCGGCCACCGCAATGTTCACCAACGCTTTACAGTACTTTTTCACGAATTCTCCTCCAGAATCTTATCTAATATTGCGTATATTTCCTCCCGTCCCTGTTTGGTCTCCGCGGAAAACGGAACGATCAGGGTTCCCTTTTCCGCTTTCAGGGTCGTCAGAATCAGATTCAGCTGTTTTGAGATCTGGCTCTTCTTTATCTTGTCCAACTTGGTCGCAATGATGACGGGCTGGTAGCCGTTATGCAGGATCCAGTCGTACATGATCCTGTCGTTCTCCGAGGGCTCATGCCGGATATCGATCAGGTGAAACACCTGCCGGAGCTGTTTGGACTTGTGCAGATAGTTCTCCACCATCTTGCCCCATTGCTCTTTCACTTTCGTGCTGGCTTTTGCGTAGCCATAGCCCGGGAGATCCACGAAATAGATCGCATCATTGATGTTATAGTAGTTGATGGTCTGGGTCTTGCCCGGCTGGGAACTGGTGCGGGCCAACGCTTTGCGGTTCATCAGCGCGTTGATCAGGGACGATTTCCCCACATTGCTCTTCCCCGCAAAGGCCACCTCCGGCAGCCGGTTATCCGGCAGTCTGCTGGTCACGCCGCAGACCGTCTCTAAGCCCACATTTTTTATCACCATACTCGCCACTTCCTTTTCCATACAGTTTCGTGCATTTTTAAAACGCCGTCACGGGGACGGCGTTTTTGTTCACATTGCTTTATCCAGACTTCTACGGTCATTCTTGTGGAAAATCACAGGGGCATCGCCCTCCTCCACGGTCTCTTTCGTAATGACGCATTCCTCGATGGTCTCATCGGAAGGAATCTGGTACATGGTATCCATCAGGATGCTCTCCATAATGGAGCGCAGACCTCTGGCTCCTGTCTTTCGCTCAAAGGCCTTGGATGCAATGGCCTTGATAGCCTCCTCGTCAAAGTTCAGTTCCACCTCATCCATATCGAAGAGCTTCTTGTACTGCTTGATCAGCGCATTCTTGGGCTCTTTCAGGATACGCACCAGGGCTTCCCTGTCCAGACCTTTGAGAGAGACCGTAATGGGCACGCGGCCCACAAACTCGGGAATCAGTCCAAACTTCACCAGATCCTGAGGCGTCACTTCCTGCAGCAGATCGTCCAGCTCCTTGGTGTTCTTCTGGCTCACTTCCGTGTTAAAGCCGATGGCCTTGCGGTCCAGCCTGGCCTCCACGATCTTCTCCAGTCCGTCAAAAGCGCCTCCGCAGATAAACAGGATATTGGAGGTATCGATGGAAATCAGCTCCTGATGAGGATGTTTCCTGCCCCCCTGAGGCGGTACATTCGCCACGGTGCCCTCCACGATCTTGAGCAGCGCCTGCTGAACGCCCTCGCCGGATACGTCCCGGGTGATGGACACATTCTCGCCTTTTTTCGTAATCTTGTCAATCTCGTCAATGTAGATAATGCCGTACTGGGCCCGCTCCACATCGTACTCCGCAGCCAGAATCAGTTTCAGCAGGATATTCTCCACATCCTCCCCCACATATCCGGCTTCGGTCAGGGTGGTGGCGTCCGCGATGGCAAAAGGCACATTGATGATCTTGGCCAGAGTCTGAGCCAGGTAAGTCTTGCCGGAACCCGTGGGTCCCACCATGATAATGTTGCTCTTCTGCAGTTCCACGTCGTCCAGGTCCCTGGGCGCCGTCACCCTCTTGTAATGATTGTAGACAGCCACGGAGAGCACTTTCTTGGCCTCCTCCTGGCCTACCACATATTCGTCCAAAAATTTCTTAATCTCCACAGGCTTCAGCAGATTGATATCGGGGCGAACCGATTCCTCCTCTTCCTCTTCCTGCAGCTCCTCCTCCAGAATATCCGCACAGATATCCACGCAGTCATCGCAGATATAGACCCCCGCAGGCCCCGCGATCAGCTTGCGGACCTGGTTCTGGGTCTTATTGCAGAAAGAGCATCTGATATCGTTTCCGATCATTTTTCCAGCCATTCTTATCTCCTACCAATTTGTTTCACAAAATGTGCAGGTCTCAGTTTTTATCCTGCACCACATGGGAACTGATGACCATGTCAACGATTCCGTACTCCTTAGCCTCCTCGGCGCTCATCCAGTTGTCGCGCTCGGTGTCGGAGCATATGGTCTCATAGTCCCTGCCCGTATTCTCCGCAAGGATATGGTTCAGCTTCTCCCTTGTCCTCAAGATATGCTTCGCGGCAATGTCGATCTCCGTAGCCTGCCCCTGTGTTCCACCTGCAGGCTGATGGATCATGATCTCCGCGTTGGGAAGCGCAAATCTCTTTCCTTTCGCACCGCCGGCGAGCAGGAAAGAACCCATGCTGGCCGCCATGCCGATGCACACCGTGGACACGTCGCATTTGATATAATGCATGGTGTCATAGATCGCCATGCCCGCGGTGATAACGCCTCCGGGGCTGTTGATATACAGGTGAATATCTTTCTCGGGATCCTCCGCCTCCAAAAACAGCAGCTGCGCCACTACGATACTGGCGGAGGTATCGTTCACCTCTTCCCCCAGCATAATGATTCTGTCCTTCAGCAATCTGGAATAAATATCATAAGACCGCTCACCTCTGCTGGTCTGTTCGACAACATAAGGCACTAAACTCATTCTAAAACCTCCATTCTAAGCCGCCGCGCCGCGGCATGAAAGGGCTAAGTCCTCTCCTGCGCTGTCGCGGCTCAACCGTCCGACTAACCTTATTCTTCCCGGGCGCTCTCCACTACCAAATCCACGGCCTTTCTGACACGGATGTCCTCCACAACCTGCTTTTTGCCGTTCTCGCCCAGAAGCTCTTCCACTCTGTCAAGCTCCATCCTGTAAGCCTCTCCCATGGATTTAATCTCCTCGTTGATCTCCTCCTCGGTGACCTGGATGTCCTCTGCGGCCGCCACTGCCTCCAGCACCAGTCTGGACTGAATCTTCCTTAAGACCTGGGGCTTCACCTGCTCCATCAGCATCTCTCTTGTCATGCCGGTGAACTGCATGTACTGCTCCATGCTGATGCCCTGGGACTGCATTCTCTGGGCGTACTCCTGCACCATCTGTTTCTGCTGTGTCTCGATCATGGCTTCGGGAATGTCCATCTTGGCATCGGCGATGATCCCGTCGATGACGGCATCCTCCTTAACAGTCTTAGCCTCGTCCGTCTTGCGCTTCTTAATCTTCTTCCTGATTTCTTCCTTATATTCCTCTACGGTATCGCTCTCCTCGGAAACCTCGCCTACAAAATCATCGTCAAGTTCCGGCATCTGCTTCTCCTGCAGCTTTTTCACCGTGCACTTGAACACTGCCGCCTTGCCCGCCAGCTCCTCTGCCTGATAGTCCTCGGGGAAAGTCACGTTTACATCTGTCTGGACACCGATCTCGGCGCCGATCAGTTCCTCCTCAAAGCCTGGGATAAACGCATGGGATCCGATGGTCAGAGGGTAATCCGTCCCCTTGCCCCCCTCAAAGGCCACGCCGTCCACAAAGCCCTCGAAGTCGATGGTAGCGACATCGCCGTCCTTTACGGCTCTGTCCTCAACGTTCACGGTTCTGGAATTCTTCTCTCTCTCCCTGTCGATTTCCGCGGTGATCTCTTCCTCTGTCACATCCACATCAGCCTTGTCCACTTTAATGTCCTTGTACTGTCCCAGCTCCACCTGAGGCTTCAGAGCCACCTCCGCGGTAAAGATGAAAGGCTTTCCGGCCTCCAGCTGCTCCACGTCGATCTTGGGGCTGGACACGATTTCCTCTGCGCACTCGTCATAGGCTTTCTCATAGGCATCCGGAATCAGCGCGTTGGCAGCGTCTTCATAGAATATCTCCTTGCCGTAGATCCGCTCGATGATCTCCCGGGGCGCTTTGCCCCTGCGGAATCCCGAAACGCTGATACGTGTCTTATTCTTCTGGTATGCGCGCTCGATGGCTTTCTCCAGCTCCTCCGCAGGCACTTCAATCGTCAGCTTTGCCATATTGTTCTCTAATTTCTCTACCTGTAAACTCATTTTCTACGTTTCCTCCTTCAATCGCCTGCATCCTGCCTTTTTTCGCCTACGCAGCAGACGCACTTACAGTCATTAACAGATTATAACATAGGGAAACCGAAAATACAAATGTTTTTGCTTTTTTCTTCGGGTTTATTTCTTAAATTTTATTAAAATGATGCAAACGTTTCACGGCCGCGGCTGTCCGGAAAATGATCCGCTATGACCACAGTACGGCCCGCCTGTCTCTCCCGGATATAGCCTGTTGCCTTTTTGCGTGTCCCGGGGTCCATCCCGGCGAAAGGCTCGTCCAGAAGCACATAGCTTGACTCAGCCTCCATGGCGCGCACCAAAGCCACCCGGCGCCTCATGCCGCCGCTGAGCTGTCTGCAGGGTCTGTCCAGCGCCTCTCTCTCCAGGAGCTTTTCCAGCGCCTCCCGGGCTTTCCTCCGATCTCCCGTCACCAGCTCCACATTTTTCACGGCGCTGTAGTCATCGCAGAGCCTGTCCTCCTGGAAGACCATACTGCAGCAGGGCGGCACGGCTACCTCTCCGGCATCCGGCCTCACCAGTCCTGCCAGAATGCAAAGCAGTGTGGTCTTGCCGCTGCCGGAGGGCTCTGTCAGATAATAAGTCTCTCCGGCGGCATAGGATGCGCTGAACCTGTCCCATATCACATGGCTTCCGTAGGCCAGAGTGACATTTCGCAGCCTGATCGGAGCCTTGCTTTGCCCCGCTTCCCCGGGTCTCCTGCAGGCCGGCTCCCAGGCAAAAAAAAGCTCCGCAAGCCACAGGACGGCTTTCTCAAACAGGAGACTGAGCAAGATGACCACCGCAGTCCAGGCAAAGACGTCCGCCGTGTCCAGATAAACTTTGGACAGATAAAGACGTTCTCCGACAGAGAAATCCGGCGTGCCGATGACTTCTGCAGCCACGCCGGATTTCCAGCACATTCCCAGCGAAAGCTTCAGACCGCTGTACAAAAAAGGCCGCAACGCCGGGCGATAGATGTATAGGCAGCGGTTCCAGAAAGGCAGCCGGAACACCTGCGCCATTTCCAGCATCCGGATGTCGGCGCTCTTCATGCCCTCCAGCAGGTTGATGTAGAGATTGGGCAGCACCACCGTAAAGCACACCGCCACAGCCAGAAAAGAGGAGCCCCACCAGATTAACAGCAGCACCGCGAAAGACGCCACCGGAACGGCTTTCATCAGTGTCATGAGCGGGGAGAGAATCTCCTCCGCCAGAGGCATGCGTCTGCTGCACACAGCCAGCAGCGCCGCCAGCGCAAATCCTGCCAGAAAACCTGAGGCAATGCGCAGGAGACTTTTCCCCACAATCAGATAAAAGCTCCCCTCCCCAAGCAAAGACACCAGCGCCCTCCCCGTGTCGAAAGGTGCGGCCAGCAGAAGATCGTTATCCGCAGACAGGGCGATGAGCTGCCACAGAACAAGCCATCCCGATATGATGATGTACTTCCTGTACCGATTCCCGCTGGGCTGCGCTTCTCCTGGGGAGTGCTTTTCTTCTGTGGAATGTCTTTCTTCCATGGAATGCTTTTCTTCCATTATATAAGTCCCTTTCTTTGGCGCGGCGAATTTACTCCTAGGGATATACTTAGCTTCTCATACATTTGTCAAACATCCGCAATGCCTAGTTTTGTCTCATTTTCAGCAAATATACCATTCCCCATCAGCAGTCAATAATAGAAATCCTCCCCCGGCAGCTCCCCTCCCACCAGCTCGGCCTGAAATCCGGCCAGCACTTTCAGATAAGCGGACAGAGCATCTTTCATCTCCTCCCCTGTGATGCAGACCAGGTTGCACTGCGGAATGGCCTCTCTTGCAATCTCCTCTTTCGCCACGATGCCTGCCTCCACGGCAAGGGCAGCGCCGATATCCGGATCGCCGTTGACGGCAGCCACACTGTGTGCGTGATGCTCCAGAAAAGTCTCCACCGTATCTCTATGTTCCGCCAGGAAATCATTGCGGACAACGGTGACTCCCGTGACCATGGAGCCTGCCTCCTCTCCCTGGAGAGCCTCCCACTGGGCATTCATGTCCAGAGCTATGCGCAGGTTCGCATTCTGCATCAGAGCCGCCGTGGCAAAAGGCTGGGGAAGCAGGCCGATAACCGCTGGGTCCCGGGCCAGGAGGGCAGCCACCTCCGCAGCCTCCGATTTATATTCCAATTTGTAATCGTCCGGTTCCAGACCGTTTTGGTCCAGAATGTATTTGAGGCTTGCCTCCGGCGTAGTGCCTTTTCCGGTAAGGCAGATGGTACGCCCCTTTAAATCCGCCGCACTTTCAATATCTTCGCTGCCGGTGACCAGATACAGCACCCCGAGGGTATTGATGTCTATCACGCTCACGCCGCCCTCCGTCTTCCGGTAAAGGGCTGCCGCCACATTGGCGGGAACCAGCGCAATGTCCAGCTCCCCTTTCACCAGCAGGGGCAGCAGTTCGTCCGCTCCCTTGGCCATATGAAATTCATAGGGATATTCTGCCCGGTCCTGCTCCGCCTCCCGCATCAAAAACAATATTCCCAAAGAGGTAGGACCTTTCAGGGAGCCGATCCTGACGGTCTGCGCTTCCTGCTTTCCGCAGCCGCACAGTACAAGGCCACACAGCAGGAATACGCAAAGCAGCCTGGCCGGCCTTCCGCCTATCCGGCCCCTCCTCCTGCTATTTACAGCCTGCTCTCTTCCCGGTCTCGAATCACACATGCGCATCTCTCCCCAATCATATCTCTGCCCGTCTTTCCTCACTTAAAGCTCATTTCCCGGCCGGGCGTGGTCTGCCCGCTTTCCCTGTCTCCCGCCATGGAGCATCCCGCTGCCTGCTGCCACTTTCTGCCGGACAGCTCCGTGCTTCTCTTTTTGTCAGATTTCTTTCAATAAAATGTCATGGTTAATGGTCTCATAGAACAGCTTTCGAAATTGCTCCGGATCCCTGGTCTGTCCCAGCACCCACATGACCTTGGTCACCGTGGCCTCCAGGGTCATATCATAGCTCTCCATCAGCCGAAACTCCTCCTTGATGGCCTTTCCCACCTGATAGACCTCCATGTCACTGCCCTCATGGGTCACCTGGGTGGCCATCATCACAAGCTTCCCGCCGTCAATCCACCGCCTGATCTCCGGGTAAAAGGGCATCTGTCCGTACTCCGGGAAGCCGCCTACCCCGAAAGCTTCGATGATTACGCCATCATAATATGGAAAGAGCCGATTCAGCACCATCCCGTCCATACCAGGCATCAGCTTCAGCAGCAGGATCCGCTCGTTCAGCTCATGGTAAAAGGCCGCATTGCCCTGCCTCCTGTCCTTGTCGTCAATGTAGAATACCACCCTGCCGTCCCGGATGGCAGCTATATTGGGATAATTGATGCTGGAAAAGGCATTGTAGCTTTTGGACCGCTCCTTTTTTGCCCGGGTTCCCGCTATCACATTGCCTCCGAAGACAATGTTCACACCGTGCGCTCTGTCCTCGGAGGCAAAGCGCAGACTGTCCAGGAGATTGGTCCTGGCATCGGTAATGGGCAGGTCTATGGGCTTCTGGGCCCCGGTGACCACCACGGGCTTTTTGCTGTTCTGCACCAGATAGGACAAGGCCGCCGCCGTAAAGGCCATGGTGTCCGTTCCGTGGCAAATGACGAATCCATCGTAGTCCCCATAATGTTTCTCAATCAAAGCAGCCAGCTCCAGCCAGTGCTTTCCGTAAATATTCGTGCTGTCAAGGCCAAAAGGCTGTACCACCTCCACCTGACAGAAATCCTGGTATCCCTCCACATACTGCAGCAATTCCTCCGCCTCTATCTTCGGAGCCAGCCCCTCTTCCGTATATCCTGAGGCAATGGTGCCGCCGGTGGCTATCAATAGTATCTTTTTCATCTATATATTCCTCACATTTTCCATCATGCCGCCTACGGTGTCAGTGCCGTTTTTAACGGCACAACGATCCGTGAGAACAATCGCTTCTCTTGCGGCTCTGACTTGTGCTTCCTCGCCTAAAATCTCTGCACCTCACAGTGACAGCGCCACCACAGCCTCAATGGCATCCGTATAGGGGAACATGTCCACTGCCACAGCTCTTTCCACCCCGTATCCCTTTTTCTTCAAAATCCGCAGATCCTCCACCAAAGTATCCGGATTGCAGGAGATATAAACGATCCGCTTGGGGCCTATCTTCGCCGCCGCGTTCAGGAACGCCTCGCTGCTGCCGCTTCTGGGAGGATCCATGAAAAGCACGTCCAGCTTCTCGCCTGCCGCCGCCAGCTCCAGCAGGAATTCCCCCGCATCTGCCTGGTAAAAACGGATATTGGAAATCCCGTTGCGCTTCCCATTGCTGACAGCGTCTCTGACCGCGTCTTTATTCAACTCCACCCCCAGCACTTTCCCCGCCTGACGGCTGGCAATCATGCCGATGGTACCGGTGCCGCAGTAGGCGTCCAGCACTGTCTCTTTTCCGGTCAGCCCTGCGTATTCCATGGCTTTCCCATACAGTTTGCCTGTCTGTACCGGATTTACCTGATAAAAGGACTTGGGGGAAATCCGGAAAGTCATGCCGCAAAGTTCGTCCTCAATATACCCCTTTCCGTATATCACCTGCTCCCGCTCTCCCAGTATCATGCTGGTGTCTTTATCGTTGACATTGATCACCATGGTAGTGATCTCCGGGTGTAGCTTCAGCAGCGCCTTTACGAAATTGTTTTTGGACGGCATTACGGGATAGCCCAGCACCAGCACTACCATAATCTGACCCGTTGCATGTCCCACCCTTACCAGCACATGGCGCAGCAGCCCCCGGCCGGTGTCCTCGTCGTAAGGGCGTATCTTGAATGATTTCAGCAGTTCCCGTATGGACACTATGATTTCGTCCGCTTTCCGGTTCTCTATCAGGCATCTGTCCACAGGCACGATGCGGTGGCTCTTTTCTTCGTAAATGCCGGAGATGGCATTGTGCTTCCTGTCCTCGCCGAAAGCCGCGTGGACTTTGTTGCGGTAGTGGTTGGGGCTTTCCATTGGGATGATGGGCTCCGGCCTGCAGTACGGTTCCATGAGCCTGCGGAATTTCATGGACTTCATCTCCAGCTGCTCTTCATAGCCTTTATTGATCCACTGACAGCCGCCGCATTTGGAGGCCGCCGGACACAGATTATGTTTTGCTTCTCTTTCAGTCCCGCGGACTGGTGCCTGGCTCCTTGGAACCTCTCCCCTGCGCCCGCGGCCGGACACCGAGCCCTTGGCTGATCTTTCCTTTCCCGGAGCCTCCTGCTGCCGCATTCCTTTTTTCGGAGCCTCCCGCCCGGAAGCCGTCCTGCCCCGGTTTTCCTTTTTGAATGCGCTTCTTTCCGCTGTTTCCTTTTTTGTCATCTTGTATTGCGGCATAGTTCTCCCTCCGGCTCCCTGGAGGGAGCGTGTCATTAATATATACTGCACACCAATGAAATTCGCAGTAAACTACAATGAAGCCACCATAGCAGTGGTGGCTTTTAGACCGCCAGCCATATATGCTCGTATTAGACAGGTTCGTAAATTCCGGCGGTCTTGAATATAGGACCATCATATCATTCTATCCGGCAGATTTCAATGGATTTCTTTTCAAATCAGCTTCCGGCAGTATTCGCATTATGCCAATCTTATTTGGGCAAATAGAATCAAATCACAAAGATGAAAGAAGTGACTGAGTTTTGACTGGCGCACAAAAAGAAAAATGCCAAAGCCCCAGCATCGCTAAGGCTTTGACACTTCCTAATGTATCGGAGTGGCGGGATTCGAACTCGCGACCTCCGCCTCCCTAAGACGGCGCTCTAACCAAGCTGAGCCACACCCCGAAAGACATTAGTTATTATAATGCGCCAGTGGAGAAATTGCAACCATTTTTTTGCAAATTTCGCAAATTAGTGATTGTGTACAAAAAGTATGCCCCTATTCAATATTTATTTCGGCAAAGTTCATATCAAAATCATCATATATTCCAGTCTTTACTTTGTCAGAAAACGAATACTCTTCATAGGTATCATGTTCAAAGTTGTAAACTGTAATCTGCCGTTTCATCGGATCTACAATCCAATATTCTCTGACGCCTGCTGTCCGATATTTGAAAAGCTTCTTATTATAGTCCATTGGACGGCTTGTGGGTGAAACTATTTCGATAATCCAGTCAGGCGCACCTTTGCATCCTTCTTCCGTAAGTTTATCTTTATCACAGATTACAGAAATATCAGGTTCAAGATAAAGTTTATCATCAGCATTCAAAAATACTGCAAACGGCGACGGATAGACTTCGCAATCCCCATTTTTACTATTAATATAATTAAAAATCCTGTTTGATAATAGCATAACAAGCCTTTGGTGTATTCTGCCAGGTGTTGCCATCATGTACAATTCGCCGTCAATCAATTCCGCCCTTTGTCCGTCTGGCAAATTGTAGATATCTTCTACTGTATAATATTGCAGCTGTCTTGGCGAAGCCATTTATATCACACCCCATTTCGTCCATAAATGTATTATCATCTTAATGCTCCGCATTCTCTTTCTCTTCCAGCAGCCTTACCAGAAACTCCCACACCCGCCCCGTGGAGGAAATGCTTAAGGTCTCCTCCGTGGTATGGATATCTTTCATGGCAGGCCCCATGGACACACAGTCCAGATCCTTGATCTTGCTGCCAAGGATACCGCATTCCAGGCCCGCGTGGATGGCCTCCACTCTGGGTGCTTTTCCATACATCCTTTCGTACAGGGCCGTCATCTTATCCCGCAGAGGCGAGTCCTTGCGGTACTTCCAGCCCGGATAGTCCCCGCTTACCTCACTGCTTCCCCCGGCGAGACTTATGGCTGCATGCAGCCTGTCGATGAGAGCATGCTTTGCGCTCTCCACGCTGCTGCGCACGGAGAAATCCGCCAGAAGACAGCCGTCCTCATATTTCAGGATCCCCAGATTCAAAGAGGTCTCCACCAGTCCGTGGATGTCCGCGCTCATGGCCTGCACCCCATTTGGCAGGGCAATGAGGCATGCAGCCGCTTTCCTGCTCTCAGACGGTGTCGTGCACAGATAGCTGCCGGTCCTGCCCTCTCCCACAGACACAAATGCCCCCGGATCCTTGGTTGAAAGCTCCGCCTGGATTTCCGCTTCAAAAACTTTTGCCATGTCGCAAAGCTTCCCCTCGTCTCCCGCATCCATTACCAGCACGGCTTTCGTCTCCCTGGGGATTGCATTGTCCGCCAGGCCGCCGTCTAACCGGGAAATCCCCAGGCTGATCTCTTTCGTCAGCCGGTACAGAAGCCGCCCCATCAGGCAGTTGGAATTTCCCCTCTCCTTGTGTATCTCTCCGCCGGAATGGCCGCCCAGGAGCCCGCCTACAGTGACTTCCACTGCCACGCCCTCCCGCTGCACCGTGGAAAGCGGCAGCCGGCATTTGACTCTGGCGCCTCCCGCGCAGCTGGTCAGGAAGATCCCCTCGTCCTCCGAGTCCAGGTTCACCATGCGGTTCCCTGTCAGCATGGAAAGGTCTATCCCCCTGGCGCCGTCCATGCCCACTTCCTCGTCCACCGTGATGATGACTTCCAGCCGGGGATGCTTTATGGTATCGGAATCCAGCAGCGCCAGCGAATAAGCCACCGCGATGCCGTCATCCCCGCCCAGGCTGGTGCCCTCCGCGTAGACTTCATCCCCCCTAACGGCGATCCGCAGTCCCTCCTTTGTCATGTCGATATCGCAGTCCGGCTTCTTTACGGCCACCATGTCCATATGCCCCTGCAGAATCACTACAGGTTCATCTTCATATCCCGGAGTGGCTTCCTTTCTGATAATGATATTCTTATACTCATCCTGAATGCAGAAAAGCCCTCTCTGCCTGGCAAAGTCCGCCAGATAATCGCTGATCTGCCCCACATTGCCCGACCCGTGGGGGATTTTCGTAATTTCCTCAAAAAAGTAAAATACATTCTTCGGTTCCAGATTTGATAAGACTCCCATGTTGACCTCCTGTTGTTCTATTGCGCACCCGTCACTGACAGTTTCTCTTTACCTTCTTTCTGCTTTTCCGTCATCCGTCATCTGCAGTGATCGTGTCTGCTTTTGCAGTGCCAGCCGTCTCTGAGACAACTACCGGGTTTGATGGTTTCATTATACTAGAGGAACTGCCTTTTTACAAGCATGGGTAAAAATTTCGATTGGCATACCGTCTTTTCAATTTCCTCTTTTCATTGTAAAATAATGGTAACAGCCCATAAAAAGCGAATCACAGACAAGGAGTCCCCCATGAAAACCATCGGCATCGATATCGGAACTACCACCATCAGCATTGTCCTCGTAAGCCTCCCGGAAAGTACGCTCCTACAGGCTCTTACGCTGCCCAACGATACCTTTCTTCCCACAGCCCACCCCTGGGAGCGGCTTCAGGATCCCGCAGCCATTTTGGCCAAAGTCCTCCCGGCTCTGGAGGAGCTGCTTTCCACCTACAGCGACGTCATCTCCATCGGCCTCACCGGCCAGATGCACGGCATTGTCTATCTGGACAAGAGCGGCAGTGCGGTGAGTCCTCTCTTCACATGGCAGGACGGTCGGGGGAATCTGCCCGACTATGAGAATGGAAAGAGCGTCTGCAGCCGCATGAGCGAGACCTATGGCATAAAGCTTGCCACAGGCTACGGCCTGGCAACCCATCTGTACAATCTGAAAAAAGGCCTCGTCCCGGCGGACGCAGCCTCCTTTTGTACCATCGCCGACTATGCGGGCATGGCATTGACCGGGCGTGACACGCCCCTGCTCCACATCAGCCAGGCCGCCAGCCTGGGGCTGTATGACTGTAAATCCAACGTTTTCTTGCGGGATATCATAACGGAAAACAGAATCTGTCCCGACTTTCTCCCGGCCGTTACAAAGGAGGCCGTGTCCCTGGGCACATTCCGGGGTATTCCCGTCTGCGCCTCCATAGGGGACAATCAGGCCAGCTTCATAGGCTCTGCAGGGGAAGACATGGATTGCATTCTGGTGAACATAGGGACAGGCTCCCAGATTTCCGTGCCGTCCCATTCCTTTTTCCAGGGTAAGGGCATCGAAGCCAGGCCACTCACTGCGGACAGCTATCTGCTGGCAGGCGCAGCCCTCTGCGGCGGCAGCGCCTACGCCGCGCTGGAGCGGTTCTTCAGAGAGTATATGGCGGCCGCGGGCGGGCCGGATGTGCCCCAGTATGATATCATGAAAAAACTGCTGGACGGCCAGGGAGAGCCGAAAGAAAGCTGGACAGTGCGCACCACTTTTCTGGGCACCCGGGAGAACCCGGAGGAAACCGGCTCGGTCAGCGGCCTGCGCCTGGACAATTTCCGGCCTGCCGCCCTAATACGCGGTGTCCTAAACGGCATGGCAGAGGAGCTTTACGGCCTGTATCAAATCATCCGAAGTGAGACCGGACTCTCCCCTGCCAGGCTCATAGCCTCCGGCAACGGAGTGCGCAAAAACAGCGCCCTGCAAGACATCCTAAAAGCTCGCTTCAAAATGCCCCTTACCATTGTTGCGCATGAGGAGGAAGCCGCTTACGGCGCGGCCATGACCGCAGCGTCCTCATGATCTCCCCTTTCCTTCCATGAACTGCCTGGCTTCTTGTATCATTTCTTCATAGTCTACCAAGGCGAAATCCGTGGTATCTATCTGGATGATTTTGCCTCCTATGTCAAAGGAGTCCATATTGTGGCACCATTTATCGAAATCTTCGTAAAGAACCTGGCTGCCGATCCGGTTAGCCTGTCCTCTTTCAGGCAGCTTTTCCCGTTCCGCGAAGCGGCGGTGCAGCACATGGGTGTCCCCCTTGAATTTGAACGTGAGGGACACAGCCTGATATTTCTCAAGCAGCGTCCTAATTGCTTCCGCCTCGTCCCTGTCTTTCACACCCGCCGGCACGAAGTTCCCCTCCAGCATGAGAGGGCAGCCTACCTCCAGCAGCTTCTCCGCCACGTACAGCATCCCATCAAAAGTGACTGCCGAAAAGCGGCTGCTCATCTTTCTGTCCTCAATAGGGACAGTGTTGCACAATGCCGTCTTAAAGGTATCTTTTATCAGGCAGGGAATCTGCAGCGCCTGGGACAGCCTTTCGGCGAAAACAGACTTCCCTGCGGCTAGATAGCCCTGGATTATGATGATTTTATTGTCCATTTTACTCCTCTCCCTCGAACATATTTTTATCGTTTAGCCTTTATCTTGTCCAGGACGATGTCTGACAGTTCTCCCACATCCTTGTCATCTGTATCTATATGGATTCCCGGCAGGGATGCGCAGCCACTCCGGGCCAGTTCAATGTTCTCCATGCACCAGCAGCCTTCTTCCTCGCCCCGAGCCAGGATTCTGTCATGGACGGTCTGGTGGGATGCCTCCAGGACGATCAAGAATGTCTCAATTCCGTCCCTGGCCAAAGCCTCGATAATCTGATAGGATGCGCTTCTCACCAGCGTCATGGGCACGAGGATATTCCTCTGGAAATTGTTATGTATGTCCTTTAGCAGCTGACAGCAGAACTTGCCCCACAGCGGGTAATCCTCGAAGATATATCCGTAGGGGCAGCCCGGATAATTGCCCCTGATGGCATTGCCCACTTCCTCTGCATCGAAAATCAATGAGTTCTCCACTTTTTCTGCCAGCGCTTCGGCCAGTGTGGATTTGCCTACACCATAGGCGCCGCTGATCCATATTATCATTCCTCTCCCCCCTCTTTCACCGCACCGGAATTTATTTTTTATACTATCATATCCTACGCTGACAGGCCACTATATTTTTCAGGAACATAGTTGTCGTGTAATGAAAAGCCTTTTTATACACTTCCTGTCATGCCAGGAAAATATTTTGATTGTGTCCAGCACCTCCGTCACCCGGTCCAGGAATGCGGTGACTATGATGGTGACCACCGCCCAGGACAGGAAGCTGGGCATCATGAAAACTGTCTGCAGAGACTTGGCTAACAGCCTGGAATGCAGTTCGCTGGGCATCAGCGCCAATCCCACATTTGCCTGCCTGTGCCCGATAACTTTAAAAGCGGAGAAGCCGCAATTCTGCCACGGCTTCTCCGCTCTTACTGTCAAGTCTGTCTTCTGTCACAACTCTGTTCTTACTGTCAAATCCCTATGTTCAATCAAACGCCGCCTTTACAGCGCCACTGCCTCCGCAGCCTTTTACGGCCCGCCGGCTTCTCTCAGGGCCACCCGGTAAGCTTCCGCCTTGGCCTCAAATTCCTCCTCAGAGCGATTCTGCTTCCCAAAACCAGCTTTCCTCCGGTCCCGTATATGACTTAAGCCCGGCACAGTCCGGCCTGTAAATGCGTATCCGCTCCAATACCGTTCCCGCTTCCAGCGGACTGATCACAAGTTCCTGTACCCCCTGTCCAAAAGGCATCGCCAGGCGGGTACACCTCTCCTTGTCGAGAGCGGCTTTGGCCCATCTGCCGTCGCTGCCGTCCCCCGACCTGAAATCAGCGGGCACCAGCCGGGCTTTCACAGGCTCTCCATCCCCGGCCCGCACCAGCAGATTTACACTTTCGCCGTTAACCAGTGGATTTGCAGGCGCCGTCAAAAGCTCCACCTGATATTCCCCGGCTTCTTCCGTCCAAAAACGGTATACCAGTTCCGGCTTCTCCTCCTCTTGCGCAAATACAGCCGTGCTCGGAAAAACCTTTACGCCGCAGCCATATTTTCCGTAATCCCGAATGGTTTGAAAGCTTCCCTTTTCCGTATCCTTTTTGCGGCAGTAATGTTCTGCTCCCATCGTAATAATCCCATTCCGTCCCATAAACGTCATGGGCAAAGGCTTTTCCGCCGCCTGTCCTGACACCTCCACAAGCACTCTGGCCTCCCCGTCGGTGACAAGCAGACTGACGTCCTGTCTCTCCCCCGGAAGCTTCTCTCTATGGCAGACGAGGACAATCTCCTCCAAGTCCTCCACATCTCCCTCCCGGGATGACAGTTCCAGCCACTTTGGCAGTTCTTCCCGCCCATCTGCCCTGCAATCGGCTTCGTTTTCTCCATGGTTATGCCCGTATGGCATTATCTGATAATGCAGACTGCCCCTCCCTGTATTGGCAATTTCCAATACCGTCTTTTCACAGCCGGCATAGCAAAAATCCGGTATCTTTATCACCGTGGGCGATCCATAATTCTTTGTCGCCGTCTCCTCCCTGTCCTTTCGTGAAACGCTCATTGCGGGACGGTGGCCAGGCTCCACTTTCATCATAACCGGGTAACGACAATCATCCTCGTTCCACTTGGTAAAGCCGATATGCTGTGCCATCTGCATCCCGTTCCATTTACCGCCGCGAAACTGCGCCCACTCCTCCTGAAAGGCCCGGTCAGCCCGGATGCAGTCCTGCACCAGCTCGCCGTAGGCATTGGCCGCCTTTCTGCCCTGTGCCGCATAATGATGATTTTTTCCTGCATACAGGTGCATCTTCAAAAGATTCATACTGGCCATGGCCGGATAATGAATCATACTGTAATACGCCCTGTTGTCCTCCATCTCCTCCATGATCTGTTTCGACAGAGCCTCCACCTCCCCGGCTCTCTCCAGCATTCTGTCAGTTTCCCCGTAATGGCAGGGGTGATAAACCCCCTCGTGAAGAGCTTCCGGCCTGCGCAGGCTGTTCCATCGAATATAATCGGTCAGCACCTTTTCTATTCCGCTTCTTAAGGCAGGCGTTGTCCCCTGAAAGGTATCCTTTACCCAACGCCGCGTATATTCCCTGCAGCTGTCAGGATTGCCATATCCCCATTTATCATAGTCATAAGCCAAAGCCATAAAATAGGAAAGGGGCACCTCATGGAACTTCAAATCCCCCACATTCACAATCCACACATCCCGGATTCCATATTCATAGGCCTCCGACATCTGCTCCCAGATCTGTGAAAAAGGAGTGGAATCCACCCATTCATAGGATATGGGACTTCCGTGATAATCCAGATGATAATACATGCCGAAGCCGCCGCTGCGGTTTCGGATATCCTCTCCGGGCAAAGTCCGCATATAACCGTAATTGTCCTCACAGAACATACAGGTCACGCCCTCCAGCCCTTCCCAGTCTTTCAGTCCCGGCGTCTCCTCATCCCCGTAGAAATAAGGCTCCACCTCCTTATAAAGCGCCAGAAGCATGGGCACATCTTCCCTGTCCCGCTCCACATACCTGTGTATCAGTTCCCTTTGCTTTGTGATGATATCCTTTAGCAGACCGATATTCTCCGCAATCGTGGAATGGGGTCCCAGCATGGAAGTATCCCGCTCGCCCCGCATTCCTATCGTTATGATATGCTCATATTTCCCGCTGCGCTTCAGGGCATCCTCCCAATAATGCAGAAGCCCCTGTTCATTGGTATGGAAATTCCACTCGTTTCCGTACCGGCTTCCCTCTCCCCGCACCTTGTCCCATTCCTCGCTGGCTCTCAGACAGGGTTCATGATGGGAATATCCCACTACCACTCCATAGAGATCCGCCAGTTCCTCGTTTTTGTTCCCCGGTCCGTCCAGGGGAAAAGAGGCGCTCCACATGGCAGGCCACAGATAATTGCCCTTTAGGCGCAGGAGCAGTTCAAACACATGGTCATATGCCTCCTGGTTAAAACCTCCGAAATGCTCCGTCACCCAGCTTCCGAAACAGGGCCATTCATCATTGATAAAAAAACCTCTGTACTTTATGCTGGGCTCTCGGGACACTGTCTCTATCTCTTCTCCGATTTCCAGTGCTTCCCTCGCCGCTGGCTGCACATCTCCCCAATAACACATAGGGGATACGCCGATGTATTCCGACAGGGCGAACATACCATAAATGGTTCCCCTTTTATCACTGCCGCAGATTAGCAATACCGTCTGAATTTCCCGGGGGAACGTCAAAATCTGCGGTTTCTCTCTCAGAGAAATCATCTGAATCCTGTAGACTTCCCATTTGGCGCTGCCGTCCTCCCGCCTCAGTTCCCTCGTATCCGTCAGGCCTCTCTGCTCCAGTTCTTCCAGAACAGGGCTCTTTCCCAATGTCGCACACAGGATCAGCTGAGAGGCATGTACCGCAGCCAGACTTTCCTCTGTCACCACAGGCGGCCTGTGGCCAAAGACTTTCTCCATATCTCCGGCTACTTTCCCGGCAATCCTCCTGATTCCCTCTCCGCCGCTTTGTTCCACCAGGATAGGCGGTATCCTGCCTTTTCCGATTTTCATAATCGCTCCTTTATTCTTTTAAGCCCCTCACACCACATATCCGAAACCCAATATGGTAAATTCCTTACTTTCGCTCCCAGGCTCCATGCGCACCTCCACATGATGCCGTACAGACTCTCTTCCCCGAAAACAAATTGCCGGATTGCAATGTGTCCATCCGTTCACACGCGGATCAGCCGTAAGCAGCTTTTCTCCGTCTACCCAAACCTCCGCACGCCCTGCCGTATTGCTGCCGGAATCCTTGTAGATCAAAAGCAGAGCGCTGCAGGTAATATCCATGGAAAAAGGTTGTATGACGTCCTCGTCTTCTCTTTTTCCTCCCTGATACATCCAATTGTAGGGAAATTCCTTTACAGGCTCCAGATTCCTGTCCATCTCCACTGCCTGCAGCTCCTGATCCCATTCGCGGAAACTGCCGCAGTTCACCGAAATATCATCCACCTGCATTTTTCTGTCAAACAGCTTTACCGACTCAAATTCCCCTCCCAGTGGCGGGACAACATCTCCTGTCTCCAGCGTATCCTCCTGCCGGGGCATTTTATCTGCCAAACGAAACAGATGCCCTATACAATCTGCCATGACTCTGTGCCCCAAATTCGTGGGGTGGTAGCAATCATAGAAAAACAGGTTCTTTCCAAACACTTTTCCCTCTCCAGGCTTGCGGTAAAACTGTTCCACCACGGCATCCCTTACGCTTACCATGGGCAGTCCATAGGCCCTGCCTACGGGCGAAAGCCTCTCCTGCAGGTTCCAGTCATCGGCAAATACCGCAAACAGTAAAATAACCGCCGGCCGGTTCTCCGCCGCCAGAATTTTCCTCACCAGGGAATCATAGCATTCCCCTTTCGTCTCATCTCCCTCGTCATTGACCGCGAATTCCACCACCACAATATCCGGCGTCACACTGCCGTCCCGGAGCACGTCCCGCTCATACCGCAGCATCCCCAGTTCCGATGGTGTCCCGCCCACGCCGGCTTTTATGTAGTGAATGTTCTCGTCGGTACCTTTCCCCACAAGAGCACAAAATTGTTGAAATGTTTTGTAAGCATAGCATTCCCTGTTGATGGGGATAGCTCCCGCTCCCTGGGTGATGGAGCCTCCGATAAATGCAACCGTCACATCTTTCCCGCTCCTTGCTCTGTCAATGGCTCTCTGCAGCCTGGCGGGATTTCCCATCTGTACCAGAGATTTCTCCAGCATTTTTTCATAATAAGGCGATTCCAGATCCGCCTCCCCGTCCTGCTTATCCTCCGGTACGTCAAATCCGTCCTGAAGATAGAGCCTGACGGATATCCTGGCCATTGTCCCGGCTTCCGGGAACTCAAAGCGAATCTGCCCGGGCACCGCATCGTCCTGCGACCACCGGTACTGCGCCAGTTCTATGACCCGCTCCATTCCGTCTGCCTTTACAGGCACCCTGATTTGAGTCCCGGATATATTCGGATCCGTCCTGCCGTACATCTGAAAGACAAACTCTGCCTCCCGCCCCTTTCCTTCCGTGAGCTCCACTGTGACGCCGATGCTGTGCACCAGCCTGCGGAAACCCTCTGCCGTGTGCAGGAGTTCCAGGATTTCATCATCTTCAATATTTCCGATAATTCGTGCAAAGCTTTCTATTCTGTTGTCCAGGTACAAAAACTGAATTCCTTTCCCGTCCGGCTGTACGGAACCCATAATATCTTTATTCCGCATGAGATAAAAGCTTTTCCGTTTCGCCTTGGGATCTCTCGGTGCCTTGGGGCCTTCCGTGCTTTCTGTGCATCCTGTCTTCTCATTTTCCACTGTTCTTTTTTCTTCCATCTTACCTCATCCTCCTGCTTTTTGGACCAGATCCCAGCGATCGGCATGACGCCGGGACGCTTCCCGGTCTGAAACCGCTCTCTTTAGCGGTTTCTCTCCTTTTCCCTATAAGCGATTATCCCCAGGATTCCCAAAAGCAGCGCCACCGACGCCGTCACCGTAATCCACGCATTTCCGGTAAAGCCCGCCACCAAATACCCCACAAAGCACACCAGAGCCACTAAGGTGGCATAGGGCAGCTGGGTCTCCACATGGCGCAGATGCTCGCACTGGGCCCCGGTGGAAGCCAGGATCGTAGTATCGGAGATGGGCGAACAGTGATCTCCGTACACGGAACCGGCTAACGTGGCCCCCAGGGCCGGAATCAGAACGGCGGCGCCCTGGGTCCCGGTGCACATCATGGACACAATGGGCAGCAGGATGCCGAATGTCCCCCATGCCGTCCCCATAGAGAAAGACAGGAATGCCGCCACGGCGAACACGATGGCCGGCAGGAATTCAAAGGGCAGGTTCACGGCGTTTACGAAATTGCTGACGAAGATACCGGTTCCGATCATCTCCCGGCACACGCCTCCCAGCGCCCATGCCAAAATCAAGATGGTCAGCGCAGGAATCATGGTCTTGATCCCGTCGATGACTCCGGTCATAAACTCTCGCAGATTCATGATCCGTCTGGGCAGGTACAAAAGCAGCGCCACCAACAAAGCCGCAAAGGTCCCCAGGGTAAGGCCCGCCGTGGGGTTCTCCCCGATGGCCTCCGTAAAGGCCTTTCCCTCAAAGAAGCCTCCTACATAAGCCATTCCCAGAATCGCGCATACGATCAGCGTCACCACAGGCAGAGCCAGATCAAGTACCGTACCTTTCTTCTTTTTCGCCGTCTCTTCTGCCGCGGCAGGCCCTGCCTGTTCCCTGAGCGCTTCCGCTTTTTTCATAGGGCCGAAGTCAAAATCCGTAATGCTAAGAAAAAACACCATGACAATGGTCAGGAGGGCGTACAGATTGTAGGGAATGGTCCGCACAAAGGCGTTCAGTCCCCCCGCCTCCTCCACCTCCGAAGCCACCGCCACCGCCCAGCTGGAGATTGGCGCGATGATACACACGGGCGCAGCCGTGGCGTCCAGCAGATAGGCCAGCTTCTCTCTGGAAATCCTGCATTTGTCCGTAATGGGCCGCATCACGGTCCCCACTGTAAGACAGTTGAATCCGTCGTCCACAAAGATCAAAAGTCCCAGCAGCGCAGTGCCCAGCTTGGCGCTGGTCTTCTTTTTGATCCTTTTTCCCGCCCACTGGCCGTAGGCATCGGAGCCGCCGGACCTGGTGACAATGACCACCAAAGACCCCAGCAGCACCAGGAAAATGATCATATATCCGTTTTCCCCGATCTTCCCCGCCATCATATCAAACACATATGTAACCGCCTGCAGGATATTCCTGTTGGTACAGAAGCAGTACACGCACATCCCGGAGAAAATCCCAAGGAACAGGGAGGAATACACCTCCTTGCTGAGCAAAGCCAGCGTAATCGCAATCAGCGGAGGCAGGATGGACAGCCATCCCGCCTCTATCATCTCTAAACCCATGTCTCTTCCTTCTTTTCTGTTATTCTTTTATATTTCATTTATTATACATAATTTTCCCCTGAAGAACAATCTATTTTTTCGTCGAAAGCATCTCAAATTCCACTAATCCTGTAATTCGCCACTAAAATTATTCTATTCGGGGAATGGCATTTTATTATCTGTAAAATAGATTAATATAATATTTATGAACCATAAATTTTCGACAAATATCATCAATATACACCAAAGATAAAAGGAGGCGCATTTCATGAGGACCCTCGGTTCAACTCTGGCACTATTGCGCTCGGAAAAGGGCTTGGGCCAAAAGCAGATGGCTGCCAGCCTGAACCTGTCCATAAGCGCTATCTCCAGCTATGAGAAGAATGTGCATGCCCCGGACTTATCTATGCTATGCAGGCTGGCAGAGTACTTCGATGTCACCACGGATTATCTGTTAGGCCGCACGGAATACCGCTGTCCTCCTGAGACTCTCAGAGAGTATATTACCCAGGACTATACCATACAGGATATGATTAATACTGTCGTTACGGTGGACAGAGAAAAACAGGTCTCCATTATCAATTTCGTAAAGTACATGAAGCATTTACACCAGAAAGCACCCGGTCAGCCTGAATCTTAACCGCTGCCATGTCAAAGGTCAGGTCAGAGTACGGTTCACGGCCATGGGGTTCTGACCCGGATGCGCACATCGTCCGCTCGGCGCACATGCCATCTGCCAGAGCATGTAGGATAGGCTGTCGCAGTGTTATAGCCGCCATCCGCCGCCAGCTCCCTGCAGTTTCTCAAATTCGCACATAAAAAACCAGGTACAGCGCCCGCGGCCATACCTGGATACAACTTCGTATATATGGATTTTAAATTATTGCGATGCAAGTCTGCCATTGATATGTATTTCACATTTTGCCTCTTCATCGTCCATAATCAGCTCTCCTGCCTCCGGCACCTGAATCTTTCCGGACCTGGGATTCTTAATGCTGTCGACTTTCGTCGTAATCACTGCCTCCACGTCGGATTTTTCAAAAGCCAGATCCGTATCGACCATTTCACAGTCGATCAGCTTCAGATTCCTGCAGTAACACAAAGGCTGCGTTCCGATGATCTTACAGTTGATCAAGGTCAGTCCGTCCGAATACCATGCCAGATATTCCCCTTTCACCACACTGTCTTTGACCGTTACGTTTTCGCCATGCCAGAACGCATCTTTCGTATCAAAAACACAGTTCTCAAATGTGGCGTTGCGAATATACTGAAAGGAGTATTTCCCCTTGAGATTCACACCCCGAAATGTGAGATCCTCCGACCGCATCATAAAATATTCGCTCGCCGCCGCAGTGTCTTCCATCCGGAGGCCCTGCACGAACCAGCCGAATTCCGGCGAAATGATATCGCAGTTCTTCATGACGATATCCCTGCACTCTCTCAGCGCTTTGATCCCGTGAAGTTTTGTGTCCGTTATCTCCACATGATCGGAGTACCACAGAGCGGCTCTGCAAAGTTCAGTCATCTCGCCGTGTTTGATGACAAGTCCATGATCGTGCCAGAAAGGATAGCGCAGGTTGAAAAAGCAATGTTCCGTCTCGATATTACTGCTTTCCTTAAATGCGCTCTCGCCGTCCGCAGGTCCGTCAAAAGAACAGTTTTTCACCAATACATCCCTGCACCCGTAAAGCGCGCGTTCCATATCAAATGTCTGATTTTCGATTACTTTCATGCCTATACCTCCTTACGCGTATCATACGCGTACTTTCATCTCATACTTTCGCCGTCCGTCACTTTCCGCCATCCCCGATCCGCATCCTCTCCTGCAGAAAATTTCCTAAAAACAGCCTCCACTCAAGGTATTTATTTTAATCACAATTCTCTGTCTTGTCAACATTTTTTGACTCTTTTAACAGATTCTAGCCATGCCCATTTGAACGCATGGCTGTCAGAGCGCAAAGAGCCCCAGTTGTTATACGCCCGAGCCAGTTCCTGGCTGCCTTAACCCACTGTCTGACAGGACTGTTTCACGCCGCAAAACATTCTGTGGTTTTTCAAAATAGGTATTGTCAATCATTACCAGGCAGGGTATAATAAACAGACATCATATCCTTTTTATCCCATACGCAAAAAAGCCCGACCGAACGGAATATGGAGGAATTTATTGTGGAAAAAATACTGATTGTTGACGACAGCCGCCTGCAGGCAGCACAGCTGAAATCCATCTTGGAGGAAGACTACGACATAACCATCGCCCAGACGGCGGAAGACGGCCTTCGCCTTGCCAGCATAGGCAATTTCTCTCTGATCCTGCTGGATGTAATCATGCCGGGGATGGATGGTTTTACGCTGCTGAAAAAACTGCAGGAGGAAATCATCGTTCAGAGCGTTCCGGTAATTTTGATCACAAGTCTTACCGACGAGGAAAACGAACAGCGCGGGCTTACGCTGGGTGCGGTGGATTACATAGCCAAGCCGTTTCGTCCGCTGATCGTCAAGGCCAGGGTGGATACCCATATCAAATTATATAAGTACCGCAAGCAGGTGGAGCATCAGTCCAGAACCGATCAGCTGACCGGAATCGCCAACAGATGGCAGCATGACCGCCACAGCATCCTGAAATGGAAAGAAGCTGCCCGACTGCATGTGCCTTTCTCCATCTGTATGTTTGACATTGACCGTTTCAAGGCGTTCAATGATACTTTCGGGCATCCGGCGGGAGATAAAGTCATTGTCTCTGTGGCAAAGATACTGGATTCTCATTTGCAGCGGACCACGGACTTTCTGGCCCGCTACGGAGGGGAGGAATTTGTGGCGTTTCTGATGGGCGACAGTTCCGAAAAAGCCTTTGCACATCTGGCAAAGATTCGTCAGGCTGTGGAAAACCGCCATATTCCCCACGCGCCCACCGTGGCGGAATGGGTCACCATCAGCATCGGCGGCGTTACCGTGATTCCCCGGCTGGACGAGTCCTATCAGGCAGTATTAAAAGTTGCGGACAATATGCTCTATGAGGCAAAATCCTCCGGGCGCAACAAGGTGGTCTGGATGGACGAAAACGGAAACCAACTGTCCGACCGATAGGCCGCCTGAATACTATGGACCAGAAAACAACAGATAACATAGGGTGGCGGCCAAGGCGGCCGCAGGAGAATACTTCTGTATAAAGAGAAAAATCCGGCGGTCACCGAGAGTCCCATTGTCCACAGGCTCCGGCTGTAAAGCGCGGTAGCTTGTGTCCGCGCAAATAACTCCTTGCAAAAAAATTGAAGAAATTTTAAAAAAACAGTTGGCAAAACAGCCACATCTGTGTTATAATATCTTTGTTCGCAGGATTAGTACATTGGTAGTATATCAGCTTCCCAAGCTGAGGAGGCGGGTTCGATTCCCGTATCCTGCTCTCAAAAGTCCTTGATTCTACTAGGTTTTTAGCGTATAACAGTTCCAAAGCCAATCAACGAACCAATCAAAGCTAATTTGGTTGGTTTTTATTTTGGCGACACGGAACGCCGAACCCACATCAATATAAATAATTGCTCTATAATATCACGCTATATTCAACATCTAGAAATCCTTACTCATCAATCATCATATTCCTGCAGTTTATAAGATGATATCCTAACACCAATATCAATGAGCTTATATATAATGTTTTCTAAATACCAAATCATATCTGTATTATTTCCTTTATAAGTTTTTCGATTAATAGACATACTTAACATAATCTCCTTGGTTGTATCAGCCAATAAAGAAATTCCCTCACTACCATTACCATAAAATAAATTGACACCTATCTGTTCTCGCAAAGCCATTTTTTTAGACACAATCTCATATAACTTAATTTCAGATATTTTTTCACACTGCCAATCATACATATCATCATCTCCAACTGGCAAAAACTCCGTTTCTCCTTGTTGACTATGTATATCCCATCCAATTTGTTTGAATTTTTTTAAAATTTCAATTATATT
>JAAWOU010000100.1 GCA_022799755.1 Lachnospiraceae bacterium
TACAGAGAAATGTCCATCTCCTTGGCTCATTCACCTGAGATATAAACTTTAAAATTCCTTGATTTTTTAAGGAAAATCACTTGACAATATAGGGAGGAATCAACAATAATGAAATCAGTGACAAAAACATTCTTAATGCTTTGCATTGCCTTATCGGTATTTATGTGCAATTCAACATCTGCATTTGCGGCGGTATGTGAAAAGTCGGAAGATGGAGTACATCATTTTAGTAAACATCATCGCCATTATTTAGAGACATACAGTGAAGATGGCGGGAGTCACATGTACTTATATGGGTACGATCAAAATAATAAGCCAATATATAGATATGATTGTTTCAAAAAATTGATATACTATTGGTGTAATTATGCATGTGCCGATTGTGATATAGAGGATGCGCGACATAGTCACTATGCTATAACGAATCATAGTGTCAACCATAACTAGATAGAAAAGACAACAGTGCCATGAAAAACAGAATCAGTTACATCCTTTTAACAACCTTACTTGTTCTATCCTTTAGCGGCTGCGGCTCGGATGAAACCGGGCCGCTAAGCGACCTGAATACAGAGGCGACCCAGGACTCATTGGATCCTGCGGCCGTTCAGAAGCTTGACAGACAGGACAATTCCCTGGATGCCTATTCTTATATAGCCAATATGCCGCTGCAGGTAGAAAATCCGTCAAATGCCGTGTCTGGGGGAGGCGAAAGCGTTTTCCTGGGAGCCTCCAGAGCCTATCATTTTAAAAAGCACTTATTTGAAAATGTGGATGAATGCTGGGACGAGCTTGCCTTTGCGACTGCAGACGGCGAGGCTGGCTCAAAAAGCTTTGACAGGGAGAACCAACTGTGGTATGTAGAACCGGTAGCCGGCACAGACCATTATGTGACTTTCGACTACGAAGTTCAGGAGGGCAGCGAGGACAGTCGGTACTTTCTTACGGAAAGAGACGAGAACCATAAGGCGCTGCGGGAATTTCCCCTGGACTTCCTGAATGGAGACAGCTTTTCCGAGATAATCATGGGGCTTCTGGACTTTGCGGTGGATTCCTCCGGAACGGTTCATTTGGTGCGGTCAGTGGATGATGGGTGGCAGTACCGGCTTGTCTCGCCGGAGGGAGAGATCCTGGCGGAATATGTTTCAGGAGGCGAAGACTTCAGGGGGCTTGCTCTTCTGTATGATGGCCGCATTGCCTTTAGCACGATAAAAGCGGACGCTGAGGGGATGGCCCTGCAGTATATGGATGAGGAGAGTGGCAAACCAGTGTTGCTGGCCTCTCTGGAAAAGAATATCTATCGGCTTACGCTCCTTGACGAGGATACCCTGCTATATGCAGACCAGGAGGGCGTGTACCGCAGCAAGCTGTCCGGAAAGGATCCTGAGCTTCTCTATTGCTGGGCCAATCACGGGATCACGGCGTTGGAGGTCCCAGCCATGGGGGCAGATGAAAACGGGCGGATTGCCCTCATTTATGAGGACTCTGAAGACTATAATTATCTTTGCCTGGAGCCTGCCACAGGCGAGACAGAGCTCCTTGAGATCACGCTGGCAGTGTCTTCTTACAACCAGTCTGCTTACCAGCGCCTGGCGGTGGAATTTAACAAAAGAAATCCAAGCTGTCATATCAAATTAAAGACCGGCTACGATGAGACTGCGCTGCTGACAGAGCTGGGGGCAGGAAAAGGACCGGTACTGGTGGACACTTTGCTGACAGGTTTTGACGAACAGGAAAAGCTGTGGGAGCCTTTGGACGCAGTGGTGGAACAGCTGGGCATTGCAGAGGAACTGCAGCCTGCAGCTCTGGAACTGGGAAAGATCAACGGAACCCTGTATGGAATTGTGCCGAATTTACGTCTGCGCACGCTGGTCACCGGCAGCCCGGAGCTCAGGGATTGGAACTATGAAACGTTTTTGCAGTGTATTGAGGACAGGCCGCAGTTAGACGCTATTTTCAATTATTACAGCGGGGGAGGCTATGACAGTTATTTTATCATGAGCTTTCTCAGCCACGGAATGGGTGACACTTATCTTCTGGATGCGGAAGCGGGAACCACCAATTTTGACAGCAGCGGATTCCGCAGTGCCTTGGAACTGGCAGAAAAATATTGTGCCCATAAGGATGGGGTAAGCCCTGGCAGCTCCCTGCTGGAGGGTAAGGTGCTCTGCAATGAACTGACTGTCCAAAAGCCTGAGGATCTTGCCCTGTACCGCCTCTGCTATGGGGAGGATGCCAATTATATCGGGTATCCCACAAAGGACGGGAGCGCGCATTTTGTAGAAAGCGGCGATCGTCCGCTGGCTATCCGCAGGACGGCCACAAAGGAGGAAAAGGAGGCGGCGGCAGCTTTTATCAGTCTGTGTCTCTCCTATGAGGGACAGTCCCTGATGGCAAAGGATTTAGATTTTGCCTTAAGCGTGCGCAGGGATGTGCTGGAGGAGCAGATTGCAGCCATGGATAAAGACACAATGGTTTTCGTATCGGGCTTTGACGAGATTGTCCTGGGGGATGACCTTAATAGAGAACTGGACGGAAAGACGTTGCTGGACATGTTAGATAAGGCCAGACCACGGAGACATTTCCCGGCGGAATTGCGCAAGATTATGTATGATGAACTGGAGCAGTATTTTTCCGGCGCTATTACACAGGATAAGCTGATCGACAATTTAGAGAGCCGTGTCGGGCTGTATTTAGGAGAAAGAGGAAATTAGGAACACATTTTTTTCAAACTTCAAACACACTTTTTTCACCAAATCCCCATAAACTTTTCACGCCTCCCGGGTATATTTTTCTTATCAATATATCAAGGGAGGTTGTTTTACAATGAGACAAAGGATTCTATCAAAACCACGGACTTCTGTGACTGCCATCATCGCGGCTATGGCGGCGGTGCTGTATCTGTGCCTTGCGGCGCTGCCAGTGCGCGCGGCGGAGGGCTTTGACTTCTACACGGACAATCCGGGCATCCATGTGACTGCGGGGGACTCCGTGAGCTTCAGTCTGCACCTGGCCGGGGGCAATGCGGCAGGCAGTGACGTAAGCCTGTCCGTGGCATCCATGCCGGAGGGCTTCACGGGATTTTTCAAGAGCGGCAGCTATGAGGTGTCTAAGGTACATGCCAGCGGAAACGGGGAGGACACCATCGCCACTTTCCAGACCACGGTTCCCACGGATGTGGCGGACGGGGTCTATGAAATCGTGCTTCATGCGGCTTCCGACACGGGTTTCGAAGACGACCTGACGCTGAGCCTTACCGTCAGCGGCTTAGAGTCCGGGGAGAGCAATTTCCATGTGGAATATCCGGACCAGGAGGGTGTCACCGGCACCTCTTTCTCCTATTCCACTACCATAGCCAACAATACACTGAACACCCAGAACTATAACTTCTCCTCCAATGCGCCTGCGGGATGGACAGTTGCTTTCAGCAGCAATTCCACCCAGGTATCCAGCCTGGAGGTAGAGTCCGGCAGCAGCGCAAGCGTCACCATCACGGTAACCCCGCCGGAAAAGGCGGAGGCGGGAGACTACACCATTGACTGTGCCGCCACCTCCGCAAAGGAGCAGCTGTCCACAGCGCTGAATGTGAAGATTCTGGGCACCTACGATATGGAGCTCTCCACGACGGACGGCCGTCTGTCCTTTGACGCTTTTGCAAACAAGGAGTCGGACGTGACCCTGAAGCTTACCAACAGCGGCAACATCACGCTGGAGAACATTTCCCTCACAGCCTCTGCGCCCAGCGGGTGGGAGGTGACCTTTGACACCAGCGTCATCGATACCCTGGAGGCGGGGGCGTCCAAGGAGGTAGTCGCCCATGTGACGCCGGGCAAGGACTCCCTGACAGGGGACTATGTCACCATCATGAATGCTTCCTGCGACAATCAGTCCGCCCAGGCGCAGTTTCGCGTCACTGTGAAGACCCAGACCGGCTGGGGAATCTTTGCCGTGATCATCATCATTGCCGTGGCAGGAGGGCTGTACTATATTATGAAGAAATACGGCAGGAGGTAGGATATGGGATCTTCTGTGAAAAAGGAATTTTCCGGCGAAAAGCAGCTTTCCGGAAAAGAACTTCCTGAAATAGGGGAGAGAGCAGCGGCGGAACAGGCGGCTGTCATGGAACGGGAGCGGATGTCACAGGATAAAAACGGCGACGATTCTGTAGTCATCCGTACGGAAAGTCTCACCAAGACCTACGGGGATCTCATCGCCGTGGACCATCTAAACCTGGAAATCAAAAAAGGCGAGGTGTTCGGCCTGCTGGGGCCCAACGGCGCGGGCAAGACCACTACCACCCTGATGCTGCTGGGGCTCACGGAGCCGGACAGGGGAAAGGCTTTCATCCATGGACTGGATTGTACCCGGAACGCCCTGGAGGTAAAAAAGGCAGTGGGATATCTGCCGGACAATGTGGGCTTCTACGGTACCATGACCGGGAGAGAGAACCTGCGCTTCATGGGACGCATCAACGGCCTGGACGGAAAAGAGCTGGAGCAGCGCATCGACCGACTTTTGGAGCGGGTGGGCATGACCCATGCCGCGGATAAGAAGACGGCCACATATTCCCGCGGCATGCGCCAGCGCCTGGGGATTGCGGACGTACTGATGAAAGATCCGGATATCATCATCATGGACGAGCCCACTCTGGGCATAGACCCGGAGGGCATCCGGGAGCTCATGTGGCTGATCAGAGATCTGGCGGAGCAGGATGGTAGGACTATTCTCTTGTCTTCACATCAGCTCTATCAGGTCCAGCGGGTCTGCGACCGGATGGGGATCTTTGTGAAAGGGAAGATGGTGGCCTGCGGCACTCTGGAAGAACTGGGGCAGCAGATCGGCCGGGACGGCACGGGCACGGTGGAACTGTCCGTGTATCCGGACAATGTAAGCCTGCAGAGAATCCTGAAAGAGATCAAGGGCGTCCTGGATATCGAGAAAAACAGCGACATATATGTCATCCATTCTTCCTTTGACGTGCGCCGGGCACTGTCGAAAAAGCTGACAGAAGAGGGGTATACCATCATGCATCTACGTCAGGCGGGCAGCGATCTGGACGAGATCTACCGGAAGTATTTTGAAAAGGCAGGTGAGAAAGTTGGGTAAAATGAGTGTTCAGGCCATGGGAGCCGGCACGGACTCCCGGACTGAAAAT
This sequence comes from Lachnospiraceae bacterium, assembly GCA_022799755.1. Classification (GTDB taxonomy): domain Bacteria; phylum Bacillota; class Clostridia; order Lachnospirales; family Lachnospiraceae; genus Acetatifactor. Next base: position 5,153 of record JAAWOU010000100.1, read on the forward strand.
CCGCGCAGGATTGAGAGTGCCCGGATGGGAGGATACGGAAACCAGGCTAAGACAAATGGAAACAGGCGTTACCATGTGCTGAAAGTCCTGTTTCGGAAAGAGACGGCAGAATTCATTAACAGCAAACGAATGATTCTGTTTGTCATCCTGGCAGCGCTGATCACGGTATCCGGCTTCTACGCGGCTGTGTCAGGGCTTGCGGACGCCATAGAGAGCGGCAATACGGCCACGGATTTCCTGTTCCTGAAGCTGTTCACGGTGAGCGCCAATTCCATTCCCTCCTACAATTCCCTCATGGCGCTGATGGGGCCCTTTATCGGCATCTTTATGGGCTTTGACGCCATCAACAGCGAGCGGACAGAGGGGACTTTGAACCGATTGGTGAGCCAGCCTCTGTACCGGGACCAGATCATCATCAGCAAGTTCCTGGCGGGACTTTTCATCAGCGCGGTGATGGTGTTCGCCTCGGGACTGCTGATCGGTTCCGTGGGAGTGATCAATACGGGACTGATTCCCTCCGGGGAGGAAGTCGTCAGGTTGTTTATCTATCTGTGTTTCTGCGTGGTTTATATCGGGTTTTGGCTGGCTATGGCCATCCTGTTTTCCACGGTGTGCAGACATGCGGCTACCTCGGCTCTGGCCTGTATCGCGGTGTGGCTGTTCTGTGCCATCTTCGTGAGCCTCTTGGCCGGAATCATTGCGGACGCCCTCTACCCTGTAAGCGGAGGCGACATGCAGGCTTTGCTGAACGAGATGGACAATTACTCCTGCGAACTGAACCTGAACCGGATTTCGCCCTATTATCTCTTCGCGGAGGCAGCGGGCACGGTGCTGAATCCGGGCGTGCGGACCATCAACGCGGTGACCATCGCCCAGCTGAGCGGAGCGATTTCCAGCAATCTGACCCTGGGGCAGAGCCTGCTTCTGGTATGGCCCCATCTGACCGGGCTGGCGGCGCTTATGCTGGTGGTGTTCGCCATTTCCTATGTATCGTTTATGCGGCAGGAGATCCGGTCCAGATAAACCTGTGTCCTTTGGGAGCGTCCCGGTTCTCTTTCTGTTTGCCTTTCCCGAATCAAAGTGATAAAATGGAGAAGATAAGGGAGGGATTGGATGAATCATATGGAGGAAATGTGGGATTTTCCGGTGATGGAAGGAGTTACCTTTCCGAATGCAAACCGGGTACACCCGCTGATGCAGAGGAGGGTGGAAACGCTGCTTCATCATCTGTATCAGGATAAGAATATCAAAAAGGCGGCGCTCTTTGGGAGTTCTCTTGAGTTTCGGTGCAGCAGCTACAGCGATATTGACCTTTATCTGGAGAAATATGAGAAAGAGAGGAAGCTGGAGCCTTTGCCGGAGGTGGGATGTGAAGTGGACATTGTCACAAATTTGGCTCCGGAGTCTGCCCTGTATCATGAGATAGACGAAAAGGGTTTATTATTGTTTGAGAGGTGACGCTATGTGTGATGTGCGGCTGTTCCGAAGCGCAAGGTTGGATTTTGAAACTGCAAAAAATCTGTGGGAGACTCCATGGGATGATGAAATGATCTTAAATAATGCGGCATATCACCTGCAGCAGGCGGTGGAGAAAGTCTTAAAGGGCGCCCTGGAGTGCGTGGGCGTCACCGTGCCAAATACCCATAAGATTACGAAATTATTGTCCATGATTGCAGATAATGGCGCAAATCTTTTCATAACAGACTGGATTGACGATCATTCTGAAATGTTGAGCGAATGGGAGGCGGAGACGCGATATAACATGGATTTCATTGTGGAAAAGCGAAAGTTGGACAGGGCTATGGAGGAAATCGAGGTTTTCTTTCGGCAGAATGGAATTCAAAAGGAACTGCGTCCGGAACTGCAGGATGAGGCAATGCGGGAGAAGCTGCTGTGCTGTCTGCCGGAGGCCCGGAGGAAGTGCAGCGACTTTGAACTGAATTGTTACTACCTTATGTTCAAAAAAAGAGTGGAGACCAAAACCCAGCTACAATGACGCCCCCCAAGTACAGGCGGACACAGGGGGATGTTACGGAGCAGGCCTTTGACGTGTTTACCGTTCACACCTGTGCGAAGCGGATTTCCACGGTGAGAGTGGGCGCAGGGGTAAACCGTAGCGGGAGATATGGTTGACAATAATGGCCCGGGACAGCCGTCCCGGGCCATTGCATTATTTCTTCTTCGGGAGGATTCCGCCCATCTTCTCTATGTACGCCCGCTCTTTCTCCCGGTTCACGGCTTCCCGCAGGGATTTCAGCTCGCTGTCCAGCTGATCCATCTTTAATAATACTACATTGGTGTCATATTCCTTGCCGCCAAACTTCTTGCCCAGCTTCTCCATTTCCTTGTTCACGCGCTTGACTTGCTTCTTCATATCTTTTTTCAGTTTCAGAATCATGATAAGTTCAGTCGCTCCTTTCTCTTCTCTTTGGACTGCTTTCTGACGCTTCTTTCCTCTTTATCATATGCCATTTCGGAGACACCGTCAAGGACTTATCGGTATCCTTACGGTTTTTTCCGTCTTATCCGCCATTTTCCGGAAAGCTTTTTTCTGAAGCGCTTTTGTCGGAGCCGGATACAGGGCAGGATGGGGGCGGTGGAGGGAGTTTATTTGCCGGCGCTGATCCGGGCGGCAGCATAGTAGATGCCGTACAGCACCCCGAAGAGAACCAGGGACTGCATCAGCAGCCCCGGGAGCCACATAGGCCCCATGGCGGCGGGGAAGTAGAACAGACTCCGTTCCAGCCGCGCCCCGCAGAGGAGCACATAGGCGCTGCTCACGCCGAACGCCGGAGGCAGGGGCAGCAGGAAGAACAGTCCCGTCTGCCAGTGACTGAGCCGTCTGATTTGTCCAGCATCCATCCCCAGCTGGGACAGGAGCCTGTCCTGCCTGCGGTTTCGCTCTCTGTCGCTGAGAAGCTGGGTGGCCAGGATGGCGGCGCCGGTGATCTCCAGCACCAGCGCCAGATAGAACAGGCAGATGCTTAAGGCAGGCAGATAGCTGGATAAATCCCTGTCCAGCCATTTCCCGGACAGGAAATCCCCCTCCGCCACGAAAGCGGTGGCGCCGGGACCGCCGGATGTGCTCTGCACGGTGTTGCGGCGAAGCTTGTTAAGGCCGCAGACCTCCGCGATTTCTTCCAGTTCTTCATGGGCCAGGGGCCGTGCCGTCATCATGACACACTGGCTGTAGAGGACGCGGCAGGATGCCACCGCCTCATCCGGGACTACGAGAATGTAGCCAAGCCCGTTTCCGTAGATGTCAGACTGGGAGAAGTCCTCCGTAAACAGCACCTCCCCGGAGATGGGATAGTCGGCATAGCTTTTTTCTCCCTGCCTGAAAGAATCCCGGAACGAATCGGCCAGGGAGGGGAGGCAGTGGACGTAGCACAGGGGCGTGCCCTGTGACGGTACCTCCCGCATATCCAGCCCCAGCAATTTCCGGAGCCTGCGGTAATCGCTTTGCTTCATATAGGTATCATGAAAAAATTCCCGGTACATGGGATTGCCGGAGAATCCCATTTCCTGCGACGTCCGCTGTCTGAGGTCGGTAAATTCCGTTTCGCCGTCCGTATAAATGGCATAGGAGTAGGAAGCCTCCAGGGGAACCATCCGGGCGATAGCCTCCTCATAGCCGGAGAAATCCTGCAGTTCACCCGGATGCAGAAGCTGAATATCCCAGAGATTGCTGCTCACCATTTTGTCCGTCACTCCATGGATGCTGATGCCGATGCCGTAAAAGGTCAGGGCCAGGCAAAAGAGGGCGGAAAGCATGCCCAAGGCGGTGCCGGCGGAGCGTATCCTGACGGTAAACCCGCGCAGTACCGTCAGCCGGTGTTTCCTGTATTTCCAGGCATCCCGGTTCGCCGGCACTGTAGTCAAAAAAGCCGGCACAGTCTGGAAGAACCCGAACAAAAACAGCACCAGCAGCACCGTGCCCACCAGGAAATCGAAGCCGGCGCCGATTGGCAGGGCCAGGAGGAACCAGAAGCCTGCCCCGCCCATGCACAGAAACAGGAAAAACAGCGCGGCCCCCGGGCCGTTGCCGGAAAGCAGGACCGTCTCGGACTTTCGGTCTGACAGGAGCAGGCTGTGGAGGCTTACCCTGCGGACCCATCTGCGGTTCTTTACCAGGGAACACAGGAGCATGAGGAAAAAATATGCCAGCGTAAGGTTCACTGCGGGCAGGGAAAGGGGGAAGCGCAGGCGGTACCGGCTTCCCAGCATGGGCAGCACCACAGCCTCCAGCAGCTGGGACAAAAGCATCCCCAGGGCCAGCCCCGGCAGAAAGGCTGACAGCCCCATGAGCACAGTCTCCCGGGAGAGGAGTTTCGCAATGTCCCGATTGGGGGTGCCGCAGAGCATGTAGATGCCGAATTCCCGGCTGCGCCTTTTCAGCATATAGCCCGCCATATAGCTGATGATGCGGCCTGTGATGAAAACGATTAATGTGGAGGCCACTATTATCATGTAGGGCAGCACCTGCATTTCCGGCAGGGACTTGACGCTGTCCGAGAAGAGCAAAGTATTGAAAGCGTACAGGAAAGACACCGTGCAGGTCAGGGTGATGAAGTACAGCGCATACTCCTTTGCCTGCCGGCGTGCATTGCGCAGAGACAATTGTTTCAGCATGGCCGCTCACCTCCCAGCACACAGAGCACATCCAGGATTTCCTGGTAAAAGCTTTCCCGGGTCTTTTCCCCTTTGAAGATTTCGTTGAAAATGCGCCCGTCCTTTAAAAAGAGAATGCGCTCCGCGAAGCTGGCGCTGAAAGCGTCATGGGTCACCATCAGGATGGTGGCATGGGACTCCCGGTGGAACCGGTGCATGATTTCCAGCAGCACCCGGGCGGAGGCGGAATCCAGGGCCCCTGTGGGCTCGTCCGCCAGAATCAGCTTCGGCTCCCCGATGACCGCCCTGGCAAAGGCGCAGCGCTGCTTCTGGCCGCCGGATACCTGGCAGGGGAATTTCCCCAGGGCCTCCGACAGCTTAAGCCTCTCCGCCATGGCATGGACCTTTGCCCGGATTTTATCCGGCGCCAGTTCCCGGACCGTCAGGGGCAGGGCCATATTCTCCTCCAGAGTCAATGTGTCCAGCAGATTGAACTCCTGGAACACGAAGCCCAGGGTATCCCTGCGGAAAGCCGCGATGCCCTGTGGGGGGATGGCGGTGATGTCCCTGCCCTCTAAGAGGATGTGGCCGGAGCTTACGGTGTCGATGGTGGAGATGCAGTTTAAGAGGGTGGTCTTTCCGGAGCCGGAGGCGCCCATGACGGCCATGTACTCGCCCTCCTGAACGTGGAAGCTCAACTGGTCTAAGGCTTTGGTCATGGATTGGGGGGATCCGTAGTATTTGTCTATGGATTGTACCTTTAGCAGTGGGATCTGGTACGGATTTTTTCTGTATGTGTCCATTCTCGAATAACCTCCTGTAGTGGATTCCCCATTATTTTATAGCACGGAATGGACAGGAGGTATAGATGTCTGTTGATTTTATGTGACAGTTTTGTCATTTTACAGGCTTATGCGGTTGCTGTCATACCACTGCCTCCACCAGCATTTTATCCCCCAGCTGAATCGTTTTTATGCCACTCTCTTTCTTTCGATTAAAATTGAAACTGAGCATATATCCTTTCTTCTGGCGGAAATAATCCAGATACTCCACAAGCTGCCTTTCCCCTCTCTCATTGTACTCGTTCCCGCGCCAGATCTTCATCTCCACAACGAACTGTTCGCCCCGGTAATCCACTACCACATCCGTCCGCCCCGCATCCCGGGTCTGGGCTTCCAGGTAATAATGCCCTGTGCCATTGATAATAGGTTTCAGGTACAGCAGGAAAAATTTCCGCCCATACTTTTCGATGAATTTTTCATCATTATCGGCATAAATTTCCTGAAAATAGTCCACAAACTTTTCCAGGACTCTGTCCATGTCAAGCCTGCCGTTTCGGATAAATTGGTTTATGTCGCTTTGTCCCTGTTTGAATGCATCGCTTTGGACAGATTCAGCAGACATAAACAGGTTCAACAGATACATTTCAAAGATACGGTTCGCAACGGCCACCTGTCCGTCTTTTTCTTTCAGGAATCCAAACATGGTTCCAAGGCTGACAGATTTTATCCCAAGACTGAACGGTATCCTCCTCCCTTCATACAGGATTTGCTCCAGCAGTTCTTTCAACTCCGGATACATATCCAGCTGTCGTACCATGCTGTCAAATAAAGGAGTTTTTGTCTTCAAAATGTCTGCTACTGCTTCTCCGATTCCTATTTTCGACCACCTATTTCCTTTGGCCACATAACCCTCCCTTTCGGACAGGCATTCATCCAATCTTTTGCAGATTGCGGACACCAGATACGGATAGCCCGATGTATATTGATAAATCTCTTCAGCCACTGCCACTGTATCCATTCCTGTCCGGTGGTCAGCTTCATATTCCTCAAGCATATTCTGGATCTCAGCGGAGGAAAGATCCATCTCAACGTTGAATTCCGCTGCAATATTCCAGGGACTGTTATACTGATGCTCTTCCTCCGGGCGAATCTTTAACTTCAGGTTCTTAATGTCATATACCCCCGCAAGGATGACCGAATGAAATGTAGGTTTCTTCTTTCGTTTCAGGTAATAGCTTCGAAGCAGCGCCAGGAAATCCAGGAATACCTGATAGTTTCCCCCATGATCCACCTCATCCGCCATCAGAACCACCGGTCTGGGGGACTCCCCGCAAAACCGGCTCAGTAAGCCAAATGTCTCGCCCAGCGTCATCTGCCTGTTTTCCCCTGCCGCAGCAGCCTGTTCCAGCCTGTTCGTATCCAATCCGCTCTCCTGCAAAGCCTCTATGAACAGCCTCAGGAATACTTTTGTAAAAGTAAATTCATCTCGATATTCCGCCGTACTGATTTCCTGGAAATCCATGGAAACGACAATATAGCTGTCCCGCAGATACTCCTCCAATGCATACAGAGTAGTAGTCTTTCCGTACTGTCTGCCTCTGTTGATCACGAAGTATTTCCCGGGGTCTATGAAGCGCCGTTTTATCTCTTTCACTCTGTCATCCAGCCGCACCATATAGTGCATTGTTGGATCACACTGTCCCTCCGTATTAAAATAGCGATTCATCTTTACCATCCTCCTGAATATAACGATGTCGGGCAGCTTTCCTGCCACCATTGTATCATGGCACGCAGAATCTGTAAACGGAAAGCCTTTCTGAAGCAGGGTTGTTTCACGAAACATCACTAACCGTGCCGATCTTGAAAATCGGGGATTGTCTGCTTCAGTCATGTGATGCAATTCTCTTATTCCCCCTATTTC
>JAAWOU010000101.1 GCA_022799755.1 Lachnospiraceae bacterium
ACAGCTCAATTATACCATATACCAGTGAGGAGTTGTTTTATTTTGTAACAAAAAATATCCCGTATTTATGCGGGGGGCTGGCGTTTCGCAAACGCCTAAGTAAAGCAATGAAAGAAAGGAGTCGCATGAATATGAGGCTTCTTAGCGTAAGCGAAATATAGCTTGGAGTGAACTTGACAAGAGTCGATTACTCACTGTAAGCTATTTTTCTATATTAAGTATAATAAATCATATAAAAGGCGCTGAGACATAATGAATACAATACTGTTCAAGAGATTTGCAAGAAAAATCAGGAGACAGTCAAACCGCCCATCCCGGATGCCAGTGTAGCCCCAATATGAATACAAGAAATTGCCAGTTTGTCCTTCGGTGTCCCTCGGGCCCGAGGGCTTTTTACATCAGAAGCTTCCATAACAATAAAGAGAAAAGGAAAACAAATCATGGGATTTCTCGAAAGAATATTTGGCTATAAGAGACAAGTGAACAATGCGAAAACAGCAAAAAACAGTCCAGCACCCCAAAAAAACGAAAACATCATAAAGCTGCTTAATCTAAAGAAATACCTAGATTCCCTAATGGAAGCAGATAGATACATTGCGAAAAGCGACTATCTCGAAGACATAAAACTTTATAAATCTGTAATTGATTTTTTTGATGTACTGAAAAGCAGCGGTATGCTAGAAAACTTCTGCCAGGCCAACGGAATCTTTACGCCCCAAATCCAGCATATAATAACAGCATTTACAGACATAGAAAAACTGATAGACCAGCACAACGAAGATTTCATCACCAAATCAATGATCAGAGAAAAGGAATATCTCGATAATATCCTCAAGCCCGTTGATCCCGCAGTCTCCCTGGACGATGACCAAAGGAGAGTAGTTTTGACGGACGAGGACTATTGTCTTGTCATAGCAGGAGCAGGAGCCGGAAAAACCACGACAGTAGCTGCCAAGGTCAAGTATCTCGTAGACAAGCAGGGCATAAAACCATCTCAGATACTGGTGGTCTCTTTTACAAATAAAGCAGTAAATGAACTAAAGGAAAAAATCCGAGGTGCATTGGGAATCGAATGTCCAATCGCAACATTTCATTCAACTGGAAATGCTGTCATACATGTGAATACGCCTGACGAAAAGCGGAATATTGTAGACAATTCCAAGCTGTACTTTGTAATCAGGGATTATTTCCGCGGCTCTATCATGCAGAACGAGAGTGTAGTGAATAAGCTCATCATGTTTTTTGCATCTTATTTTGATGCACCCTATGAAGGAGATGAATTCAATGCATTCTTCAACAATATTGCAAAAGCGAATTTTTTGACCATGAGAAGCGATCTGGAGGACTTTAAATGCAAAGTAATAGACACAAGGACAAAGAAGTCCGTCACCATTCAAAATGAAATGCTGCACTCTCACCAGGAGGTCGAAATCGCTAATTTCCTGTACCTGAACAACATAGATTACGATTATGAACCTCTCTATCCTTATAATATCGTATACGCAAGGAAACCATACACCCCGGACTTTATCATTTGCCAGGATGACAAGACTGCATATATAGAACATTTTGGAATATCCCAGAGCGGAGAAAACGACAGATATAGCCCCGAAGAATTAGACAGATACAAAAAAGCAGTAAATGACAAGGTTCGTCTGCATAAACAACATGGAACGGAACTGATATATACATTTTCTTCTTATAATGACAGAAAGCCGCTGCTGGCCCATTTGAAAGAGGAACTGGAGGCAAAAGGCTTCGAACTCAAGCCTCGTTCCAACAAGGAAGTAATGGAGATGCTTGTGGCGGGAGAAGAGAACCGATATGTGCGTAAGCTGATTAATCTCATATGTCGATTTATATCCAATTTCAAGGTGAATGGGTATGCAGAGGACGAGTTTAATCGTATGTATCATTCTACCCAGAACGTCAGGAGCAGGTTGTTTCTGGATATCTGCAATGACTGCTATCTGGAATATCAACGATGGTTGAAAGAAAATAAAGCTGTGGACTTCGAAGATATGATAAACGAGTCTGCCAGAATACTCAAAGAAGTAAAGGAAATGAAGCAGAAGCTGGATTTCAAGTACATCATCGTGGACGAGTATCAGGATATATCCAGGCAGAGGTTCGATCTCACAAAAGCCCTGTCAGAGGTAACAGATGCCAAAATAATTGCAGTCGGGGACGACTGGCAGTCCATTTATGCATTCAGCGGTTCGGATATTACATTATTCACAAAATTCGCTGAGAAAATGGGGTATGCCAAAATGCTCAAGATTGTCAGGACATATCGAAACTCCCAGGAAGTGATCGATATTGCTGGCAACTTCATACAGCGCAATTCCCAGCAGATTCCCAAGCAGCTTATTTCTCCAAAGAGGATAGAGGATCCCGTCCTTATCTATACCTATGACAGCACCTTTAAGGGTAAGGACGGCAACCGCAGAAGCGGGGCCAATTATGCTCTGGCATTGGCTGTGGAAACAGCGATAGGACAGCTTTTGGAATACAAGAAAAAGGAAAATAAGGAGCCCGGGCCAATCCTCCTGCTGGGCAGGTTTGGCTTTGATGGGGATCATTTAGAGCGGTCAGGTCTGTTCGAATACATAAACCGCGGAAATAAGGTTAAAAGCGTCAGGTATCCAAAACTGAACATTACATTTATGACGGCCCATTCTTCAAAGGGGCTGGGATATGATGATGTAATTATTGTAAACGGCAAAAATGAAACTTACGGTTTTCCGTCTAAAATTGAAGATGATCCTGTTCTGGCATTCGTCATCAAGGGTGACAGGTCGATAGATTATGCTGAGGAAAGGAGATTGTTCTATGTAGCTATGACAAGGACAAAAAACAGAGTGTTTTTCATCGCACCAGAGCAGAATCCGTCGGAATTCCTGCTTGAACTAAAACGGGATTATAAAAACGTTGTCCTGCATGGAGACTGGAACGAACAAGAAGCTGTCGGCATGCCTAAGAAAGCATGCCCTTTGTGTGGATATCCTATGCAGCTCAAGTATAAAAAGGCATATGGCCTGCGTCTTTATATCTGTACCAATGAGCCGGAAGTCTGTGGTTTTATGACCAATGATATACGTGGGGGGAAGATGTCCATCCAGAAGTGTGATAAGTGCAGGGATGGCTATTTGATTGTCAAGCAGGGAAAGAACTCCGGATTTTTGTTAGGATGTACGAATTATAAGCTCAATGGGACTGGCTGCAATAATGTGATCAATAAAAAGTTTTATTATGATCAGATGGGATATCAGATGGAGGAAACGGAAGTTGTGCATACAGAGGAGTCTGTTAAAGTCCGGAAAAGTTCAAATCAACAGATAACTTCTATATTGCCTGCCAATCAAGCAGTTGTCGATAAGAAGCAGAAAGATGACTATATGGAAATTGTTTTGGCAGATATACAGCCAGTAATGTATGGAAATTATGAATTGAATAATTTGATATTTACAGTAATCAAAGCACTACAGAATATAAGCAGAGTAAGGTATTACGGAGTAACTGTGCTTGCTGAGGTTTTGAAAGGAACAGATAGCAAAAAAATATTTGACAATAAACTGGACAAGTTGCCGGAGTTTGGCGCCCTGCAGGATATGCCATATGAGACAATAAAATCGGTTATTGACTGGATGATCACAGAGCATTTGATATTGAAGACGAAAGGAAAGTATCCGGTGTTACATTCGACATATGAGGGAATACATTATTCCAAAGTCATAACAAAGGGTAAACTTAAGAAGCTAAAAAAATATTTAGAGGATGAGATGGTTTTTTAGAGTTTCCTGTTTCAAAGTTTATATGTTTGTAGTAGAATAAACTATATAAATTTATGCTACAGCAAAATAAATGAAATGATAAAATACAGAAAGGATGAACTTGATGAAAGAAGAATCATACGCATTTCCAATATCTGATATAGAACCCAAAAAAGCCGTAGAAGAACTAACGATGATGCTATTATATCTCTCAAAATTCTCAGAGTCAGACCGTTTTTCCGACAGGAATGACTATTATGCATGGAAAGGATATTCATTCAATATTCTAAACGAACTGGATGAAAAGGATTACATACATCAGGGAAGCCATCCATCCAGAAGTAAATCTGTTTATATTACCCCAGATGGGCTGGAACATGCCAGGGAGCTGCTGAAAAAGTACCATATCGCAGATTGGGAAAGGAAAGACCACCCCTTGAAATGAGTACCTGTTTCCATCATAAATAGAAGATTCGGCAATATTTACAACCTATGACAGCAGCAAGGGTCTGGAAAGAAAGATCTGTGTCGTCTTTGATTTTACAGAAAGCTACTGGAGCGTAAGGATATCAAAGCCTCATCAGTCCTATCTTATTCTGCGAAATAGCCAAAAAAGCGGAAAGCCCTGGAGAAGCTCTATCATGATTCCGCGAAGAAAAGGATGAACCAGGATACCATTACGGAGCTAATGTACGGCTACTATAAAGAGAGGAGCGAGTACGAGAATCAGAAAGCCGCCCTCCTGAAGCTGCTGTCCTGCAGCAATACTGCCGAATTGTACAAGCCTCAATCAGGAATACGACGACTGGTATAACAGCGCTGACGAGGAATTCCTGGACAGCGACCCGGAGGGCGTAGTGGGTATCATCCAGGAAGCCTGTGTATTCGTGCACCACTGCATAGCCTGTGAAGAATACCAGGTCGCCCATGAACTCACTGATATCCTGATAGGACTGGACATCATGGTAGGCGGGGAGTATCAGGAGTACACGAACACCCCAATCAACATCCGTGACCTGCAATACTACCACTTGGGAAATGTGGAATATAAATCCCTTGTAACAGACGCGGCCCATGCGGCCTACTGCATCTCCGATCTGCCGGAGAGAGCCGATGACTTGTACAACACGCTGTCAAATTCCGGTAGGAAAGACATCACTCTGGAAATGGTCATGCAGAGCGGCAGAGAGCTTCCGGACATGGATGCATTTCTCCCCCTGTGGATAGAATATCTCGGCGGGATGACCACAAGCTACGCCCAGGAGCTGCTGCAGGAAGCGCTGGAACTGACAGGCGATGGGGAGCAGCTCCTGGCAAGCGCACGGAAATACTGCGGAGACCACCCGGGGCTCTATGAGCAGTACTTATGAGAGATGAATAACTGACAGCTTACCATGGGAAACATAATACTGCTTTGGACAATGGTGGATGGATTATTATGGCTATTTCAGCATAGTTATGATAAAATGTTATTCGAAAATAGAAATGATCTGTCAGGGAGGTGCCAGCGAGAATGCTCAATGTTTATTACGGGAATATGCCGGAGGCGGTTTTTAATACAGCAGTGTATTTTAAAAATACATATGAGGATGAGTGGATTACGGATTCTGTTGCCAGGGATATGATTCTTGATATCGATAAATCAATTGTGCTGGACAGCGGTGTAATCGACAGTCCAGTTATGGGAAAAATTGCTCCGCTTGCGCTTTCTGGCGGAGTGAAGACACTCATCCTTATGAAAAATGAGCGTTCAAGGATATTCAATGCCTCTACCTGCGGGGATAACTGTGCCAAGTGGATTTTAAAACTCGCAGAAACAGACGACCTTACGATCAATCTTCGCCATCTGATGGATTTTGGGGAAGGGACATTTGATATCCGTATTTTGAATACAAATCAGATTGTTCACAGCATGAAAGAACTTGTTCCGATTGCTGGCCTGTATGTGTGAGAGGTGCTGCTATGAGAGGTACACATAGGATCATCCTGCAGAATAAACGTATTCGGTATGAATTTGAAATTAAGAGAAATATCACTGTGATCAGGGGAGACAGTGCGACGGGAAAAACAGCGCTGGTAGATATGATACGCGAACATTTTGAAAACGGAAATGCCAGTGCCGTTGAACTTACCTGTGATAAGGAATGTACGGTTCTGGAAGGCCGTACATGGGCCGGGCAGCTTTCTATGATGAAAGACAGCATTGTTTTTATTGATGAAGGCAATGAGTTTGTATTAAGTGATGATTTTGCCTTGGCAATTCGGAATACCGATAATTATTATGTTATTGTGACCAGAGAAAGCATTCCTTCCTTGCCATACAGTGTCGAAGAAATTTATGGAATTCGTGATTCGGGTAAATATGGAACTTTAAAACGTACTTATAATGAGTTTTATCATTTGTATCAGACAACAGACAATCGACATGCAGTCAGGCCGGAAAAGGTGATTGCAGAGGATTCTGATTCCGGTTTTCAGTTCTTTCAGGGTGTTTGCGAAAAAAATAGCGGAATGACTTGTATCAGCGCATATGGTAAATCGAATATTTTTTCGGCGGTCATAAGGCATTTAAGAGAGAAAGTATTAGTGGTGGCAGATGGAGCGGCGTTCGGTTCGGAGATGGAGAAAGTTATGCGGGTCATAAAGAATTATCCGAATGTGACACTATATCTGCCGGAATCTTTTGAATGGCTGATTTTGCGGTCCGGTGTGATAGAGGACAGTGGCCTTGGGGAAATATTGAAGAACCCTGAAAACTATATTGAGAGTGGGGATTACTTTAGTTGGGAGCGATATTTTACGTCACAGTTGATACGGATTACCCGAGATACCTATTTGCGATATGCCAAGAGAAAATTGAATCCTGCTTATTTGCAGGAGAAAATTTCAGACAGGATTCTTGCAGTTATGCAGGGAATAAATATGAATTCACCATAGACTGGCAGCATTCATTTCGACAGGAGAGACATCGCCCTCTCCACCCCAACAAACCAGGAGAAGTACAATGAAAATCATCCTCTCACCAGCCAAGAAAATGAAAGCCGACCCCGACACACTGGAGCCCGTGGGCCTGCCCCGGTACCTGGACCAGGCCTCGGCCATCCTGTCCTGGCTGAGGAACCGGACCCGGCAGGAACTGCAGACCCTATGGAAATGCAACGAAACCATAGCTCAGGAGAACTACGACCGCCTCGCGCACATGAACCTGGAACGCGGCCTGACGCCTGCGGTGCTGGCCTACCAGGGAATCGCTTATCAGTACATGGCTCCTGCGGTATTTGAAAAGACCCAGTATGAATACGTGCAGGAGCATCTGCGGATATTGTCCGCATTCTATGGCGTGCTCAGGCCCATGGACGGCGTAACCCCTTACCGGCTTGAAATGCAGGCCAAAGCCTCCGTTGCGGGACATAAAGATTTGTATGGCCTGTGGGGAAGCAGACTGTATGAAGCGGTCCGGGACGAAAGCGGCCTCATCATCAACCTGGCCTCCAGGGAATATTCGAAATGCATTGAGAGATATCTCACAAAGAGTGACAGATTCCTCACAGTCACATTTTGTGAAAAGGCAGGGAATAAGCTTGTGACAAAGGGAACCTACGCCAAGATGGCCAGAGGCGACATGGTAAGGTTCCTGGCGGAGGAGAACATAGAGGAGCCTGCGGACATACAAAAGTATTGCAGGCTGGGATATGTATTCCGGAACGACCTGTCCACAGAGACGGAATATGTGTTTGAAAGACAGGAAAAAGCAAGATGACCATGGTGACAATAAAACCTGTGTATGCAGATCCTATTTGAAACATACATAATCCAAAAATATCAGGCTGAACAATTTTTCGACACGAATCAGTTCCGTCCCCACATCCTGCTGCTTCTTTGCCCCAGAGGGCTACCGGGTTTCGCAGACCCGCTGCGCAATCAAAGTATCCATACAATGCCTGTGGGGAACCCCGCCGCTGTTGCAGTCAAAGACCTCCTCCCTGCAGGTATGGAACAGCCAGTCGTGATAATATCCAAAGAGCTCCCCGGAATACCAGGGGTGCCGCAGTTTCTCATCCTCCGGATTCTGAAAAGAACGGGTAATAAAAGGCTTCTGAACAAATACATTCAGGGCATTGATGCCCATATCCGCGGTATGTGACTTCAGACTGCCGCAGAGTTCCTCCCGCCTGGACTCCGGGATAAAATGAAGCATACCGCTGCAGAAAATAACATCATATTCTCTCTCCGGATGGTAATCAAGAATATCAGCCTTGAAGAAACGTACATTCACCTGATTGTGCTCTGCCAGGCGTTTGGCCTTTTCGATCCCCTGCTCCGACACATCGAATGCAGTGACGGCATACCCGCATTTGGCCATGAAGACAGCGTCTTTGCCCTCTCCGCAGCCGATATCCAGCACCCGGTAAGGTTTCACAGGGGGCAGGAGTTTCATGATATCGTAGCAAATCCGGTTTGGCGTAAGTCCCCAGTAATACTCTTCCTGGTCGTACCGGCTGTCATAGTCTGTTACTACGCTCCTATAGCCAAGCAGAGCGTCCACAGTGGTATGAAGCGCTGCCGCCAGCCTGGGGAGCATTTGGATGTCGGGATAGGTGGTATTGTTCTCCCATTTTGACACTGCCTGAAAGGAAATATTCAGAGATTTGGCCAGCTGGCTCTGGGTGAGGCCCAGTGCCCTGCGCCTCTTGCTGATGATTTCGCCTGTATTCATATGATCCATAGTTGCCGCCTTTCTGCACTTATGTCTTTATCCTAATATAAAGGAAGCAAAAGCGCAATAACCGGCCCGGAGAATCCCGGGCAGGAATTCATCTGCCGGTTGAAACATCCCTCAAGTCAAAACAGCAGTTAAGCCTAAAATTTTTCTTGTAATTCCGGCCCCGTCATGATACCCTGAATATAGTGAAAAGCAAAATCTGGATCATATGAATGACGGCCCCGCCGTTTCTGTAGTTCATGACACAATAGAGGATGCGCGAAGCGAGGATTCTATTGTTTGGAGTTTCTTGCCGGGCAGCAGCCCGTATCCCGAAAATGGAAGTCTACAGAGTCTCAATTCCCAACGGTTTATTTTGGATTTTGCGGTCATAGACAGACTGGATTTGCAGCCGGGCTTATGAAATGAGGAATCAAAATGTACATAGAAACCCCGCGGATGATAATCCGCAGCTTTACCCCGGAGGATGCCGCAGATCTGCATGACATCCTGGGCGACGATGAAACCATGGAGAACTGCGAACCGGCGTACGATTTCCGGAAAACCCGGGAATTTCTGAATTCTTTCTGTATCGGCCGAAAAGGCGCTGTGGCAGCGGTTCACAGGAAAAGCAGGAAAGTGATAGGATATATTCTGTTTCACGAATCTGACGAAAGCGTCTATGAAATGGGCTGGTTTTTCAACCGGAACTTCTGGCAGCAGGGCTATGCCCTGGAATCCTGCAGCGCCGTGATTGACCATGCCTTTCGGGAGCGGAAAGCCCATAAGATATTTGCGGAAACCATTGACGCCGTGAAGTCTGTTCGTCTCATGGAGAAGCTGGGAATGCGTCCGGAAGGCATCCAGCGCAGCCACACCAGAGACAATCAGGGCCGTTGGGCAGATCTATATTTCTACGGATTGCTGGAGGAGGATTGGCGGAAAGGACAGGATAAGGCTTGAAGACAGTCCACACCCATGATATGCCGAAAAGCTCGCGAAAAACACTGACACCGCAGGCGGTTTTGTGTATAAGGAGGAATTATGAGCAAATTAGACGGTTTAAGCATATACCTTAGCATGCTTCTGCGTCACAGGCCCCAGGAGGCGCACATTACATTAGATGAACACGGGTGGGCCGATGTGGACGAGCTGCTGGCAGGGGTAAACAGTACCGGCAGAAAGATCGACATGTCCATGCTGGAAGAAATCGTGGCAACGGACAAGAAGCAGAGATACAGCTTCAGTCCGGACAAGACCCTGATCCGTGCAAATCAGGGACACAGCATACCGGTGGACGTGGAACCGAAAGAACAGGAGCCGCCGGAATTTCTATATCATGGGACTGCCCTGAGATTTCTGGACAGCATAAAGGCGGAGGGCATAAAACCCATGAGTCGGCTCTATGTTCACTTATCAAAAGATATCAAAACCGCTGTGACGGTGGGAAAGCGCCATGGAGAACCCGTGATCCTGAAGATCCGCAGCAAAGAGATGCATATAGCCGGATGCCCGTTCTATCTGTCGGAGAACGGGGTGTGGCTGACGAAAAAGGTGGCGCCGGAGTACTTTGAGGAAATGGAGCCGCAGGAATAGGTAATCGGCTTGAATCCCCGTGACAGAAAATCCAGTATGAAAGAGGAGAATCAGGAGACAGAATGACCCCAAGAGAAGCCCTAAAACAGTTCTTCGGCTATGATTCTTTCCGGAAAGGCCAGGAAGACATCATAGCGTCCATCACGACAGGACGGGATGTCCTTGCCATCATGCCCACAGGCGCGGGCAAGTCCATATGCTATCAGGTTCCGGCGCTGATGCTGCCCGGTATTACCATCGTGATATCGCCTCTGATCTCCCTGATGCAGGATCAGGTGAAAGCCCTGAACGAGGCCGGTATCCACGCCGCGTTCATCAACTCTTCCCTGACGGAGGCTCAGATCCGGAGGGCTATGCAGCTGGCGGCAGAGGGCGTCTACAAGATTGTCTATGTAGCGCCGGAGCGGCTGGAAAGCTTTGACTTTCTGGAATTTGCCGCCAGAGCGGAGATTTCCATGGTGACCGTGGACGAGGCTCACTGCATCTCCCAGTGGGGACAGGATTTCCGCCCCAGCTATCTGAAAATCGTGGAATTTGTCAAAAATCTGCCCAAGCGGCCTGTCATCGGCGCCTTTACCGCCACGGCTACGGAGGAGGTAAAGGAAGATATCCTGTGCATCCTGAACCTGACAGACCCCTATGTGACAGTGACTGGCTTCGACAGGGAGAACCTGTATTACCGCGTGGAAAACAGCAGGAAGAAAGATGATTTTGTAATCAACTACATAGAGGAGCATTCGAAAGACAGCGGCATCATTTACTGCGCCACCCGAAAAAATGTGGACAAGCTCTTCGAGACACTGTTCAAAAAGGGTGTTCCCGTCACCAGATATCATGCGGGCATGGACAATGAAGAGCGGAAAAGGAGCCAGGACGACTTTATCTATGACAGAGCCCCCGTCATCATAGCCACCAACGCTTTCGGCATGGGCATCGACAAATCCAATGTCAGATATGTCATCCACTACAACATGCCTCAGAGCATGGAGAACTATTACCAGGAGGCCGGCCGCGCCGGCCGTGACGGGGAGCCCTCCCAGTGCATTTTGCTCTTTTCGGCCCAGGATGTGATCATCGACAGATTCCTGCTGGAAAAGAAAGACTTCTCCGGCCTGGAGGAAGAGGAGACGGAGTTGATAAAGCAGCGGGACATGCGTCGGCTCCAGGTCATGGAGGGGTACTGTCGAACCTCAGGATGCCTTAGGAATTACATCCTGAACTATTTCGGGGAAAAGGCTGTCACGCCCTGCGACAACTGCGGCAACTGCCACAGGGAATATCAGGAGCAGGATATGACCGCCCAGGCCAAGCAGGTCATCAACTGTGTGGCGGAGACAAAAGGCCGCTATGGGCTTACCGTTGTCCTGGGTACCCTCATGGGAGCGGACAGGGCAAGGCTGCGGGAGCTGGGTACTGTGGATTATAAGACATATGGGGCGCTGAAAGACTGCAGGGAGCCGCTTTTGCGGGGCCTCATCAGCCAAATGGTGGAAGAGGGCTATCTATACCAGACCCAGGAGCAGTACAGTGTGCTGAAGATGGGGAATATCGCTCCTCTGCGGGACGAAAATACCCATGTGATGATGCGCGTTTACCGGGAGAAAGAGCCGGAGAGGAGCCTGGGCGGAAAGAATTCGGACAGAAAGAAATCTCCCCGCAGAAGCACAGATGCGCTTACCTCTGCGGGCTATGACCTGTTCGAGGCGCTGCGAAAGCTTCGGCTGGAAATTGCCAGGGAAGAATCGCTGCCGCCATATATCATTTTCAACGACAAAACGCTGATCGACATGTGCGTAAAGCTGCCGAAAACTGCCGCCGATTTATTATGGGTCTCGGGCGTGGGCGAAAGAAAGCGGGATAAGTATGGGGACAGGTTCTTAAGCGCCATCATGGCCTTTGTGGAATCCCGCCCGGATGCGGTGATCAGCATCCAGAGCCCTGCCGCAGACCGGGCGGGCAACGGAGAAAGTGCAGGCGCACCGGTTAACGGAGGCGGTACAGGCCCGTGAGCCAGCCCATCCTTTATTCCAATCCTTTTATTCCCGCGAGCAATGAGTCAAGTGGGTATGCTTGCATGCACATTTGACGAATGCCGCGAGGGTCAAATACCAAAGTGTCCGAAGGACACTTTCTGCTCTGCAGCGCTGCAAGATTGATACCCCGTT
>JAAWOU010000102.1 GCA_022799755.1 Lachnospiraceae bacterium
CTCCCCGTCCTTTTTTCGGAATCTTCAGGGTTGCATTGCTGTTCATTTGTCAAGGTGCTTCGCCGTCTTCATCAGCGGCAACTTTGATAGGATATCATACCTCTCCGCTTTTGTCAACAACTTTTTAAAACTTTTTTCCACTTTTTTCAAACTAAGCAATTTGAATCTCCGTGGCAGTTTTATATTATAGAGCGATCTCTTTCATTTGTCAACAAGTATTTTGGATTTTTTTAGAATTTTTGCGAGTTTTTTGCGGAGAGCAGCAAAAAGGGCATTTCCGGCCTTAAAATGCGTCCGGAAATGCCCTTTCCCATGCCTGTCTTTAACGCCTCGCCATTCCTACAGCGTCCCCTGGGTGAACAGGCTCTTCACATGAGCCACCTCTTCCGCCGTTGCCTTACTGGCGGGTACATAGTAAGACTTCTCCCTTGCGATCTGGTAAAGCTCCTCCTGTGACTGCTCACAGGCGTTGCGGATCTGCTTCAGCGTCTGCTTCAGCTCCTTATTCTCGGACTGGGCGATCATGCCCGCATAGCGGGTCAGCTCACCGTTGATGCCAGCCAGTGTATCTGCTACCATTGTCTTTTCCTGCATGTCTCTACCTCTCATTCTGAAATACATTCAACATCGTGGATCAGTTCAAAAACTTCATCAGCTGCTCCTTGTTGTCCATGGCGGACCGGGCGCCTTTCTCAAAAAACTGCCTGATCTGCGGATCCTCCGCCTCTTTCGCATAAGCCTGCATCTTACAGTGAGTCGTATCGAATCCGCCTATGAGATGACGCAGATTCTGCAAATCAAGTTCTGAAATATTGCTCATTTTCTTACCTCTCTTCCCGGCGGCAGGGGCTGACGTTAAACCGCCTGCCTCCTTGAACCCTGTGTTCGACCTTTCATAAGTCAGGAACTGTATTCCGTGAATACATGCTTATTATTGTCTCTGCGCAAAATTATATACTGCGCAAAAGCTGGAAAATCAATAACCCCGCTGTAAGCAGCAGGGTTATTGGCCCTCGCGGCATTCGCCAAATGGATGCTGACGCATCCGCTTGGCTCATTGCCCGCAGGAATCAAATGTTACTGTTCACGGTTCCGAGAGGTGTTTTCGTGCGCGTTTTGCACGAAAATAATGAGACAATCAAATCTGGTGTCTGACCACACCATATTCATCATCCAATCTGTAGTAGGGACATTCTCTCTGGCTCCCCGACAAAAAACGATACATTTCATCCTCGTCCAGATTCACCATGCAATAATAGTATTCATACTCTTCATCATACATATAATTGACACACGTGTCACAATTATTCGCCATATTTTTCTCCTGCCTGCCTCCCAAGGATTTCTCTAAGACAGCTCTTCCGCTTTGTCTTCCCGGTTCAGATAAGCGTATATCTCCCGCTTTCCTACTCCCCTGTCTTTCGCCACCTGCTTCATGGCCGTCTTGCGGTCCATGCCCTGACGCTCATAGTGCTCCATGTGCTCTCCTATGGTCATGGATTCCCAGGCGGCGATCTCCTCCCGGCGCAGCTCCTGCGGATTTCTTCCTGCCACCACCAGCACGTACTCTCCCCTGGGTTCTTCCCTTTCATAAAAAGAAAGCGCCCGGGAAAGCGTAGTAGGCATTACGGTCTCAAATTTCTTGGTCAGCTCCCTGCAGAGCGTAATCTGTCTGTCACCCATGCTCTCCAGCAGTTCCTTTAGGGTAGCCGTCAGGTGATGGGGCGCCTCATAGAGCACCATCGTGCGAGTCTCTCCCGCCAATTCTCCCAGAATGGCCCGTCTCTCCTTTTTCTCCCTGGGCAGAAAGCCCTCGAAGCTAAATCGCCTGGTGGAAAGTCCTGACAGAGTCAGGGCAACGATGCAGGCAGACGGTCCCGGCAGACTGGTCACGGGGAGTCCGCTCTCATGGCACAGCCGCACCAGCACTTCCCCGGGATCCGAGATGGCAGGCGTGCCCGCGTCCGTAATCAGCGCAATGTCCTGCCCTGCCGCCAGCTTTGCCGCCAGCTGACCGGCCTTTTCCACCTTATTATACTCGTGGTAACTGGTCATAGGCGTGTGGATGTCAAAATGATTCAGCAGTTTGATGCTGTTGCGCGTATCCTCGGCCGCGATTATGTCCACCGACCGCAGCGTTTCAATAACCCGCGGTGTCATATCCTGCAGATTCCCTATGGGTGTCGCGCACAAATATAAGGTTCCTGCCATAGCGCCCTCCTGACTGCAATTTTCTCTTCAATATCCGTAAATCTCCCTGATCTGAGGCATATATTCCCCCGGTGCCCGGAACACGATCAGAGGCTTCTCCACCGTCATTCTGGGCTTTCCGCCCCGCACCGCCTCCAGCAGTACCATGTTGGGCTCTCTGTCTACATAAGGGTACACCAGCTGCATCCGCTTTGGCTCCAGATGACAGTGCGCCAGCGTCACCAAAATCTCTGCCAGCCGAAAGGGTCTGTGCACCAGAAAAAAATGTCCCCCCGGTCTCAACAGTCTCTCCGTCTGTACGGCCACATCCTCGAAAGTACAGAGTATCTCGTGTCTGGCAATGGCCTTTGGCGCATCCGGATTTGTGATCCCGTGCTGTCCGATCATATAGGGCGGATTGCATGTGATACAGTCAAAAGAAGCAGACGGGAATATACGGTCTGCTTCTCTGATATCTCCTGTGATAATGTCTATTTTGTCCGAAAGGCCGTTCAGTTCCACACTCCTCACAGCCATGTCCGCGCTGTCAGCCTGAATTTCCAGACCCGTCAGATGAGCGCAGTGATATTTGGCCTCCATGAGGAGAGGAATGATGCCTGTGCCGGTTCCCAGATCCAACAGTTTGTCCGACGGCTTCGCGTGGGCAAAACCCGTCAGAAGCACCGCATCCATCCCAAAGCAGAATTTCTTCGGATTCTGGATGATACGGTACCCGTTCCGCTCCAAGTCGTCCACACGCTCATCGCCATTTATGCTGACACTCCGTTGGCTCCCGCTTTCACTCCGATGATCTTGCGCCGCGTCTGTTCCTGTTATCATAACGGTTCTTCCCATTCTGCTCGTTGTCATGGTTATCCTGATTCTGGCCGTTTTGACGATTTCTGTCCTGCCGCTTTCTGTTGTCATGCCGGCGTTTGCTGCCGAAATGTTCCTCCTGCGGCTGCCTTGGCTCTCCGTGCTGAAGCTGCTGTTTCGGCTCCTCGCCCGGGCGCCTGCTGTTCTGCCGCTGTTGGCCCCCTGTCCGCTGGCCGAACTGCTTCTGGCCCCCGTCCCCACGCTGGCCGGGTCTGCGCTCCGTCTCCTGCCGGCCGCCCGGCGCCTTGGCCGTCTCCGGAGAATGCTGGCCGGGCTGTCTGCGGTTTCCCTGCTTGTTTTTGTTATTCTGCCGCTGGGCCTCCTCCGCTCTGTTTGCCAGCTCCTGCTCCTGTTTCTGCCACTCTTCCTCCTCCAAGCGCTCCAGTTCCTGCAGTTCTTCTTTGGAGAGTTCCATTTTCTCTTTCTTGCTGTGCCTGCGCCTGAAATGCAGCTTTTCCACGGGGTATTCCTTGATTTCTTTCTCGTCCCCTGCGTTTATGACCACTTTTACCAGCTGGCGCAGCACATTGACGCTCTGCACCTCGCCCTTAAGACCGTCCTCTGTGGTGACGGCGTCCCCGATGCCGGGAAGCCGCCGGTTCAGCTCCTCATAGGTCTCTTCCTCATTTTTAAGACAGCACATTAGTCTGCCGCACACACCGGATATCTTGGCGGGATTTAAGGAGAGATTCTGCTCCTTTGCCATCTTGATGGACACAGGGATAAAGTCCGACAGGTAGCTGTGGCAGCACAGCGGGCGTCCGCAGATCCCGATCCCCCCCACGATTTTCGTCTCATCCCGCACGCCGATCTGGCGGAGCTCAATCCTTGTCTTGAAAATGCTGGCCAGATCCTTGACCAGCTCTCGGAAGTCGATTCGCCCGTCCGCCGTAAAATAAAAAAGCACCTTATTGTTATCAAAGGTATATTCCGCGTCAATCAGCTTCATCTCCAGTCCGTGCTCGCGGATTTTTTCCAGGCATATCCGGAAAGCCTCTTTCTCCTTGTCCCTGTTGGCCGCTTCCTGTTCCACGTCGCGCTGATTCGCAATGCGGATCACCGGCTTGAGAGGCTGCACCACCTTTTCCTCCGTCACCTCCATGATTCCCGCCATCACTGTACCGAACTCAATCCCTCTGGCGGTCTCCACAATGACATGATCGCCTTTTTTTATGTCAAACTGCAGCGGATCAAAAAAATATACCTTGCCCGCCGTCCGAAATCTCACACCTATTACTTTAATCATCTATCTACCTCACTCTGGCTGTAAGCCCTCTTCGTCAACGGATGCAGTGCTATTCTAACACATTCCGCCGCAATTGGCCATAGTTAATAATGGAAACGGCCCTGTAACTAACTGTTCTCCTGAATGGTCATCATCAACAGCTGCATGACCAGCTCAAAGTTCACGTTGGCATCCAAACGTCTCTTGGCGGTGTCCAGCGCCTTTATAATGTTCTCAATGCCCTCATAGCTGCTGCGCTGGGCAGTCCGCCGAAGCGCCTGTATCTCTTCCCTGAAAATCAGATGGTTCATGTCGCTGGTAGCTTTGAACAGCAGCGCATCCCGGTACCAGATAGCGCAGATATCCAGGTAGTCCTGTATCTCCAGCTTATACTGCATGATCTTCTTTACCGCCGCCACGATTTCGTTCAGATCCATATCCTGTATGTATTTCAGCAGGGCCAGGGCTTCCGCCTTTATGTTCTCAAACTCTTCGCTGGTGGCCAGCATCTTGGCCTTTCCCACATTTCCTCTGGCAAAAGCCGCGCACACCTCAGCCTTATAATCCGGCACGGCAAGCTGCCTGCACAGATACTCCTTTACCAGGCTGTCCGCCACAGGCTTCATGTCCAGCACCACGCACCTGCTGCGGATCGTGGACAGCAGGCTGTTCACGTTGCCGGTCAGCAGCAGGATCACTGCATACTCCGGCGGCTCCTCCAGGGTCTTTAAGATGGCATTCTGGGCCTGGGGCGTCATCTTCTCCGCCTCGTTTATGATGTATACCTTATAGGTGCTGCTGTAAGGCTTCACCGCTATGTCCCCGTTGACTTGACTGCGGATATCGTCTACGCTGATGGTATTAGGCTTCTCATGTACCACCCTGATGATGTCCGGCTGATTGCCGGACAGGGCCTGTCTGCAGGAATGGCATTCCTGGCAGGGCTCTGTCCCGCCTTTTTCGCACTGCAGCGCCATTGCGAACACTCTCGCAATGAATTCTTTTCCGGAGGATTTTTCCCCGTTGATGATATACGCATGGGAAATCTTTCCTGTGGAAACCGCATTCCTCAAATGTTCCTTTATCTGCTGCTGCCCGATGATATCCTGAAATCCCGCCATAATACCCCTCCTGTTTTGCGTACCTAGTTACCCCTGCCTCATGTAAATATATCCAGAAGCAATCCCCGAATCTCCCCAATCGTATTGAGGATTGCCAGATGATCCTGCTCGTCTTTCATCAGCTCCTGGGCCAGATTGTCCAGATTCTCGTCCACCAGCCGGATAATGCCATAGACTCTGTGCCGCCCTCTCCTGTCCAGAAAGTTCTCTCTGGAAAAAGCATGGGAGTGGGTTACCACCTCGTTCATAAACTCCTTTACCAGTCGCCTGTAATGCTTCATGTCCTTTACATCCCGGCGTTTGGCCAATTTGTCCCCCTGCATGGTGATTTCTTCCATGAGCGTCTGCAGCCTGGCCTGGAGCTCGGCGCCCTCCACATGGCTGGCAAGCATGAATTTAAAACTGCCGTCCGCAGGCGGCGTGCTCTGCACCTGTTCCACGGGTGCGCTCTGTCCCACTTGCGTCACCTTAATATCCATATGCCTGCCCTCCTTTCCTGCACTGTCCTGTCAGGGATATCACTCTTATGCGGCTTCAGGAAATCCCCTCCGTAATATATTCTTTGATCTCCCCGAAGCATCTGTCCAGATCGTCGTTCACAAAACGTCTGAGGATACCTGCCGCTTCTATCTTTTCCTCCGCAAAATCCCGGCTGTCCGCCAGGAATCTGCGGCACATTTCCTCATATTTAGGGCTCTCCTGCAGGCGTTCCCTTGTAAGCGCTCTCTGGAGCCGCAGTCCGTCTTCCAGCTCCACCAGAACCGGCAGAAGCCTCTCCCTGCCGAAATAGTCCTGAAGCTTTCGGTAGGCCTCCAGGGTCCCGATGGTCAGGCGGCTCCTGCCCATATCCCCCAGCTGCGCGTCGTCCACGGTAAAATACCGCCACAGACCGTGACAGGTGGAATAGGCCCTGTCCTCGATGACTTTCCCCTGCTCTTTGAGCCGCCTAAACCCCTCCTCGTCCGTGTAGAAGTACTCCACGCCCTCCCGCTCCCCATCGCGGATGGGCCTTGTGGTATACGGAACGATCTTCTGCAGGTTCAGCTCCCGGTCCGCAAGCAGCCTCTTATAGATCGTGTCCTTTCCCGCGCTGCTCTTTCCCATCAGGCATATGATCTTTGCCATAGTCTATCCGACCTCGACCACATGAATCATATTCGTCGTGCCTACCGTTCCCAGAGGCACACCCGCAGTGATTACCACCACATCGCCTTTCTTCACATAGCCCGCTTTCTTCGCCTCCTCCACGGCATTGGCAAACAGCGTCTCTGCGTTCTTCTCCTCCCGAATCATCAAAGGACTCATGCCCCACAGGAGATTCAGCTGCCTGCACACCTTTTCCTGAACCGTACAGCCTATGATATGGCTCTGAGGCTTGAATCTGGAGATAGCCTCCGCGGTAAAGCCCGACATTGTGACCGTGATGATCGCCGCTGCATTTAAGTCCATTGCGGCCGTGCAGGTAGCGTAAGCCAGCGCCGTGGTGATATCTGCCCCCTGTCTGTGCCCGTCCCGCCGCATCCTTGCGCCATAGTCAATATCTTTTTCGGCGCATTCCGCAATTTTCGCCATGGTTTTCACCGCTTCCACCGGATATTTTCCCGCTGCGCTCTCACCGGAGAGCATGATTGCCGTGGTTCCGTCATAGATAGCGTTGGCAATGTCCGTGGTCTCCGCCCTGGTAGGCCTTGGATTCTTGATCATGGACTCCAGCATCTGGGTCGCCGTGATAACATGCTTCCCCTGGTCATTGGCCAGCTTGATCATCTTCTTCTGGAGAATGGGCACCTCCTCGAAAGGAATTTCCACCCCCATATCTCCCCTTGCCACCATGATGCCGTCAGACGCGCTCAGAATCTCCTCCAGATTCTGAATGCCCTGCATATTCTCAATTTTGGCTATGATTTTCATGTTGCAGCCATGCTCATCCAAAATCTTTCTGACTTCAAGGATGTCTTCTCCGCATCTCACAAAGGATGCTGCCAGAATATCATACCCCATCTCAATGCCGAACAGGATGTCCGCTCTGTCCACATCGCTGATATAGGGCATGGACAGCACCGCACCCGGCACATTCACGCCCTTGTGGTTGGAGACAAAGCCGCCGTTCAGCACCCGGCAGACAATCTCCTCCCCCCGTATCTCCTCCACCGTCATTTCGATAAGGCCGTCGTCGATCAGAATGGTGGTTCCCTTTTGAATATCGTTTTTCAGATTTTTGTAAGAAATCGCCGCACGCTGAGCGGTGCCTAGAATTTCCTCCGTGGTCAGCACAAACTGCTGCCCGCTCACCAGTTCGGCTCTCCCTCCCTCAAAGTCACGCAGGCGAATCTCCGGCCCTTTCGTATCCAGCATGGTGGCCACCGGAAGCCCCAGCTCCTCTCTGGCCTGCACCACTCTCTTATACTTCTCCCGCTGCTCCTCATGTGTGCCGTGGGAAAAGTTAAACCTGGCTACGTTCATCCCTGCCAGCATCAGTTCCCGCAGCCGCTCCACACTTTCACAGGCCGGCCCGATGGTACAGATAATCTTTGTTCTTCTCATATTCATAACCTCTGCTTTCTTTTATGATATCGGTTTTCCGTTTCTATCTAAATGGCAGACGATTCTCTTATGGCCGGGATCAAAAATTTTCCCTGAGAATCCTCTCTTTCCCCCTGCACCCGTATCCCTTGCACCTCAAGGCCCTGCTCTATCGCATCCCGGATCCTTTGGTATAGTCCTTCCGTCAGCCTCTCCCCGGGGACCAGCAAAGGTACACCGGGCGGATACAGATTGATGAATTCCCCCGCATATCTGCCAATGCACGCCGAAAGTTCCACCCATTCCGTTTCCATGTCCCATGCCTTTGTGAGTGCGGCGGCGTCATTCCTTTCGCCGGCTTCGACGCAGGGCAGCCTATCTGTCCTGTCTCCGCTCTCCCAGCTCCAGGCCCGCTCTCCCAGCCGGCCGTCTATGGCAAGCAGCGCCTCCGTCATTCGCGCATAGGCTTCCTCTCCGTCATTAACCGTGAACATTGCCAATACAAAGCTTACAGACGCCATTTCCGTCTGCAGACGGTATTCGTCCAGCAGCATGTCATACAGCTGCTTCCCCGTAATCCCCGTCCCCTTTACGGAGATGAGAAGCTTCCCCGGATCCTGCCTCTCCCGCACATCCCTCAGGAATTTCAGATGCCTGCACGCGGTCAATCGACC
This sequence comes from Lachnospiraceae bacterium, assembly GCA_022799755.1. Taxonomy (GTDB): domain Bacteria; phylum Bacillota; class Clostridia; order Lachnospirales; family Lachnospiraceae; genus Acetatifactor. The sequence continues at coordinate 8,610 of JAAWOU010000102.1, forward strand.
CAGCATGGTATCATACCGCTCCCGAAAACGTACGAATAGCTCCTGCGCCTGGGCCCCGATGTACTGTATCGCATTGTCAATGCCTGCTATCAGGAGATAGGACGGGCTGCTGGACTGATAGATTCGCAGGAAGCGCCTGACCAGCTCTCTGTCGACCAAAGTCCCGTTTACATGCAGCAGTGCCGTCTGCGTCGGAGCCGGGAGCGTCTTATGCACGCTGTGAATCACCAGGTCGGCTCCCAGCCGGCAGCTGTTCTCCGCAAATGCCCGGCACAGCCCCAGATGCGCGCCGTGAGCCTCGTCTACGATCAGGGGAATCCCCCTTTCATGGACGATATCCGCTATGGCCCGGACATCCGATATCCTCCCCTCATAGGTGGGAGATACGATCAGCACAGCCTTGATATCCGGCTCTCTGTCCAGCGCCTCCCTTACCTGCTGCGGCTCTACGGCATCGCAGATGTCAAATTCCTCCAGATAAGGCGGATAGAGATAGGTCACGGACAGTCTCCGCAGATAGACTGCATGGTATGCGGATTTGTGGCAGTTGCGGGCCATCAGGATATGCCCTCCCACGGGCAGGGCGCTGCTCACTGCGCTCAATATCCCGCATGTGCTGCCGTTCACCAGATAGAAGCTTTCCTCCGCCCCGTAAAGCTGGGCGGCCTGGCGCTGGAGGCGTCCCAGGATCTCCCGGGGCCTGTGCAGATTGTCAAATCCGTCTATTTCCGTAATGTCTAGTTTATACAGTTCTTCGGGAAGCATTCCGAACCCCCGGCGCTTATGCCCCGGCATATGATAGGGATAACAGCCGCTCTCCGCATATCTTGACAGCTTATCAAACAAATGCTCCACTTCGCTCAGCCGCTCCTCCATTTGGCAGGTACCGCCCCATGCCCCCTATAGATGTACAATGTCTCCAGCAGGGAGCACCACTTGTCCGCTGCCGTGACAATCCACGCCTCTCTGCATCCCGGCGGCACCATGGTCAGCGGCCACATATGCCTCTTAATGATATTTTGTTCCCGGACGGTCAGAGGGTACTCCTTTGCCGCATTCCGCAGCGCCAGACCAGGATGATAAAAGCCGTGCAGTCTGTGCGGATTTTTCGCGTCCGGAACATGCCAGTCATAGAGGAAATAGTCGTGGAGCAGCGCCCCTCTGATCAACTCCCTTTTGCTGCAGGAGATATGCAGATACTCGCTGAGCGCAATACTGCACCTGGCCACCCGCAGCACATGCGCATTCACGGTCACGTCTCCGTGCTGAATGTACTCTTTCATCCGTTTGAAATTATGTGATCCCAGAATATCCGGAGCCATTTCCCTGATCTGCCGCTCCTCCCAGCGAAAACGCTCCAGTTTTCTCTGCCACTTTCTGGCCTGTCTTTCAGTACGTGTTGTTAAAATTCTTTTCTTCATAGCCCTTTCACTTCTCATATTATTCTGTGGGAACCGCTTCCTGGTTTACCTGGCTATCCGGATTCTCCGGATTTTCGGGGTTCTCCGGCTCCGGTTCTGCCGGCGGTCCTATGTAGGGAATGCCCTGTGAATAATAGCATACCACCGGAAATCCCTTTGACACATACTGGTAAATCTGCGCTGCCATACTGGGCGGAAGATTGATGCATCCGTGGGACCCGTTGGTGATAAAAATATCGCCTCCGAAAGCGCCTCTCCAGTTGGCGTCGTGCATGCCGTAATTTCCGTAGAAAGGCATCCAGTACTTCACAGGTGTAGTATAGGTCTCGCCTCTGAGCACCGCGTCCGTGGTCTTGTACAGCAGGCCGAATACGCCCTCCGGTGTCACGCAGTCCCAGGAGGAAACCATTGTCCCGGATACAAAGTCCGTCTCCAGCACAAGGTTCCCGTCCTGATAGAGGTAGAGATGCTGGCTGTTCATATCCGCCTCCACATAGGAGTTCCCGATATCATTGCTGCCTTTCTGTCCGGCGCTGATGCTGTATACGGGTTCCTTTTCGATACTGCTTCCCTGGTATATCAGCGCCACCAGTTCCTCCGTCTCGCTCTCCACGTCCGTCTTCCATCCGTAGTTCCTGCCGGGCAGGGATATTTCGTATCCCCCTGTCGTCATGAAATTCTTTCTCCTGCCGTAGGTGTCATAGGCTGCGGCCTGTTCGCTTACGAAAGTCCTTACGGCCTCCTCGTCCAGAACCGCCTTTCCGCCTCCGATGGAAACCCAGTCTTTCAGAGTCTCGTTGTCCAGCACCACTTCCGTCCCGTTCCAATCATAGACGATTTTCGTTCCGAGCCATTTGTTGGCATTGTCCACGATACGGTTCATCTGCTTGTCGTCACTCTTGACGGCGGCGTCCCCATAGCAGTCCGATTTCTCCAGGTCAACAGAGCTTTCCTGTCCCCGGACTGCCTCCGCAATCAGAGAAATGGCTTTCTCCACGTCCAGCTCGGTTCCCTTTGTCTCCGGTATGATTTCATAGCCGCCCAGCTTCTCGGAATATTCGCTGATATAGGCATCCTCCGGCATCTGCATATTCTTTCGCTTGCAGGCATTCCATGATTTTACCGCACTGCCCAGCAGTTCCTCGTCGAAAGTGGTCTCCTGGTCCAAAGTGTAATCATATTTCCTGTCCAGATGTGCCTCTATCCAAAAAAGCTCATTCTGCTGCCGGAGCAAAGCCTCCACGGCTTCCCTGATACCCACATACTGCAGCTGGATATCCTCCGGTACAATATTGCCCAGTACCGCATCGGATTCCCCTGTCCTGTAATCCCGGCCCACCACTTCCAATCCGTAGTTGTCAATGCGGCTCTCCAGAGCATCTATAATAGGTCCTATCTCCCTATCGCTGCAGTCTATTCCGTTGATTGTCGTATTCGGAAAAAAATGAGTCCGATAATAAGCTATTCCTCTGTAATAAAGATATGCCGTTGCAGCCACTGTCGCCGCAAATAACAGGAGAAATATGGTAAGAATATACTTTTTCTTTGGCTTATGTTCTTTTGCCTCCGTACTCTTTTGCGTTTCCGTCGTTTCCCCAGTCTGCTTCTCTTCCATAAGTCTTTCTCCCTGGATGAATGATTATTCATACATGCATTTTATCTATTATAGCATATATTTTTACAAAAAAATAGCATCAAAAGGCTGAAATTATGCCCTCTCATGCTTTTTATCCACCAAAAAATGCCCAGAACCGGAATCGAACCAGTGACACGAGGATTTTCAGTCCTCTGCTCTACCAACTGAGCTATCTGGGCATAAAGTCTCTCTACAGCAAAGACTTAGTAGCGGGGACAGGATTTGAACCTGTGACCTTCGGGTTATGAGCCCGACGAGCTTCCAGACTGCTCCACCCCGCGTCATTATTTAATTATATCTTCCTCCAAAAGGAAATGGATGGAGGTGGATTCGAACCACCGAAGCAATTTGCAGCAGATTTACAGTCTGTCCCCTTTGGCCACTCGGGAATCCATCCATGAAGCCGATGATC
>JAAWOU010000103.1 GCA_022799755.1 Lachnospiraceae bacterium
TTGTTTGATAGATATAGTATACCACATTTGGCGGTTGATGGGAATCTGTGTGAAGTTTTCAAGGTGCTATATTAGGGGACTTTTGACCCTTACATCTTGAAAAAGAAGTATTAAAAAAGAAGTATTGAAAAATAAATCCTGCCGCGGCAATATGCTGAGGCAGGATTTTGTGACAGAACAGCATTGCGGCAGACGTATACCGCATTCTTTTACGGCCCTGTCTGCGGTACTGCATGGGCGCGGGGGCCGTAGCCCTACGGGAAAATTGTGCCTGCCCGGTACTGCCGGGTTCCTGTTCACGGTTTCGCCGCTCACGGTAACGTGATGCACATATACCTGCTGCCTCGTGATTTTCGTGCAAAACGGTAGGGATGTAAAGAAACGCGATTGATAAAGAAATATATCCATGATATGATATTTCCAGCGGAAAAGAATATATTGTAGAAAACCATGCAATCTCCCCAGGTGTTTGGCATAATAAAGGAAAAGAGGACTGATTACAATGTCGGACGAGAGAATCAAAAATTTCAGAGAGCTTGAATTTGCCGTGTTCTGCATTGAAAATGTTGCCGCAAAACTCGGCAGGGACGCAGAGCATGTCTATCGGGCATTTACCGAAAAAAGTGATATTCTGAACGGCTACATTGTGCCGGAGTATGAAATGCTGCACACCCAGAGCAGGGAATATATCGTGGACGATCTCCTTACCGTGATGAAAGAGAGGGGTGTGGAAGTATGATGCTCTATCATGGTTCCTATCTGGAAATCGCAGAACCGGACTTGACCCATTCCCGCTCCAATGTGGACTTTGGGCGTGGCTTCTATGTCACGCCGCTATATGAGCAGGCAGCGAAGTGGTGCGGCAAGTTCAAACGCCGTGGCAAGGACGGAATTATCTCCCGGTATGAGTTTGACGAAAGCCGGGAAGCGGAACTGAAAGCACTGAAATTTGACTTTTATTCCGAGGAATGGCTGGATTTTATCCTGAACTGCCGCAGCGGAAAAGACACAACCGACTATGACCTTGTGGTTGGCGGCGTGGCCAACGATAAGGTGTTTAATACCGTGGAACTGTTTTTCGACGGATTGATTGACAAGAGCGAAGCCATCAACCGTCTGCGCTATGAGAAGCCGAATCTGCAGATCTGTTTTCGCACAGAGAAAGCACTGGGGCTTCTGCACTATGAAGGGAGTGAGCAGGTATGAACGCAAACCCGATTTTGCTTCAAAAAAAATATAGCCGTGTGATCCAGTGCTTTGCCAAACGGCAGAGTATTTCGTTGGATGCGGCGCTGGACTTTTTCTACCGCTCCGAGCTCTATCAGCTGATTCGGGACGGTGTATCTGATATGCACTGTATGAGCGATGCGTACCTGGCAGAGGAACTGGAACAGGAATACAGGCAGAGTACCAAACCGCAGAAATAGCATTTTCAGTCAAACAAGATTTCCTCCACTGTCACAAAAGTATACCCCTCCTCCAGCAGCTCGTCGATGGCCCGCAGCGCAGCAGTCACGGAGGTGTCATAGTAGTCATGCATCAAAATAATGTCGTTTTCCCCGGTTTTGCTGACGATTTTCTCCGTGATCCGCCCCACGTTGCGGGAGCTCCAGTCCAGGGGATCCACGGTCCAGAGCACAGGGAACATGTTCAGCTCTTTCTCGAAGCTTTTGTCCCAGGAACCGTAGGGAGGCCGTACATATTGTATTTCCTCTCCGGTGATCTCTTTCAGAATTTCGTTGGTCTTGATAAGCTCATCCTTAAATTTTTCCCGGTTATTTTTGGTCAGCTGGATATGGCTGTATGTATGGTTGCCGATGAGGTGCCCCTCGTCGAACATCCTTTTGATAATATCCGGATGCAGTTTTGCATGTTCTCCCGTCACAAAGAAAGTAGCGTGAATGCCTCTTTCTTTCAGCCCGTCCAGAAGCTGGGCCGTATAGCTGGGGTGGGGGCCGTCGTCAAAGGTGATGGCGATTTTCTTCACATCCGCGTCTTCAAGCCGCTCTTCCTGCGCTACCTGTACGATGCCGCTGTCCGCCACCACCGCCCTGCTTCTCATCCCGTAAAATCCCAGAAAAAGCATCCCCGCCATGAAGTCAAACAGCAGGATTGCCATGATTGTCTTCCTCATATCAGCCTCTGCCATAGTCAGCCTGTTAATCCAGTATATGCCTGAGAAAATGCTTCCATTCACGATAGCCTCCTGGGACAACATGGAATTATGCTCTGTATAATCGCCGTATTTTGACATATGCTATCCAAAGCAATGCCATTCCCCCAAAAGGCATGCTGCGGAAATGGCATATTACGGAGGTGTATAATGGAATCTGTTTGGATGGAGGATACGAAAATCAGGATGCGGAAACCGCTGCCCGGAGACATGGAAGTACAGGCTGTAGTCATCGGGGCGGGGCTGGCGGGGATACTGACTGCGTATTACCTGAAGCAGGCGGGCATCCGGGCGATTGTCCTGGAGGCGGACAGAATCGGGAGCGGACAGACGAAGAATACCACGGCGAAGATTACCTCTCAGCACAATCTGATCTATGACCGGATGATTCGGACATTCGGCCGTCTTGCAGCCGGGCATTACGCCAGTGCAAACGAGGGCGCCATCCGGGAATACGAAAGGCTGATTCTGGAGAAAGGGATTGCATGCGGCTTTGTCAGGTGCCCGGCCTGCCTGTACTCCGGAGAGGACGCGGAACTCCTGAAACGGGAGGCGGAGGCGGCGCAGTCACTGGGCATAAAAGCGTCTTTCGGGACAGACTGTGAGATTCCCGTGCCGGTGGAGGGCGTGACAAGGTTTGAGGGTCAGGCAAGGTTTCACCCATTGAGATTTCTGGCGGCTCTGGCAGAGGAAGTGGAAGTGTACGAGCAGACCAAAGTACTGAAAGCAGAGGGAAAAAAGGTAGAGACGGCCAGGGGGAGCGTGACGGCGGAACACATTGTATTTACGGCTCATTTTCCTTTTATCAATGTGCCGGGCTATTATTTTGCCAGGATGTACCAGGAGAGAAGCTATGTGCTGGCGCTGGACGGCGCGGGGGAGCTGGAGTGCATGTATCTGGGGATTGACCGGGACGGACTTTCTCTCCGGTCCTGGGGGAATCTGCTGCTGTTGGGGGGCGGAAGCCACCGGACAGGGGTCAATGGGAGGAACCGCTGGGGGAGAGGGTGCAGATACGGGGCCTTGCGGGACAGGGCGCGGGAAATCTATCCCGGGTGTATTGAGGCTTTCAGGTGGTCAGCCCAGGACTGTATGACTCTGGACGGACTGCCCTATGTGGGCAGATTTTCCAGGCGGAGGCCGGACTGGTATGTGGCTACGGGCTTTGGAAAATGGGGGATGACCACAGCTATGGTGAGCGCCCGTATCCTGACGGCTCTCATCCGAGGGCAGGTTTCAAATGTCAGTCGCGCACGCAGACTCTGGCGGTGATACCGGCGGTTCGCGTCCTTTGAGTATGAATACCAGGATGCATAGGGGGCGGCATCCTTTGAAGTCTTGTCTTGCCAAGCCGGCATGGTCCGGCCCGGCAAGGCAAGGCAAGGCGCTCCCCTCACCCGGAAAGCAGCCCTGCCGGCTTTCGGGGAGATTTATTAGCTCTGCAGCACAAAATATTCCCCCGGTAATATCCGATACATCTCGGTTTTGTTTCCCGGTATCTGAAAATACAATTCCGTGGCTGTAGGGTTATATATCCGGCTGCCGTCCACGGAAAACTCCAGTCTATTGTAAGCCTGTACATAATCGCAGATCTGAATGTTTGTGGCATACCATATATCGTCACGCCCGCCTGTAAACGCGGCGAATTCCTCTATGACATTCCAGTTGTCATTTGACTCGAATTCATAACTGTGTCCCCACAGATAAAAGAGCCAGGAATTCCACTCCGGCGTCTCAGCCACGAACTTCCCGGCCAGGTTCATCAGTTCCGGGTCATTGTGGTGGCAGGTCGCCTCCAGCCTGAGCCAGTCCTTAGGGATGTCAAAAGAGTGGCTGGAGATAACGGTTCTGCCGTATACCAGGCCCGCCTTTTTCAGACAGTCCACAGTTACAGAATTGAAAGTACCGAAAGGGTAGGCCATTCCCCTGATGATGGTATGGAATTTGGTCTCCAGATTTTCCCGGTCTTTGAGCAGATCCCACATGGCCATATGCTCAGGCAGCTTTTCCAGAAAAGGATGGGTCAGTCCGTGTACGGCAACTTCATGTCCCGAGTCGGCGTATACCTGGGAGACCTGTTTGGCGGTCAGCCTGCGGTGGATGGTGCCCTCCGGATATACGGTGCCCTCCGGCGCGAACAAGCCGCTGTTCAGATTAAACGTACCTTTCAGGCCGTTTTGATCCATGATTTCCATTAGCCTGATGTCCTGTTCCACACCGTCGTCGTAGCTCAGCGTGAGCGCTTTTGTCTTCCCTTTGGGAAAACGCATGATCAATCCTGTCATATTTTTCCTCCTTTAGTTTCCCGATATCCGGTTTTCCTTTTCTCTATCATATCATGGCAGTTTGCCCATGGCAAGATTTTTGGTTCCTTTTCACGGGTGGTTCTGGGAGGGGAGTGGGCATTTTATTCATATTCCACGAAAGTTTTTCCACGAAAGTTTTGGGACGCTTTGCGGAAGTCATTTAGTGATTGAATCAGAAAAGGGGTGTAAAATCGGCGGCTATGTGTTATGATATTGGAAAAACTGCGGGGGCGGGATCACGGAGGAAAGCGAGGAAAAGAGGATGGAATTTGAACGGATTGCAAACGGAGTCTGGAAACTGCGCATAGGCGAGCCGGAGCGGCATACGCCGGTGGCACTGAGAGCCTTTCCCATGAGGGAGGAGGCTCTGGAGAAAATGTCTGCCGCCGTCCTGCCGGATGTGGCGTCCCAGATCACGTTCCGGCACAGTGCCCGGGGACTCCAGATTATGCTGCCGATGGACTGCGGCGAGGACATTTACGGCCTGGGACTGCAGCTGCTGAGCATGAACCAGGCGGGCCGGAAACGGCTGCTGAGGGTAAACTCCGATCCGGCGGCGGATACCGGGGAGGGACATGCGCCGGTTCCTTTCTATGTTTCCACAGGGGGATACGGGCTGCTTGTGGACACGTTCCGCCATGTGGAGTACTATATGGGCACAAACCTGGAAAAGGGGCGTTCCTGCCGGCAAAGGGAGGTGAACAGGGAGCATCGGGAGCTTACGGAATCCGCCCTCTTTGCCATGAGAAAGCGTGCGGAGAGGCGGACGATCATTATCGACTTGAAAGCAGTGGACGGTGTGGATCTGTATCTGTTTGCCGGTAACGTAAAAGAGGCCGTGGGGCGCTACAATCTGTTCTCCGGAGGAGGCTGTCTGCCGCCCATGTGGGGTCTGGGAGTCTGGTACCGCGCCTATGGAGGCAGCGACCAGGAGGCTGTGGAGAAAATGGCTGAGGACTTCCGGGCGGAGCGGATGCCGGTGGATGTTCTGGGGCTGGAGCCGGGCTGGCATTCCCACAGCTATTCCTGTACGTATCAGTGGTCTTATCTGTTCCCGCGGCATCAGGAGATGATAGAGAAGCTGAACCGAAAGGACTACAAGATCAATCTCTGGGAGCATCTCTTCGTGTATCCGGCGGCCTCTTTTTATCAAGAGATGCAGCCCTACGCGGGGGAGTATGAGGTGTGGAACGGACTGGTGCCGGATTTTGCTCTGCCGGAGGCAAGAAAGCTTTTTGCGGATTACCACAGGGAGAACTTTGTGGAGAAAGGCATTGCGGGGTTTAAGCTGGACGAGTGCGACAACTCGGATTTCAATGCGGCCAACTGGTCTTTCCCGGATGCGGCGCAGTTTCCCTCGGGCATGGATGGGGAGCAGATGCACGGCGCCATCGGGGGAATGTATCAGAATCTGATCTACGGCATCTACCGGGAGGAAAACAGGAGAACCTATTCCCAGGTCCGGTCCGGCGGGGCGCTGGCGGCGCCGTTGCCTTTTGTGCTGTATTCGGATCTGTATCAGCACAGGCAGTTTATCCGGGGGGTGGTCACGGCAGGCTTTTCCGGACTGCTCTGGGCCCCGGAGGTAAGGGACTGCAAAAACGGCGTGGATCTGCTGCGGAGGATGGAGACGATCCTCTTTTCCGCCCATGCCATCTATAATTGCTGGCAGATTCCCAATCCCCCCTGGAAGCAGGTGGATATTGAGAAGAATCTTGCAGGGGAGTTTATGGAGGACGCGGATTATTATACGGATGTCTGCAGGCGCTGGCACCGGGTGAGGATGTCTCTTCTGCCCTATTTGTACAGTGCTTTCGTAAAGTATCAGAGGGAGGGGATTCCCCCGGTGAGAGCGTTGGTTTTCGACTACCAGGAAGATTTGGCGGTCCGGAATGTGGATGACGAATACATTTTTGGAGACGATCTGCTGGTGGCGCCTATGACCCTTGAGGACGGAAAGGAGAGGAGGGTCTATCTCCCCCGGGGAAAATGGCACGATTTCTGGGGGGACGCGGTTTATGAGGGCGGCCGGGAGCATGTGATTTTCGCGGATTATGACAAGATTCCCGTATTTGTCCGGGAGAACTGTATCCTGCCGCTGGCGGAGCCGGTGGAGGCTGTGGGCAGCGATACGGTGTTTACCATACATCCCAAGGTCTACGGCAGCGGCGGAGACGGCTGCGTGCTGTATGAGGATGACTTTGAGACCTTTGCCTACGAGCAGGGAGCGCAGAATACGGTGCGCATCTTCCGAAATGCGGCGGGACAGATAGAGCTGCACAGAGAGGGGACGCAGCCGCAGCGGTACGTGGTCGCAGCCGAAGAAAGCATGCATCAATGACACAGGCAAAAAAGAGATTCAGACCGGAGGCTGTCAAAAAGCCTGCCGGTCTGTTTTGAAACGGACCGTTTTGGGGAATAATCCGGAGAGTAGAGAGAATGCCGTGTGGGCTGCTTAGAGAGTAGGAGGTCGGATATTGTGAAGAGATATATCATTACAGGAGCAGGCGGCCATTTGGGAAGCGCATTGCTTCGGCTGCTGAAAAATACGGATGCACAGATCCGGGCATTGCTTTTGCCCGGAGAAAAAGGGACGGTAGAAGCGGAAAACATACAATATATCCATGGCAATGTATGCCGGCCGGACACATTGGAAGCCCTATTTGCCGGGGAGCCTGTGCAGGAGGTCATCGTGATACACGCGGCGGGAATTATCAGCATATCAAAACAGGTATCTCCTTTGGTGCGGGAAGTCAATGTAAAAGGTACCCAAAATATGATAGCGCTGGGCCTGAAGCATTCTGTCGACCGGTTTGTCTATGTCAGTTCGGTTCATGCGATTCCGGAACTGCCTGCCGGCAGGAAAATCAGGGAGACAAAAAGATTTTCTCCTGATTCCGTGGTGGGCTGCTATGCCAAAACCAAGGCGGAGGCGGCAGCAGCGGTACTGGATGCCGTAAAAGACGGACTGCCGGCAGTCATTGTGCATCCCTCCGGCATCATCGGACCCTATGACAGGGGAAACAATCATCTGATTCAGCTGATCTACGATTATATGAAAGGCAGGATTCCTGTGTGTGTGAAAGGCGGCTATGACTTTGTGGATGTGAGGGATGTGGCCCGGGGATGCCTTTTGGCGGCGGCAAAAGGCAGAACGGGACAGTGCTATATCTTGAGCGGAGCCTACGCTTCCGTCTATGATCTGCTGGCCTGCGCCGGAAAGTACTGCGGGAAAAAGCCCCTGCCGGCCATACCGCTGTCTCTGGCAAGAGCGGCGGCGCCCGTCATTGAGGCAGTCGCGAGACGGCGGGGGAAACGCCCCCTTTACACAGCCTACTCCCTGCATGCGGTGGCCAGCAACAGCAACTTTTCAAACAAAAAAGCGGCGGACGAATTGGGATATAAAGCCAGGCCGCTGGAAGAGACGGTCAGGGATACGGTGGCCTGGTATAAAAGGCACGCGGTTTGAAGAATCCTCTTGCATACAGTCAGAAAATTGATATAATGAAAATGGTATGAAGTACTGTGACAGAGGAGAAAAAGGGATGAACAAAGGATTATACGATGCATATGTAGGCATTCTGAAAGAGGAGTTGGTTCCTGCCATGGGATGTACGGAACCCATTGCCGTGGCCTATGCCGCTGCTCTGGCCAGACAGACTTTAGGGTATATGCCACGGAAAGCGGATGTCCGTGTAAGCGCCAACATCGTAAAAAATGTGAAAAGCGTTATCGTCCCTCATACAGGGGGGCTCCACGGGATCGCCGCTGCGGTAGCGGCAGGCATTGCGGCAGGAGATGCGGACAGGAAGCTGGAGGTGCTCTCCGCCATTGATGCGGAGAATGTGGCATCCATCAAGGCCTATCTGGAGCAGGCATCTATCCAGGTGGGCGTATCCGAGAGCGGGTATCTCTTCGACATTCAGGTCAGCGTGGAGGGGGAGGGGCATACCGCCTTTGTACAGATTGCAGGCAGCCATACAAATGTAATCCGGATTGCGCGAGACGGCGCTGACCTGCACAGGGCTGACTATGCGGAGAACCGTCAGGCGGAGGGCATTGACCGGAAGCTGCTGACGGTGGAGAATATTGTGGAATTTGCCGATACTGCTGTAATAGACGATGTGAGAGAGGTGCTGGACAGACAGATTCGGATGAACAAAGCCATCGCCCAGGAGGGACTGCGCGGCACCTGGGGAGCCGGCATCGGCAAGGTCCTGCTAAGCGCCTACGGCTCGGACGTACATAATCGGGCAAAGGCCGTCACGGCCGCCGGCTCGGATGCCCGCATGAACGGCTGTGAACTTCCGGTGGTCATCAATTCCGGCAGCGGCAACCAGGGCATGACGGCGTCTCTGCCCGTGATCGTCTATGCGGAAGAGCTGGGCAGCGAACAGGACATGCTCTACCGGGCGCTGCTTGTGTCAAATCTCGTGACCATCCATCTGAAAACCGGGATCGGCCGTCTTTCCGCCTACTGCGGAGCCACCAGTGCCGGATGCGGGGCGGGGGCGGGCATTGCGTACCTCCACGGAGGAAAAGCGTACGAGGTGGCCCACACAATCGTCAATGCCGTAGCCATCAACTCCGGCATGATCTGTGACGGCGCCAAATCCAGCTGTGCCGCCAAGATCGCTTCCGCCGTGGAAGCCGGCCTGTTAGGATGGCAGATGCAGGCCCACGGGACGCAGTTTTACGGCGGCGACGGAATTGTAGTAAAGGGAGTGGAAAATACCATCCGAAACATCGGCCGCCTGGCACGGGACGGAATGGCGGAGACGGACAGGGAGATCATCAGCATGATGGTCAACGGATAGAGACAAAATTATTAGTACAAGGCCTGATCCCGGGCAAAGGAGAGGAAGCCATGCTGGATACAATGCAATATGATTCTCCCATAGGACCGCTTTTGCTTGCACAAAAGCATGGCTTTCTGGTAGGGCTTTGGCTGGAGGGACAGAAATATTATCTTGGCTCCTGGCAGGGGGAGAGCAGAAAGGACGGGGACTCGGAGATTCTAAGGCGGGCCAAAGGCTGGCTGGACCGGTATTTCAGAGGAGAGAGACCGGACGTCCGGGAGCTGGCCCTTGCCCCAAAGGGCAGCGGCTTCCAAAAGGAGGTATGGGAGATTCTCTGCAAGATTCCCTACGGGAAGACAGTGACCTACGGGGAGATAGCCCGTGAAATCGCTGCCCGCCGGGGACTTGAGAGCATGTCCCCGCAGGCTGTGGGCGGCGCGGTGGGCCATAATCCCATATCCATCATCATCCCCTGCCACAGAGTGGTGGGAGCGAACGGCAGCCTCACGGGATATGCGGGCGGCCTGGACAAGAAGATGCAGCTGCTTAAGCTGGAAAGGGCGGATATCGGTAAGCCTTAAATCTCTTGCCAGGTCTTCAGCACCCTTGAGGTGTTTTTATGATCTGATTTGTGCAGCGGCCCAAGCGCATATAGACGCGAGCCGCTGTTTGACATTATGGCCGCGCCTCCCCGATTGCCGCAAAAAAGCCACAGGGGCCGGTCATACAATCGTATGTGTGCATCAGGGATAAGCATTGACAGTAAAGGGCGTTTGGATTGACAGTTGCGCAATGCCGGGATATGGGGTAAAATAAAGCCAGGAACAATACCGCAGAAAGAAAAGGAGAGAGAGATGGGGAACAAAGTATTTGACATCAAGGAGTACGCCCGCACGGCAAGAGCCGCCGTTGCGGAGGGAATCGTCATGCTGAAGAACCAAGGGAACGTGCTGCCCTTTCGGCAGGGGGAGAAGATTGCCCTGTTCGGCAGGGGACAGTTCAATTACTACAAGAGCGGCACCGGTTCCGGGGGGCTGGTGAACACAAGCTATGTCACCGGCATCCGGGAGGCTCTGGAGGGGAGCGGCTTTGTCCTGAACGAAAAGGTGAAACAGGTCTACGAGGAGTGGCTCAAAGACAATCCTTTCGATGTGGGCAAGGGCTGGGCCGCGGAGCCTTGGTTCCAGAAAGAGATGCCCCTGACAGAGGAGCTGGTGCGGGAGGCCCGTAAGACATCCGATACGGCAGTGATCATCATTGCGAGGACAGCCGGAGAGGACCAGGACAACAAGGCGGAGGCGGGCAGCTATCTGCTGACCGGGGACGAAGAGGATATCCTGCGTGTGGTCTGCGATACCTTTGAACGCACCGTGGTGCTTTTGAACGTGGGTAACATCATCGACATGAAATGGGTGGAGCGCTATCAGCCCTCGGCTGTGCTGTATGTGTGGCAGGGCGGCCAGGAGGGCGGAAACGGCGTGCTCGACGTACTCTCCGGCACGGTATCTCCCTCGGGAAAACTTACCGACACCATTGCCCTGGACATTGCGGACTATCCTTCCACCGACAACCACGGCGGCAAAGACCGGAATGTTTATCAGGAAGACATATATGTAGGCTATCGCTACTTCGAGACTTTTGCCAGGGATAAGGTGCTCTATCCCTTTGGTTTCGGCCTCTCCTACACCACGTTCTCGCTGGATGCCCGCATGGAGGACGTGAAAAAGGATGGGGCTTCCTGCTGCTGCGGGACGGCGGAAGCTGGAATCAATATCCGTGTAACCGTTACCAATACTGGGACGGTCCCCGGGAAAGAGGTGGCTCAGGTCTACTGTCAGGCGCCTCAGGGAGCGCTGGGAAAGCCTGCCAGGAGTCTGTGCGGCTTCGCTAAGACCAAAGAGCTTGCCCCCGGCGAGAGCCAGACTCTGGAGATAGCCGTGCCCTGGCATGTCTGCGCGTCCTATGACGACAGCGGCGCTTCGGGACATAAATCCTGCTGGGTGCTTGAGGCGGGCGAATATGTCTTCCATGTGGGGACGGATGTAAGGAGCGCTTCCATGGCGGGAAGTCGGAAGATAGAAGAGTGTGTTGTAGTAGAAAGCCTGGAGGAGGCCTGCGCCCCCGTGACGGCTTTCGACCGGATGAAGCCCGGGGTCTGCGGCGACGGGAGCTTCAGGGTGGACTATGAGGCGGCGCCTCTGCGCACCCAGGAGCCCGGAAAGCGGCGGGAGGACAGGCTGAGCGGCATATCCGGCGCTATAGAGAAAGGATTTTCGGCGGCGGAAAGCAGCGAGACGCCTCTCGTCTGCACCGGGGACAAAGGCCTGCGCCTGGCCGATGTGGAGGCAGGCAAGGCATCCATGGGAGAGTTCCTGGCCCAGCTTACCGACGAGGATCTGTGCTGTATCGTCAGGGGCGAGGGAATGTGCTCTCCCAAGGTGACGCCGGGTACGGCGGGCGCGTTCGGCGGCGTCACAAAGAGGCTGAAAGG
>JAAWOU010000104.1 GCA_022799755.1 Lachnospiraceae bacterium
CTGATAGGCCTTGATGGTCTCGCCGAAGCGGATGGGAATCTTCTGGCTGGTGTCCGTGGCGATGCGCTGGGGCGCGTCCGGCATGAAAGGATTGGGCAGGCGGCGGTTCAGCACGGCATCGATGAAGTCTGCGGGCTTTAGGACGCCCGGATCCGTCACAACCGGCATGGCCTCGATATGGCCCAGCTTGGTGATCAGGCCTCTGATATCCTCGTCCGCCATCTCTGCGGAAATCAGATCATAGTCCAAAAGGCATCCGTAGATGGACATGGCGGTATGCAGAGGATTCAGGCAGGTGCAGACTTTCATCCGCTCCACCTTGTCCACGGTCTCCCTGTCCACATACATGACACCGCCCAGCTCCAGGGGCGGACGGCCATTGGTATAATTGTCCTCGATGACCAGGTACTCCGTCTCCTCCGCATTGACGAAAGGCGCGGTGTAGGTGCGCTTGTCGGTGAGGATGGTGTAATTGTCCTCGAAGCAGTCCTCCGCCAGCATCTTCTGCACCTTTTCGTCCGGGCGGGGCGTGATCTTGTCGATCATGCTCCAGGGGTAGGTCACCTTTTCCGGATCCTGCACATACGTCAGGAATTCCCCGGGAACCAGTCCCTCCTGCGCCCACTTTGTGGCATAGGCGATGACAGCGGCCTTTACCTTGTCCCCATTGTGGGAGCAGTTGTCCATGCTCTGCACCGTAAGGGGCAGCTTTCCGGCCAGGAAGCGCTCGTAGAGAAGCAATGTCACCTTGCCCATGATCAGCGCAGGCCTCAGGCCACGCTCCAAATCCGCCGGAGCCACTCCGTACCCTTTCTCCGTGATGGTAAAGGAAATCATCTGCAGGCTGGGATTTGCAAAAATCTCCGCCAAGCGGGCCCAATCGCTCTCGAACTGCGCATCCGCTTTCAGACTCTCCGTCACGGAAGCGATGACCTTTTTCTGGATATTACCGTCGGACTGCAGGCATACCAGCAGGCTTAAATTGTCATAGGGCGCGTAGGCCTTGTCGATGATCTCGAAGTCGAAGCCCTCAGCCACAATGACACCTCTGTCATATTTTCCCGAATCCAGGGCCTGCTGCAGAATAGCTGCGGGGAACGCGCGGAACAGATTCCCGGCCCCGAAATGTACCCAGGTAGGCTCCGCATGGGTCTTGGCCCGCACGGCCTCGATGTCGAACCGGGGAAGCTGATATCCTTTTTCCGCCCACTCAGGGCCGATTCCATTCTTTATGTCAATCAGTTTCATAAATGATAAACTCCTTTACTTTTCTTCCATGTCCAGCTTGTCTAACATATCCCAGATACCCCACATATACATGATGCCCAAAGCACGATCATACAATCCGTAGCCGGGGCGCACATTGCCGGGACCCTCATTCCACAGATGCCGTCCATGGTCAGGACGGATATAGCCCTGGAAACCGCAGTCGTGATAGGCCTTGATGATGTCCAGGATACCCGTGTCCCCATCGCAGTCCCTGTGGCTGGCCTCGGAGAAATCTCCGTTCTCGAAATGCTTCACGTTGCGGATGTGGGCGAAAGCGATTCTGTCGCAGTGCTTGCGCACTATACTGGCCACATTGTTCTCCGGATTGGCGTTCAGGCTGCCGGAACACAGAGTCAGGCAGTTGTACGGATCATCCACCATCTCCAGGAAATGGTCCACGGAAGCCGCATCCACCAGCAGGCGGGGCAGGCCGAAGATATCCCATGGGGGATCGTCCATGTGGATGGCCATCTTGATGTCGCACTCATGACACACCGGCATCAGCTGCTCCAGGAAGTATTTCAGGTTCTCCCACAGCTTCTCCTTGGTCACAGGCTTGTATGCCTCGAACAGCTCGTCCAGTTTCGCCATGCGCTCCGGCTCCCAGCCTGGGAACGTGAGGCCGTGAAGATTATTCAGGATATAGTCTGCCATCTCCTTGGGGTCGTCGTGAATCTTGCCTGCTTCGTAGTACAGGGCCGTGGAGCCGTCCCCCACGGGATGAAACAGATCCGTCCTGGTCCAGTCGAATACCGGCATGAAGTTGTAGCAGATGACCTTGACCCCGAACCTGGACAGATTACGTATCGTCTGGATATAATTTGCGATATACCCGTCCCGGCTGGGCAAACCGATTTTGATATCGTCATGGACGTTCACGGACTCCACCACGTCCATGTTGAAGCCATAAGGCTCCAGCTGTTTCTGCACCTCCGCGATTTCTTCCACTTCCCAGACTTCCCCCGGCATCTTGCTGTGCAGCGCCCAAACAATGCTGGTTACGCCGGGAATCTGCTTGATGTCCGAAAGCTTGATGTCATCATTGCCCTCACCGTACCAGCGAAAGCCCATTTGCATTCCCATATAAAGCTATCCCTCCTGTTTTCTATATTTTTGAATCTTCCATATTGGGGCCAAAGCGCACTGTAAGCGCTTACAATTCTTATTTTATACCCGTTTTCAGGATTTTGCAACCATTCTGTGTCTCAATTTTCATCCCCGTCTAGGGATTTTCGCGCAAGCCGGCAAGCAGATGCCTGCGTCTGGAAGAATGCCTGCCCAGAACGAGTCCTATCTCAAAATGAATCGGATTCGCTTAGGCATTCTTCCCTGTGAAAACGGATTGTAATGCGGCGCCTTTATAGCCTGGTGTCCCACACTCCGCAGAATGAGTCCACCGGATCCTGGCCTGAGAAAGCATCCGGGCCTGCCGTCAGCTTCTCCACCAGTGCATCAAAGGTACTGTCCAGCACGTCGTAGGTATTGATATAAGTCCGGGCCTGCGGAATATCCGCCAGCACGAAAGGCTGCTTGGTTCCTATGACGATGACCGGAAGCTCGTGTACATACCAGGGAATCTCCCCGCCGCCCTTTGTCATGCCGAAAGCGGGCCTAGCCACAGGCTGGAAGCCTCCCGGAATGTCCACCAAGGTGATAATCAGATCCTGCTTGGCCACGAAATCCTTTATGGCATCCTTTCCCGCAAAGTAGAGATTGATGTCCGGCTTGCCGCCCTCCTCCATCTGCTTCATAATCTTCTGGATAGGACTCTCATAGATAAATACCTCAAAGCCTTTGGCCTCCAGTCTGTCTTTCAGCTTCTGGGCAGGGGAGACCTTGTTTTTGCCCATGAGGGCTCCCAGGCCGGGGGCCTCTAAGCCTTTCACGTAGACAATCATAATGCGCTTATACTTCTCCGGTGTCAAGGGCAGTACGTCCTTATCTTTATATTTCACTAAAGTGACAGACTTGTCAGAAATCTCTTTTTGCATGGCCTTGTGCGCGTCACAGCCCACAATCTCATGCACCTGAGCTTTCGGTGGAACCAGGTCCGTCTTTGCCTTTTTGTGCAGTCCCATATGGGCTTTCAAAGCCAATATGCGGTGCAGCGCATCATTTAAACGCTCTTCGGTGATCCTGCCGTCCAGGTAGCCCTGCTTCATGGCCTCAAAGTCCTCGTCCATATCATTGAAGAACAGGAACATGTCCACACCGGCGGCAATGGCCGCAGGCATCAGGTCGCAGCGCTTCATGCGGCAGGTTAAGCCTACCATGTGGGAGGCGTCCGTAAGCACCATGCCATTGAAGCCCATCTTCCCCCGCAGCAGATCGGTAATCAACTCCGGTGAAAGAGTGGCGGGCATGATATCGTCATCCGCAATTTCCGGGTTGAAATGCCTGGTGTAAGCAGGCTGCATGATATGGCCTGCCATGATGGCCTCCAGGCCGTTGTCGATGAGGTTCTGGTATACCTTGCCGAAAGTGGCGTCCCACTCCTCACAACTGAAATCGTTCACGCTGTTGGCCACATGCTGATCCCTGAAGTCCAGACCATCGCCAGGGAAATGCTTGGCCGCGCAGCAAAAGCCAGGGTTGGCATGAGCACCGTCCATGTAAGCCTTTGTCATCTCTGTCACCCTGTCCACATCATTTCCGTAGGTGCGGATGCCGATGACCGGGTTCTCCCAGTTGTATAGGATATCGCTGACCGGGGCAAAGGACAGGTTGCAGCCAACAGCAGAAGCTTCCTTATTGGACATATAGCCCAGATTGTAGGCGTACTGCACGTTGCGGGTAGCTCCGATTTTGGTCTGGCTGCCAATGGTAGTGCCGTCCACACAGGCGCCGTCTCCGCCGTTCTCCGTGTTGCAGGCGATGATCAGGGGAATCTTGCTGTTCTCCTGGAGGATGCGGTTCTGCTCATGAACCTCATCCGCCGTGGCAGGGTTGTAGCGGATGCCGCCTATGTGGTACTTGTTCACGGTCATTTTCAGGTATTCTTCGTCCCTGCTGGAGCCCATGTTGAAGAAGAGCTGTCCTATCTTCTCGTCCAGCGTCATATCTTTGATTGTGTCTTCTACCCATTTACAATCCTCATCGGACAGGTAAAAGGGGTTCTCTTTCATATTGACCATACTGCAGTTCTCTCCTTTCTTTCATGTACATCCGTATCTGCATCCGCAAGGCTTTCTCCCGGTATGGGGTGAAGCGAACAAAGCAGCCGGATTTCCTGTCATGTCTGTAAAATTGTGGCGGAACCTTTTGTCCCTTTGAAACTTTCTCCCTGGTACAAATAGTCCCGCCTAGCTGTAGTCTTGCACACTGGAATCCAAAGAGACGGATTCCGGCATTGTCTGGTACAATAGAATCCACTTCGTGGATACTCCAATGGCCTGTACAATAGAATCCGCTTTGCGGATACTCCAATGGCCTGTACAATAGAATCCGCTTTGCGGATACTCCAATGGCCTGTACAATAGAATCCGCTTTGCGGATTCTATTGTCATGTATTATACACATATATTCCCTTCTTTATCCGCTTCCTTAGGGATGGCCGCCAGCAGGTCGATGATGGTCATGGCCAGGGGGAATCCTGTCCAGAACAGCGCCAGGTACAGGACGGCCACGACCCATTGTCTGGCATAGAAGCGGTGCCCGCCCATCCATCCGGTGAAAAGCGCCAGCAGCAGATATTTCTTCCGGTTCACGGTCTGGAGTTCTTTGGCATCTCTCTTGTCGAAAAAGTTGGAGATGGCCCTGGAAATCTTCCCCTCCTTGGGCCGGATACCGTATTCCTCCCTCACGGCGTCCAGTTCGGCCTTTGCCGCAAGGTATTCCTCCATAGTCACTTCATTTTTTGTCCCACCGGAATTCTTTTTCTTCATGCTGGCGCTCCCCTGTTTCCTTTTCCGTATGCAAATCCTGTTATGGCACCCGTCAGCCGCGATTATTGCAAAACCGCCTCCCATTTGTCTGACAACCGGGCGCATGGCGTCGGCCGGACTTTGTCCGTATGTAACTTTATGCCGACTCTTTCATGGCCTTTGCCTTGATAGCCGCCACCTCGGCCTGGATGGACTGCATTTTCTCCTTGGTCAGCGGATAGAACTTCAGGGCAACCACATTGCACAGACAGCCCAGGATGATCATGCCGTATGCCAGGAATACCGACACATAGAGCAGGGATGTACTGTAAGGCGTGCTGGCGTTGGGGAGCTGATCCTTGAACCCGATGGCGGCGAACATCAGGCCGGCCACCATGGGCGCCAGGGACGAAATGATCTTGTCCACAAAGCTGAACAGAGTTCCCATCATGCCGGGCACATATTTTCCGGTACGGTACACCTCATAATCCGCGCAGTCCGCTGTCATGGGAATAACGATATTTCCGGCAACGCCCTGGAAGCCGCCCTGGGCTATGCTGAGCACTACGTAAAGAATCGCGAAATATCCCCACTGCAGACCGCCGTTCGCACTGTTCATGCTCCTGGGGTCTCCGAAGATCCAGAGAATACCCAGCAGTGCGCATACAATGATCTCTCCCCAGGACCCGATCAGCATGGCTTTCCTCTGGCCCAGGGTAGTGGCCAGCCCCGCCACGCCGCAGATCAGCAGAATCGTACTGGGTATGGATATAAAGCCGGTCAGCGTTCCGTTCAGGGCAAAGTTGCCTGCCACAACGCCGAACAATACGATTGTCACCGCGCTGGTCTTCGCGGAAGCCGCCAGCTTGTCGGTGGAAGCCGACACCACCAGCATCTGGATGGCTCGGTTGCCCTTGAGGGTCTCCCAGTAATCTTTCAGGCCTACTTTGACCGCCTTGCCGGTTCCGAAGAATTCGCTCCTGTCCTTGGGCGCTATGGAGAAGACGGCTATGGCCGTGAAGACCGCGCTGAGGAGTGCCGTGATCCACCACAGATCATGATAGAAGCCCGTGGTGAGAATGCCGTCCAGATCCGGCGTGGTATGCTTTGCCAGCAATTTCGCTGCCAGGATCGCAAAGCCGGTCCACAGGAAAGTATTGTAGATACCGTCAAATACGGCAAACAAAGGCCGCTGCTTGGGATCGTTGGTCAGACAGCTCTGGGCCGACTTGGTGACCACGCACTGGAACGTATAGCCCACATAATAGACCGCCGCGATTACGATGAAGAATCCGAAGCGGAGCGCATTGTTCTCGGGCAGCATATGTGTCACATGGTACATGATAAAGCTCATCACAAGCAGAATCACATTGCCGATCACCATGAAAGGCCGGTTCTTTCCGAACTTACCGTTGGTCTTGTCAACCACGAATCCGATGAACGGATCCGTCACGCCGTCCCAGATACGCATCATCATTGCGAAACTGGAGGCCGTCACTGTTGCCACCCCGGCAAAGCCGCCCAGATAATATGCCACATAGTTCATCAAAAACAGGTACATGTTCGTAGCGGTATTGTTCAGCGCAAAGCCGCCGATGCGCCACAGCGGGACGCGGTGGATACCGTTTTCGCCATAATACTTGGAAGAATTGCTACTCATATTTTTCTCCTATTCTGGGTTTGTCCCTGCGCTTTGACGCCACGCGGCAGAGCCGTACTGCCGCTCTCGCCGCCGGCATCTCTGTACAGGGACTGTCTTCGCTTCCTTTTTTACTGCTTTTTGTCTGTTTATTTCCTGTCAATCTCGATCAGCTTGGCATTGATGCTCTCCAGGAATCCCTTGGGCATTGCAGAACTCATCATGCCGCACATCTTCTCCGGCGTCATGCCTTTCATCATGTCCCACATACCCACGCCGGGCGCCACATCGAAGTTCGTGGCCAGTTTCACGGCGTTGTGCACGATCTCAAATGCCTCGGGACATTTCGAAAGCTCTTCCATGGTGTCTTTGACGCTGTACTTACCCTCCGGGAACTCCATGGGAGCCTCCAGATCCAGGTCCCCTGCCAGCTTGAACCAGTTGGCCACGCCCTCTGCCCTCTCGTTCACCTCGGGCAGCACGTAGATGGCGGGCTCTTTCTCCACTTTCTCTAACGTCATGCTGTCCTTTATGTCCCCGGCCACTGCCGTGACCATGTTGAAGCCCTCTTCCAGCGCCACCTCAAAGACAAACACCTTGTCCGCAGACTGTTCCCCTGCCGGCTTTCCGTTCAGATACAGCGCCACGGTGGGCTGATTGGAATAGACCCTGATCTGGGTGGTCTCCCCTGCCCTCTGGGCATAGCGCCTGCCGCACAGATGCACCATGGGCTCCTTGCTCCAGTATGCCTGGTAGACATAGTAGCTGTCTTTCTTCGTCTTGCGGTCCATGGTGACCAGTCCCTTGTTGTTGCGGCCTGCCACGCCGCCCTCGTTCCTGGCCGCGCAGCCGAAGTCGAACATGTTCCATACATGGCTGGACCACATCCAGGGCCTCTCGTCCAGCACCTTTGCCATATGCTCATGGTACAGAGCCTGGTATTCCTCGCTGTAGTCCTTGCAGGCGGGGTTGGGGCCGTGGTAGGTGATGATGCCCTCGCAGCCGTATTCGGACAGCCCTAAGCAGATTTCCGGATGTATCTTGTGGAAATTGTCAAGCCAGGGACCGTTCTCCTCCGTCTTGCCGCCGTACCAGCCGAAGTAATGGTTGTAGCTCTCCACGTCCGTGATGCCGTGCATGGGGCTCTCGATGGGCGTCATGGACACGTGGGCGATGGTAGTGAGCCTGGTGGGATCCAGCTCCTTGCACAGGGCGTTCAGCTCCTTGTGGTTCTCCACCAGCTGCTCCGAAATGCCGCCGATGAGGATTTCATTGGACACGCCCCAGAAGCAGATGCTGGGATGGTTGTAGTTCTGGATGATCAGCTCTTTCATCTGGCTGATACAGTTCTGGTGTGCCGCAGGATCCGCGTTCATAACGCTGATGAACGGAATCTCCGCCCAGATGACGAATCCCATCTCGTCGCAGGCATCGTAGAAGTCCTGGGAGTGCTGATAGTGGGCCAGACGGATGGTATTGGCCCCCAGCTCCTTGATGATCCTGGCATCCGCGTAATGATCCTCTCTGGTCAGCGCATTGCCCTTGTACAGCTGGTCCTGATGTCTGCTCACGCCCCGCAGGGGAGTGGGAACCCCATTGATGACGAAGCCTTTCTCCGGATCGCAGGAGAAGCTCCTGACGCCCGCTTTCACGGTCACCTCGTCATACGCCTCGTTCCTGCGCTGGAGGGTAGCCGTCACCGTGTACAGATAGGGATTATCGATATCCCATCTGGTCACATCGGGTACATAGACGGTGACATTCGTCTGATCCGCGGGGCGCACGGCAGATGCCACTTCCCTGCCCTGGGCATCTCTCACGGAGTACATCACCGTGAAATTCTCGTCACCGCCCGTGACCCAGGATTCCAGCTCAAAGGTGGCGCCGCCGCACTCGCAGGGCACGGGCGTCACCTGCACTCCGGGTCCTCCGAAGTAATCCAGGTCAAAATGGGCATCGGGCACGCTGATCAGATTCACGCCTCTGTACAGACCGCCGTAGAAAGTAAAGTCTGCCGCCTGGGGATATACGTTGCTCTTGTTCTCATTGCTGCAGGCCACTGCCAGCAGATTCTCCCCTTCCTCCACGCACAGATCGGTAATATCCGCCCGAAACAGCGAATAGCCGCCCTCATGGTAGACCGCCTCCTTACCGTTCACATAGCACCGCGCCTGCTGCCCCGCCGCGGGGAACTCCACATACACTCTTCCCCCTGCCAGCGGCTGCTTCGGCGTCCGGAAGCTCTTCGCATACCAGTAACAGCCGCGGTCATAGCCGCCGTTCCCGTCATGGCCGTCCACCGCATTCCACGAATGGGGCAGATCGATTTTCTCCCAGTCCTCCGGCAGGGTCTCGGGAAGCCCCGCATCTTTTTGGATGAATCTCCAGTCCTGGTTCAGGTGAATCAGATTCCGCATAATCGTCCTCCTTAGCTCGTTAAAATTCACACTATATTTTATACAGATTATAAAAATTATATTAAAAATCCCCAAATTTTCATAGGACAATTTTAATTGATTTTAGCATTATTTTATGATACTATAGTTAAGATAATTGATTTGGAGGCATTTTGATGAACCCTGGTATTTTTGACACTTTTGTTTCCCTGTGCCGCTGCCTCGGAATACAGGTTCTGCTGTTCGGGCCGGATTACAATGAGATACAGAACATAGACTATGGATTTCGGGGAAAAATATTCCGGAATTTCGACTACGGCAGGCTGGCAGACGCTCTGAATCGGCATCTGGATTCGGGCGTATACTATCTGTATGAGGACGATCTGAAGCTGCACTATACTTTAATTCGCTTTCCCCGGGACAGTGAGGCGCCCGGGCTGTCCTCTGGGCCGGGCTCCTGTATCTGCTCCATAGGCCCTCTTCTGCATGCGCCGATCAACAAATCCGCGCTGCTTGAGCTCATGGAAAAGCAGGGCATTATGCCCCCCCTGCAGCAGGATTTCATAGAATTCTACCACCGGGTTCCTCTGTTTCCGTCACTTGACGTCTGGAACCAGCTGGTGGGTTTCTTTCTGAATCAGTACGGATTCCCGCCGAAGTTCATAGAGATCAATAATGATTCTCTGGATTTTTCTCCGGCCTGTACCCCGGACTGCCCTTTCCCCGACATGCCCGACGTGGCCATAAAAGCCGTGGAGGAGCGCTATCAATGGGAGAATGCGCTGCTGACCGCGGTGGCGGCGGGTAATCTCCAGCAGTCCATGGACGCCTTTTTCCAGCTGAGCCAGTACAAGATACCCGCGCGGATCTCGGACCCCATCCGCAATCAGAAAAATCTCCTGCTGTCTTTCAACACTCTGCTGCGCAAGGCCGTGGAGAGGAGCCATGTCCATCCGCTCCACATCGACAATCTCTCCAGACAGCTGAGCATCCAGATCGAGTCCGCTCTGATGCCCGACCAGCTGATGCCCCTGCCCAGCACTCTGGTCCGCAGATACTGTATGCTGGTGAACAACTATTCCAGGCGGGCCTATTCCTTTTTGGTCCAGACTTGTATGGACTATGTGGACTTTCACTACAACGCGGACCTGTCCCTGTCCAGCCTCGCAGACCTCTGCTCCGTCTCTTCCTCCTATCTGTCCTCGCTTTTCAAGAAAGAGACGAACATGACTGTCACGGATTATATCCACTATACCCGCATCCGGCAGGCATTGTTTCTGCTGAACGCATCCAACCTGTCCGTGGGGGAAATCGCTTCCCGCTGCGGCTTCTCCGACGCCAATTACTTTACACGGACTTTCAAGAAGCTACAGGGAAAGACACCGAAGATATACCGAAAAGATATGGGAATCAATTAATCAGCCAAAAAGGAGGATAAAAATGGCGAACACACTCTCGACCTACCAAAAGAAGAAAGACTTCCTCGTCTGCGTAGACAGCGACGGCTGCGCCATGGATACCATGGACATCAAGCACATCCGCTGCTTTGGCCCCTGCATGGTGACAGAGTGGGGCCTGGAGGAGTGGAAAGAGGCGATTTTAACCCGCTGGAACGAAATCAATCTCTACACCATGACCCGGGGCATCAACCGCTTCAAGGGATTGTCCATGGCCCTGCAGGAAATTGACCGCACTTATCGGAAAATCGATGATTTGGACACGCTGGTGGCGTGGGCCGCTAACAGCCCCGAGCTATCCAACGATGCCGTGAAACGTGCCATGGCGGAAAATCCAAGCAGCGTCATCCTGCCCAAAGCCCTGAGCTGGAGCCTGGCGGTGAACGCCTCCATCAACGAACTGCCAGAGTCCGAGAAGCTTCCCTTTGCGGGTGTAAAGGAAGCCCTTTCCTACGCGGAACAGTACGCTGACGTGGCCATCGTGTCCAGCGCCAACCTGGGAGCCGTGCTGGACGAGTGGGAGCTGTACGGACTTTTGGAGCATACGGACATTGTCCTGGCCCAGGACGCGGGAAGCAAGGCTTTCTGTATCGGGGAGCTCCTGAAGAAAGGCTACGCGCCGGATCATGTGCTCATGTGCGGCGACGCCCCGGGAGATCAGGACGCGGCGAAGAAGAACGGCGTGCTCTATTTCCCGATTCTGGTAAGGCATGAAAAGGAAAGCTGGGCGGAATTCATGGATACAGGGCTAAAGCATCTGCTGGACGGCTCCTACGCGGGAGCGTATCAGGAGCAGAAGACCGGTGAATTCCTGCGCAATCTGGGAGGATAAACAGGGCTTTCTCCCAGAATTCGATGATCGTGAAGCACAATGACCTTGCAGAAAGGATATCTCCTTTCTACAAGGTCATTTTAACTTACTCTATTCTCTTTCCGGGGCTATCCCAGATTGCCCTCACTGGCTATTCGGGAGTGCCTCGGGATAACGAATGTCCAGGGGCAACCCCGATTATCCTCTAAAGGCAATCCCGCATATCCTCTGCCCATTTCGCCCAAAAACCATTCAGAAGCATGATACAAGCGAAACA